>NC_022080.4:1840625-2163750 GCF_000445995.2 Geobacillus genomosp. 3
ATTTTTGAAGAACATATCGAAGCTGCACGTGAACTGGGCGAAAACACCATTTTCCATCTTCATCCAACCACTCGTCGTCAAATCAACCGAACGTTGCGGATCAAAACGAGATTGGACAAACAGCTCGACGGGCTCGGCGTCAAGGACGTGTCTTGTCGAATGCACACCATAACAGCCGACATCGAACAGACTTCCCCCGCCAAGCTCATCGCTCATGCGGATGTTCGCCTCACGGTCTTCCAGGTAAAACGAGAAATGGGTGCGCATGTACTTGACATCGCCGAGCTCGCCAGCAGCTAGAAGTTGCTTCACCCGCTCGTGCTGCGGATGGAACTGGTACATGAACGCTTCCATAAATAAAACGCCATTTTCCTCGCACGCCTCGATCATGCGTCGGACATCTTCCTCACATAAGGCGGCGGGTTTTTCGCAAAGCACATGCTTTTTCTTGTTCGCCGCTTTAATCGTCCATTCGGCGTGCAAGCTGTTTGGCAGTGGAATGTACACCGCGTCAACATCAGGGTCATCGAGCAGCTGGTCATAACTGTCGTACGCTTTCGGAATCCCAAGTTCCCGCGCCGTCTGATTCGCCTTTCCCCTTTCACTGGCAATCGCCACAACTTCCGCGCACTCCACGCGGCGAATCGCCGGGATCATCACCTCTTTGGCAATGGCGGCGGTACTGATGATGCCAAAACGGACTTTGCGTTCCATGTCCCGTCTCTCCTTTCCTTTTTCAGACGGATAGGCTGGCCATCAGACCAGCCTTCGGTTACTTATCTTTTTCCTAAACGGATGACGTTCCACGATAACTTCGGCAACATGGCCGACACTTTCCCGCCGGACAGTTGGGCATCGCCGTTATGATGTGGGACAACCGGGGAAGATTGGGCCGAATTCGTTTGTTTCACGTTGTCATGTTCCAAAACGATATGTTCAATGACACGGTAGTCTTCAAAGCTGCGAACATCGCATTCCAGCAACAACGCGTCTTCCATATCACGGTTGACCGCAAAAATCGTCACTTCTTCTTTTTCTTCATTGTAAACCGCAATGGATTCTAAGTACGGAACATCGGTGAAGTCTTTGCTGTCGTATTTCGGGCTCGAAATAACCGGATGCAGCGCCACTCCTCTGCCATAAACAGAGGCGTGCATAAACGGATAATAAATCGTTTGTTTCCAAGCTGGACCGTTCTTTTCCGTCATGATCGGCGCAATGACGTTGACTAATTGAGCCAAGCAGGCAATTTTCACCCGGTCCGCATGTTTCATGAGTGTAATAAGCATGCAGCCGACAAGAAGCGCATCTTCGAAGTTATAAATATCTTCCAACAGAGGCGGTGCCACGGTCCACGGCTCAATTTGTTTATCTGCTTCGTTCGAGTGGTACCAGACATTCCATTCATCAAACGAGAGATGAATCGTTTTTTTGCTCCGTTTTTTCGCCTTCACATAATCAGCGATCGCCACAACGGAACGGATGAAATCGTCCATTTCCAGCGACAGCGCCAAATAATTGGCTGTATCATTATCGCGATTTCCGTAATATTGATGGAGAGAAATATAATCGACATGCTCATACGTATGATCCAAAACGGTCGCTTCCCATTCCGCAAACGTCGGCATGTTCCGATGCGAACTGCCACAGGCGACGAGTTCAATTGTCGGATCGACCCATTTCATGACCTTGGCCGCTTCGCAGGCGATTCGTCCGTACTCGACGGCCGTTTTATGGCCGATTTGCCACGGGCCGTCCATCTCATTGCCTAGGCACCACGTTTTAATTTTATGCGGCTCTTTGTAGCCATGGGAAATGCGCAAGTCGCTGTAATACGATCCTGATGGATGGTTGCAGTATTCGACTAAGTTGCGTGCCGCATCAATGCCACGCGTCCCCAAGTTGACGGCCATATTCACTTCGGCCCCGGCCATTTTGGCCCAATCGACAAACTCATTCAATCCGATTTCATTGGTCTCTACCGATTTCCACGCCAAATCCAGCCGCCGCGGCCGTTTTTCTTTTGGCCCAACTCCATCCTCCCAATTGTACCCGGACACAAAGTTCCCGCCCGGGTAGCGGATAATTGGGACTTGCAACTCTTTCACCAGTTCGATGACATCCTGCCGAAAGCCGTTTTCATCGGCCTGCGGGTGGCCTGGCTCATAAATTCCTCCATACACTGCACGGCCGAGATGCTCGATAAACGAGCCATAAATGCGTTTGTCGATTTCGGCGATTTTGAAGTCTTTTTCGATGATCATGGTTGCTTTCTTTGCATTCATAGCTAGTACATCCTTTCTATATTATTTGCTATTAGCCTTTTACTCCCCCAACTGTTAATCCGGAAATAAAATACCGCTGGAAGAACATAAATAAAATAATAATCGGGAGAATTGTTAACAAGGATCCCGAAATTAAAATATCGTAGTTATTGCCATAAGGAGTTAACAATCCTGATAAACCGATTGGCAATGTAAACATATCTTCTGTTCTTAGAACGACTGTTGGCCATAGAAAACTGTTCCAGTAACCCATTGCCTGTAAGATGGCCATTGCCCCGAACGCAGGTTTCATTAACGGAACCATGATACTAAAAAAAATTCTGAACTCAGAACATCCATCTATCCTAGCAGCATCAAGCAATTCCCTTGGCAACCCTAATGCATATTGTCTAAAAAAGAAAATAGCAATAGGAGCTACCATGGTGGGAACAATAACTCCCCAGTATGTGTTAATCATTTTGAAGGACACCATCAATTTGTATAAAGGTAGCATCAAAATTTCAGTTGGAATCATCATTACAGCCAAAACAAGAATAAAAGTTGCATTTCTGCCTTTGAAATCGTAAACAGCCAATGCATACCCAACCATAGAAGAAAAGAGTAACGATAACACCGTTCCTACGGCTGTGATAATCAAACTATTTTTATACCAAGTTAGATACTTCGCCCCGTCTTGAAAAAGATAAATGTAATTTTTAAATGACATCAAATGTGCTTGTAATTTCAAATTCAAACCATATCTAAGCAACTCTGTAGATGGCTTAAAAGATGCAAGTAATAGAGCAAAAAACGGAAAAAGTACAACAATAGCTAGTACTAATAACATTAATACAATTATTATCTTTGCAATCGGGTGAGTTTTCGTTGTCTCTGTCAAACCTTACCCCTCCTTCCCAAAGGCTCCTGTAATCTTCAACTGAATAATATTAATAACAAACACAATGATTAACAGTACGATCCCGATAGCCGAACCGAATCCCATGTCGTTGTTCATAAACCCTTCCTTATAAATGTAACCTACTAAAGTAAGTCCAATATCACCAGGTGACTGATTTTGCCAAAACACAAAACTTTCCTCGTACATTCTAAACCCACCAAAAATGCTAATAGTTAATACATAAATTACTACGGGCTTCAGAAGGGGAAGTGTAATATAAAAAAACTTCCTAAATACCCCTGCTCCATCCATCTCTGCTGACTCATAAAGCTCCTTTGGGATATTTTGCAATCCCGAGAGAAAATACAAAATATTAACCCCCAACCACTTCCAAGAGGCTAAAAATACCATTAAAAACATTCCTGTTCCCCAATGCATTGTCCACTGCTGAGCTGGTAACCCTAATAGTTTCAATAACGTATTCGCAGGGGCTGATTCTAACTCCCCAAAGATTAAGCGGAATACTATACCGACTACGATGGTAGAAGTTAAAGCTGGTATGAAATAGGCAGATCGAAAAAAATTACGTCCTGGTACGGCTCTAGAATTCAATATGACCGCCAGTATTAAAGGAAGGGGGATCAAGATAATTAGTGTCCAAATAGTATAAATTGTTGTATTACGCAAAGCCGCATAAAAATGTGGATTGAATAATTTTTTATAATTTTCTATCCCAACAAACTTTGTTTCGCCAGGTAACACTTCTTGAAAACTCATTATAATTGTTGAAATGGAAGGATAAAGAAAAAATATTAAAAAAGATAGAATAAACGGTGATACGAAAATGTACGGAGCAACTTTTTGAGAAAAAATAATTCGATTTTTCTTTTGTTTCCGTGATACCGCCTGTATTGAGTAGTCTAATTTATTTTCCACCGATACTTCCCCTCACTTCCAATGGTATATGCTTCCCGTGCCGAGAAACATCGGATGGTGAGGGAAGATTCAAATCCATGGCATTATTCGAATCTTCCCTCGGGAAGCTAAGCCATTTTTCTTCTTATTGTTTCCTCATTTCATTTGCAACGCTTTTCAAAGCATGTTCTGGGGACGTGCTCTTTTCTCTTAAAACTTTGTGCAAGGCAGATTGAATCACTAACTCATTCATTTTCGGAGTATTTTCAGTAACTGTCGGCGAATTGATCTCATCCTTCACACTTGTTAAAATATCAAAAATATAATCACCGAAGTATTCTGTATATTTATTCGGTTCTTTCAGTGCAGGATCGCTCCAAACATCCCAGCGAAGCGGATCGAACCCAAGTTGTTTCCAAATTTGAATGTTGGATTCCTTAGATAATTTGGCAAACGCCAAAAATTCCTTTGCAAGTTCTACATTCTTACTTTGATTAGTAATAGCGGTTCCAGTACCACCCATACCAGCCGAACGCTTTCCATCTGCTGTCCATTTTGGCATTGGACGGATAATCATCTTACCTTTTAGATCTGGCATGTAATCTGTAAACCTCACCATGTACCACAGCGGCATCATAACAGATGCGGCTCCACCTTTATTCATAAACCCATAATATTCTTCTGCATGATGTTGCCCGCCAGGAGCAACTACAGCAATTTTTTCGTCTAGCAATTGCTTCAAAAAGGTTAATGTTTTTATGTTGGTATCGTTATCTACAATTACACTACCATCCTTACTGTAAAAATCGGACCCTTGCTGTACAACCAAAGGCCAATAAGTCCATGGTCCATCTACTTCAATTGTAATCATCGGTTTCCCTGTGGCACTAACTACCTTCTTACCTGCCTCCTTAAAATCATCCCATGTAACGATTTGATCGGGATCTACCCCTGCTTTATCTAGCAGTTCTTTATTATAGTAAATAACGGTCGCACCTACGTGAAAATCAATCCCATAGTACTTTCCATTCTTAGAATAGATATCAAATCTCGATTGAATAACTTTATCTTTTACAGGTTCTATAATATCGTTTAACTCTACTAACTGTGGTTTTCCTTTTAAATAGTTGGAGAAGCGAGAAATCTCGATATCCGCAATGTCTGGTGCTCCTACTCCCGATTGCAAAGATAAAAGCAGTTTGTTATGCATATCTTCATACGGATAAACGGTAGTTTCCAACTGAATCTTTTTATTAGGATTTTTTTTGTTCCACTCATCAGCCATAAACTCAAAAAACTCGGCATGTTGCTCTCCAAATGTCCACAACGTTAGTTTAGTAGCACCATTTTCACTTTTTCCTTCCTGTCCAGAGCTGCTTGAGGAGTCACCTGAACAACCAGTTAAAAACAGTGACATTGTTATGACCATTACTAGTAACAACGTAGAAAATCTCTTCACCTTTTTCATCTTTCTGCCCCCTTCTCCGTTTTCCAAAATCCCCTTATAAACTGCCACACCGCCGAAAAATTGAAAACGCTTTTAAAATTAACCACCTCCCCCTAATTTTATTTCAAATCCTTTCCTAAAGGATTTGAAAACAATTTGACCTTACATTTTTAACCCAAAAATAGATTTTTCTATTTGTTGTACGTATAACTTTTGATTTAATTTTACCACCACGCATATTTTTTTCAATACAATAATTCAAAAAAATCAATTTTTATTTACCACCAAGCCAGCAAACATGTACGTATAAATTCACAAACACAGACAACTCACACAAATAACCAAACATCTTAATTTAAAAAAATATAGGCACAATCTCTCCTTTTCTTCGATCTACGCCCTTAGACGACAAGTCCTTCTATCTTCCCGTATAGTATGTTTCTTATCTCCCCCGCCAAAACACTTCATTCCATCTCAATTCATTTTTGAGCGATGAGACGGACGTACGTGCATTGATCACGACGCATTCGATGCCGGCCATTTCTGCAAAGTCTTGCAGTTGTTCTGTTGTAACTGCAAATGAGAAGCATGTATGGTGGGCGCCGCCAGCCAAAATCCATGCTTCGGCCGAATCACGAAGCGACGGCCGCGGTTTCCATAAAATGCGCGCAACGGGCAATTTCGGCATGTCGTGCTCCACTTTGACCGCATCGACCTCGTTGACAATGAGGCGGAATCGGTGCCCTAAGTCGATTAGCGACGCATTGACGGCCGCCCCTTCACCACCGTCAAAGACTAAGCGGGCCGGGGCTTCTTTTCCGCCGATCGACAGTGGATGAACTTCAATGCGCGGCCGGGTTGCGGCGATCGTCGGGCATACTTCGAGCATATGGGCGCCAAGAATCATTTCATTGCCCGGCTCAAAGTGGTACGTGTAATCTTCCATAAACGACGTCCCTTTGCCGTCAGCCATGACTTTCATCAACCGGACGAGTGCGGCTGTTTTCCAGTCGCCTTCGCCGCCGAAGCCATATCCTTCGGCCATCAACCGCTGAACCGCGAGTCCCGGGAGCTGCTTCATCCCATGCAAGTCCTCAAACGTCGTCGTGAAAGCGGCAAAGTTCCCGTCTTTCAAGAAAGCCTTTAATCCAAGTTCAATCCGCGCCTGTTCACGGATCGACTCGCGAACCGGCCCGTCTTGGCGGCCAGCGGGCACAATGTCATACAGCTCGGCATATTCCTCAAGCAGTTCGTTGACTTTTTGTTCGGAAACATCGCGGATGTATTGAACCAAATCCCCGACGCCATAGCCATTGACCGACCAACCGAATTGGATTTGCGCTCCGACCTTGTCCCCTTCAGTCACTGCCACTTCACGCATGTTGTCGCCAAAACGGGCGACTTTGAGATGGCGGCTTTCCGCAAAGGCGACGGCCGTTCGCATCCACTTCGCCAGCCGCTCGCGGACGCTTGAGTCTTCCCAGTGCCCGGCCACCACTTTTCGGGCGACTCCCATTCTTGCGCCGATAAATCCGTATTCCCGGTCGCCGTGGGCCGATTGGTTTAAGTTCATAAAGTCCATATCGATGCTGTCCCACGGAATATCGCGGTTAAATTGAGTATGAAGATGCAATAACGGTTTTCGCAGTTCCAAAAGGCCGCCAATCCACATTTTCGCCGGCGAGAACGTATGCATCCAGGTGATCACCCCAGCGCATTGTTCATTCACATTCGCCTCAAGGCAAACGCGCCGGATTTCCTCTGGCGTTGTGACGACCGGTTTCAAAACGAATGGGAACGGAAATACCGAATCGCGGTTCCACCCATCGACCATGATTCTCGAATGTTCTTCAACCTGCTTTAATGCTTCTTCCCCGTACAAGTGCTGGCTTCCTGTTACAAACCAAAATTCATAAGGACGTAATGACAGCATGATTGCCCCTCCCCATTTACGATAAAGTCACCGATTCGTTCGCCGCCCGTGCGGTTTCTCTCCAATGTTTGAGCCGTTTCATGACATCGTTTTCCCCACGGCCGAAATAATCATGAAGCTTCGTATATTCTTGGTACAACTGCTCGTAGATTACGACATTCTCTGGAATTGGCTTGAACGTCTCTTCGCGCACTTTCCCCATCTTTTGGGCTGCGTCGACGATCGATTCATATCCACCGTTTTCTTTGCCGGCCGCGACCGCCGCAAACATAGCCGCCCCCACCGCCGGAGTTTGTTTCGAAGCCGCAATTTTGATCTCGCGGTTGGTGACATCGGCATAAATTTGCATGAGCAGTTTATTTTTTTGCGGCAGCCCGCCGCACGCGTACAATTCGTCAACTTTGACACCGTTTTCAACGAAAGCATCGATAATTTTGCGTGTGCCAAAGGCCGTTGCTTCAAGCAGCGCACGGTAAATCTCTTCTGGTTTCGTTAGCAACGTATAGCCAATGATGAGCCCGGTTAAATCGGTATCGACCAATACGGAGCGGTTGCCGTTCCACCAGTCCAACGCCAACAGCCCGGTTTCCCCCGGCCGATAGGCAGCTGCCCGCTTCTCAAGCCATTCGTGGACGCTGACTCCTTCTTTTTCTGCCGCTTCTTTCACATATGCGGGAACGCCTTGCTCCACATACCAAGCGAAAATGTCACCAACTGCAGATTGGCCGGCTTCGTAACCGAAATACCCGGGAATGATGCCGTCCTCGACGACCCCGCACATGCCTTCGACATATTTTTCTTCCGTGCCCAGCAGCATGTGGCAAATCGAGGTTCCCATCGCCATCACCAGCTTCCCTGGTTCGACAACCCCGACACCCGGTACGGCCGCATGGGCATCGACATTTCCGACGGCGACGGCTGTTCCCGGAAGAAGGCCCATCATGGCCGCCATTTCGTTCGTCAGCACTCCCGCTCTCGTGCCAAGCGGAACGATCGGGCCGCGCAGTTTCGTGTCTGTCAAGTGTTCCAGCCGCGGGTCAAGCGCCCGGAAAAATTCCTTGCTTGGATACCCATCTTGCTTATGCCAAATCGACTTATAGCCCGCTGTGCAGCTGTTACGGACGATATTCCCAGTCATTTTGAAAATGACCCAATCGGTCGCCTCAAGGAAAAGGTCAGTCTGTTCGTAAATCTCCGGATCTTCGTTTAGAATCTGCCAAATTTTCGCAATCATCCATTCAGATGAAATTTTTCCGCCATATCGCGGCAAAAACGCTTCCCCTCGTTTGGCAGCGATCTCGTTGAGCAAGTTCGCCTCATCCTGAGCGGCATGGTGCTTCCACAGTTTCACCCAGCTGTGCGGGCGATGCTTAAACTCTGGTTTCAAGCAAAGCGGCTCTCCGGAGGCATCAACCGGCAACATTGTGCAAGCCGTAAAATCGATCCCGACCCCGATAACATCCGATGGACTAACTCCAGACTTTTGCAAGACGGCCGGGACAGCGGTCGCCAACACTTCGACATAATCACCCGGGTGTTGCAACGCCCAGTCTGGCTCGAGTTGTACGTTCGATTCCGGCAGGACTTCATCGATAACTCCGTGAGGGTATGGAGTGACATGATCCGCAATTTCGTTTCCGTCTAGATCAACGAGAACCGCCCGTCCCGATTCCGTCCCATAGTCGATGCCAATGACATATTTTTGGCCCATCTAGTTCTCCCTCCCCTTATTGCCCATAGTAAGCATTGACGCCATGCTTGCGTAAATAGTGGCGGTCAAGCAGCGATTGGCTGATCGGCTGTACGTTCGGATTGAGCATGAATGTTCTTGCTGCCATTTTTGCCACTTCTTCCAAAACAACAGCATTATGAACAGCGTTTGCTGGATCTTTCCCCCAAGCAAACGGTCCATGCCCATGTACTAAAACGCCAGGCATTTGCAGCGGATCAAGGAAACGGAACGTTTCCGTAATCACCTTTCCGGTCTCTAGTTCATAAGCCCCTTGAATTTCTTCATTGGTCATCGGGCGGGTGCACGGAATTTCCCCATAAAAATAGTCCGCGTGCGTCGTTCCTAATGCTGGAATTCCTTTTCCAGCCTGAGCCCAAGTCGTCGCCCATGTTGAATGGGTATGGACAATTCCACCGATTCCTAGAAATTGTTTATACAACCATACATGGGTCGGGGTGTCGGACGACGGTTTCAAGTGCCCCTCGATCACTTCGCCGTCTAAATTGACAACTACCATATCGTCCACAGTCAGTTTGTCATACGCCACCCCGCTCGGCTTAATGACAACCAATCCGCGCTCCCGGTCAATTCCGCTCACGTTTCCCCACGTAAACGTCACAAGACGGTATTGCGGGAGCTGCAAATTGGCCTCCAATACGGCCTGTTTCAGCTCCTCGAGCATTGCCCCCACTCCCCATCAAAAAGTTCTTTCACCTCCATTATAATTTTGTACGTACAATTTTTCCACAATTTTTTCTTTAATTTCATACATATTTTTATATTTCCTTTGTAGAGTTCCGGACAATAAGCTCTGGTTCATAAATAATATCCTCAATTTTCTCAGCAGCAGGCTGCTCAATCATGTGAATAAGCAACTCGGCCGCTTGAATCCCCATTTCCGTTTTCGGATGGCGGATCGTCGTCAACTTTACTTCCGTCGCTGTCGCAAACGTCGAATCATCAAACCCAACGATCGAAACATCCTCCGGAACAGACAATCCTTGTTGGCGGATCACTTCAAGCAACTGAATGGCCAATTCATCGTTATAGCAAACGAACGCCGTCGGCCGCTCCCCTTTCGGCCGCCGCAAAAACTCACGCGCCACCTGAATCGGCTTGGTCCATTTCTCTTCCGTTGCATATGGAAGAAGATACTCCGTCGCCACCGGCACCTCGTGCTGCTGGTGGGCGCGAATAAAGCCGCGCAAACGGTCGACTCCTTGCAAGTCATCCGTTTTAAAGAAACCGGCAATCCGGCGATGCCCTAACCGAATGAGATGATCAGTCAATAAAAATCCGCCCTTCTCATCGTCCATTTTGACGCACGGACAACTCACTTCCAAATAGCGGGCGTTAATCATCACGTATGGGATATGGAGATTGTTAAGCGACAAGTAGTAGCCTAAATTCGGATTTCCTTGCGCACTTTTCGTCGGTTCAATAATCAGTCCGCTTAACGGCTCGCGAATCATCTCCTCCAGTTGTTCTTTTTCCCTCTGTTTATCATTATTCGTGCTGGCAAGCAAGAGACGGTACCCTTTCTCCCGCAACGTCTCCTCCGCCCCACGAACGATATGCGGAAAGATATAATCAGAAATATACGTCGTCACGATCCCGATCGTTTTCGTGTCGACTTGTTCCTTCGGCTTCGGCCGGGACACAAACGTACCGCTCCCTTGAATTTTGTACAGCCATCCTTCCTTCTCGAGCTCCCCCAGCGCCTGTCGGACGGTATGGCGGCTCAGTTGAAATTGATGGGCGATTTCGTGTTCAGTTGGAATTTTCTCATCTGGCTTCATTTTTCCAGAAACGATCCAAGATAAAATTTCCTGTTTCAATTGCATATATTTCGGCAGCGTTTTCTCCTTCATAGTCCACCTCAGCAAACAAAAATGAGATACAAATTAATTTTATTATAACAGTTTTGATTTGTCCGTATCTATTTTTATTTCATTTTGAAAAGGCACTTTCCTTTCGAAAGACTGTAGATTCAGCCTTTGAGCTATTGATGTAGAACAATTTTTTAGAAAACAGTTCTCGATCAATTCCTTAAAATAAAAAAACGCCCTAAAATATTAGGACGCCTCCAATGATGAAAGATGAGCGACAGGGCAATGCTATGCCAGCTGACCGTTATGTCAGCTCTTCAATCATTACTACCACCGCATCCCGCAAATCATTGTAGGACCAACTAGGCAAGGTCGGTCGTTGGATGGCAAGCTCGTGTGAAGCGGGGAGATGAACAAACCCGGCCTGAACGGACAAACTTTCACTGCTTACTTTATGCAGAACAGAATACATCACATGATTGCACAAATACGTTCCCGCGGTATTGGAGATCTGGGCGGGATAGCCTTGTTCATTCAATGCGTTGACAAATTGACGAATTGGCAATGTAGAGAAATATGCCGCTGGCCCGCCTTCGACAATCGATTCATCTTGTACTTTTATCCCGCGGTTATCGGGCCCTCCGTCCTGACAATTGATCGCCACTCGCTCTGGAGTAATTTTGGTGCGCCCGGCGGCGAGGCCAAGTGATATAACGGCATCCGGTTCAATTTCCGCTACATACGCTAAACAACGCAAAGAAGAAGTTTGTATCGTTTTTGATTATTTTGCTCCACTTTCGCCTTTGCCATTAAATTATCAAATTGCTTATTGACGCAATTTGTTCGGTTGTTCGGGCTGCCGCCTAGGTAGTAGTCTAAAATAACCGTTGGGTCAACGAACACGCCTACCCATTCCATACGGTCTATTTGGAAATGGGTTAATATCTTTAGCCAAATTGGCTTGTTGGGAAGCACGTTTAGACAATGAAGAGCGGCTTCTACTTACCAGTTCCTGTCTGCTTTCAGAACAGAAGCCGCTCCCCCTTCCTATCTCCCCCGAAACACCGGCTTCCGCTTCTCCAAAAAGGCGCGGACGCCTTCGCGGTGGTCTTCGGTTTGCCGCATGCGCTGCTGGGCGTCGGTTTCGAGGTCAAGGACGCGAAGCAAATCTGCTTTCGTTTGTTCAGCGTACAGCATTTTCGTGGCGATCATGGCTTGAAGCGGTTTTGTTTGCAAGGAAGCGATGATTTGTTCGGCCTGCTCCTCGTTCTCGACAACGAAGTCAACGAGCCCGAGCTGCAGCGCTTCGTTTGCATCCATTGGTTTTCCTTCCCAAATGATCTGTTTGGCTTTTGCGGTCCCGACCCGCTGCGCCAGGAAGAAATGCCCGCCGCCGTCAGGGATGAGGCCGATGCCGATGAAATTCATCGCCAGGCGCGCGTCTTTGGTGGCGATGAGGCAATCGCTCGCTAAGGCAAAGCTGAACCCAAGGCCGGCTGCCGGACCGTGGATGAGCGACACGGTGATTTTCGGCATCGTATACAAGAGCGTGATCATCTCCTGAATCGTTTTCATCACGGTTTGAAACTGACTCGGATCATCAGCAGCGAGCATCGTTTTAATATCGCCGCCAGCGGAAAACCCCCTTCCCTTGCCGCGGATAACGACGATGTCCGCCTCACTCTCTTTGATGGCCCGCAGCGCTTCGACAAGCTCACCGAGCATTTGCACATCCATCGCATTGAGCGCCTGCGGGCGGTTCAATTCCAATATCGCCTTGTTTTGGTCAAATGTCAGCACCACTGTCTCCATGGCTCTCCCCCTCTGAATCATCATTCATGTATTCATTTCCCGACGAAGAAGCGAAATTCCTTTTTTCTGCATAAAAAAACAGGCGCTCGTGATGAAAAGCGCCCGCCGTTTGATCGTTTCCACATTGTGCAGCACCCACCTGCGCCTAGACGTTCTTTCCATTCCTTGATGCGATCAAGCTACCGTTTTATGCGTTTATCAATTTCACTGAGCGCGGCACTCGCCCGTCCCCAGACGGTCTTTCCGTTCCTTGGTGCAATCAGGCTGCTGTTTTATGCGCTTGGGGGTGCGCAGGCAGCGGCGGCGGCAACCAGCCCCCATTGGCATAGGCAACGAAAGCGGGAGGACAGCGTATCTCATGGTCAAAACAGCCGCTATCGTTTATTGTTTTGATTTTAATTTTCGTTAAAAATAATCAACTTCAACTCCGTCATTTCCTCGATCGCATAGCGAATCCCTTCGCGGCCAAACCCGCTTTCTTTCACGCCGCCGTATGGCATATGGTCAACGCGGAACGTCGGGATGTCGTTGATCAGCACGCCGCCGACGTGCAGTTGTTTCGCTGCTTTCCACGCGGTATGGACGTTGTCTGTATACACCCCTGCCTGCAAGCCGTAACGCGAGTCGTTGACCAACTCAATGGCTTCATCGATCGAACGGATGCGGTTGATCAAGACGATCGGGGCGAACACTTCTTGGCACGACACTTTCATCGTCGGTTCGGCGTCCACAATGACCGTCGGGAGCAAGATGTTGCCGTCGCGCTCGCCGCCAAGAACGACGCTGGCGCCGCCTTGTTTCGCCTCTTCGATCCAAGAGAGCGCCCGGTCGACGTCGTTTGGCGTAATTAAGGCCGACACGTCGGTGTTCGGGTCAAGCGGATCGCCTGTTTTCAACTGTTTCGCGGCCGAGACAAACTTTTCGACGAACTCATCATAACGATTCTCATGCACGTAAATGCGCTGGAGCGAAATGCATACTTGCCCTTGGAACGTAAACGCGCCAAATACGCAGCGCGGGATGATGCGGTCAAGATCGACCTGTTCATCGACGATCACGGCCGAGTTCGAGCCGAGCTCGAGCGTCACCCGCTTTAAGCCCGCCTTATTGCGGATCGCGATGCCGACTTCCGGGCTGCCGGTGAAGGTGATCATGCTGATGCGCGAGTCGGTGACGATTTTGTCGCCGACCGTGCGGCCGCTTCCGGTGACGACGTTGAGCGCCCCTTTCGGCAAACCGGCTTTTTCGAACAATTCGGCGATAAAATAGGCGGACAGCGGCGTTTGGCTGGCTGGTTTTAACACAACTGTGTTGCCCGAGGCGATGGCCGGGCCAAGTTTATGGGCGACCAAGTTCATCGGAAAGTTAAACGGCGTGATCGCCCCGATGACGCCGATCGGTTCGTGGACCGTCAAGGCAATGCGGTTTTCCCCGCCCGGCGCGGCGTCAAGCGGCAGCGTTTCCCCATGAATGCGCTTCGCTTCTTCGGCGGCGAATTTGTACGTTTGAATCGTGCGGGCGACTTCCCCTTTCGCCGTGGTGATCGGTTTGGCTGCTTCCAGCGCGATCAACCTTGCCGCTTCTTCCTGCCGCGCTTTCAGCTGCTCGACAACCCGCTCTAAAATGGCGGCCCGCTCATGAGCAGGCATAGCGGCCATCGTTTGCCGCGCGGCGTACGCCGCCGCGATCGCTTCGTCAACTTCTTCTTCCGATGCAGCCGGGATTTCGGCGATCGTCTCGCGTGAATACGGTGATTTCAATTCAGTGTAAGACTTCCCTTCCCGCCATTCGCCGTTGATGTATAGCTTCTGTTTCTGCACCGCGGTTGGCATCTTTTCACCCTTCCCTTCTTTTAAGCACGCGGCCGAAATTTTCCCCTTCAGTATATGTCCCGCATGCCCTGTTTATTTGTTTCATTCGCCATCGCGCGTGAAAATCCTTCCACTTGTCCTTTGTTTACGAAAGCCGTCCGTTGCCATGCAGCGCCATCATTCGCCTCTCTCGTTACGGGTGACGTTCCCCTCCCCTCTCTATGATAACACTCCGTCGCTCGGTTTGCCGCCAAACTGCTTGCCCCTATTCGCGGAAAGACAAGCAACATAGCCCTTGGTCACCGGCCGCCCAACGTTCGGCGCAACATTTCCTCAGCTAACCGTTCAGCCCCGCAAGGCATGATGATGGCTTTCTAATTCCTCCTTCTCCTATGTTTTTGTTGTATGATAAAAGCAGCCAAAAATAGTGTAGAAGGAGATTTGGAAATGAACATCAAAACACTCATCGACCTCACCATGCCGATCACGGCCCAAACTCCGGTGTACCCGGGGGATCCGAAGCCGAAAATCGAACCGGCGGCGACGTTCGCCCAAGACGGCTATCACGTCAGCCGCTTGGTGCTTGGGTCGCACAGCGGCACGCATGTGGATGCGCCGTTTCACTTTTACGAACACGGTTGGCGGCTCGATGACGTGCCGCTCACGTATTTTCTTGGCCGCGGTGTGGTCGTTGAGGCCAGAGGAAAACAAGACGGCGAAGCGGTGACGATCAAAGATGCCGCCCCGTATCTCCCGCAGCTGTCGCCGGGGACGATCGTTCTTTTTCACACCGGTTGGTCGCGCTATGCCGGAACGGAGCGGTATTTCCGCCATCCGTACGTTGCGCCGGATGTGATTGAAGCGATGCTTGAACGCGGCGTGCGGACGTTTTTCATCGATGCCTTGAACATCGATCCGCCCGACGGCTCGTCGTTCCGCGCCCACGAACTTATTCTTGGCGCCAACGGGGTGATCGGAGAAAATTTCGTGAACTTCGAGCGAATCGATTTTGATGACCCGTATATTATTGCCCTCCCTCTTTCCTTGCCTAGCTGCGACGGTTCGCCTGTTCGGGCGGTGGCAGTGCAGTGGGCGTAACAAAGAAGGATGATGCAACCAAACGCCCCGCACATGCTTTGCGCGGGGCGCGGCCTTGGGCTATTTGAGCCATTTGATCACTTTCGCCGGGTTTCCGCCAACGACCGCGTTAGCGGGGACATCTTTTGTCACGACCGCCCCTGAGGCAATGACAGCGTTGTCGCCGATCGTGACGCCCGGATTGATGACGGCCCGCCCGCCGATCCAGACGTTATGGCCGATCACAACCGGCTTTCCGTACTCCAACCCGGAATTTCGTTCGTGCGGATCGAGCGGGTGAGTCGCCGTATAAATGTGCACACCGGGACCGATGAAGCAATGGTCGCCGATTCGCACTTCACATACATCCAAAATCACGCCATCAAAGTTCATAAAAAAGTTTTCGCCGACGTGAATGTTATAGCCGTAGTCGCAGCGGAAGTTCGGCTCGATAAACAGCCGTTCTCCCGTTGAACCGAACAGTTCTTTGAGCAGAGCGGTTCGCTTTTCATATTCCGTTTCCAACGTTTCATTATACAAACGAACGAGCCGCCGCGCCCGCTCCCGCTCCTTGACGAGCTCCGGATCAGCAGGATTGTACAAGTGTCCCGCCACCATCTTTTCTTTTTCGGTTTTCATCGAACCCCTCCAACATTTCATGCATTCGTTTCAAAACTCCATGGAATGATCTTATCGTCCTTCAGAAAAACCGTTCCCTGTCATCGTTTCGATGCGCACGCCTTCCCGATAATAGGCCTCCATCACATCCTTTGGCACCATGCTTCCGCCTGTCGCCCAGCCAATATGGACGGCGTTTTTCATCTTTTCTTTCAAACCGTTTGCCTCTACGTACGTTTGCCCCGCCAAATCACGAAACAGCCGAACAGGCCCCGCCACCCCCGCCAAGGCGGACGGCTCTAAATAGATTTCCTCCGTTTCCACCATCGCCGCGAGCAAGCGGTAAAGCGTCGCATCGTCCACCGTATAGACGCCGCTGATGACGTTCTCAAGCATGTTCCCCACCAGCCGCGACGGCCGCCCCACCGCCAGCCCGTCCGCTTCGGTCTTATTGTCGAGGCCAAAATCTTGCACCGACACGCGGTCGTGCTCTCCTGTCATCAACCCAAGCAGCATGCAAGGCGAATGCGTCGGCTCAGCGAAAAAGCAATGCACATGATCGCCGTACACGAGCTTCAGCCCAAACGTCACCCCGCCCGGACCGCCGCCGACGCCGCAAGGAAGATACACAAAGAGCGGATGGGTTTCATCAACCGTGATGTTCATGTCCTCTAATTGCTTTTTCAGCCGAAACGCCGCCACCGCATAGCCTAAAAACAGATGGATCGAGTTCTCATCATCGATAAAATACGACGTTGGATCCTCGGCGGACTGTCTTCGCGCCTCTTCCACCACCTGGTTGTAATCGGTGAGATGTTCGATGACGGTGACCCCTTTGCTTCGCAACAAGTCTTTTTTCCATTGTTTCGCATCGGCTGACATATGAACGGTGACGCGGAACCCAAGCTTTGCCCCGATGATGCCGATGCTCAAGCCTAAATTTCCCGTCGAACCGACGACAAGCGAATAGCGGGAAAAGAATTGCCGGAATTCTTCGCTGTCCATGACCGCATAGTCGTCTCCTATGGTGATCATCCCGTTGGCGAGCGCGAGGTCTTCCGCATGTTTCAGAACCTCATAGATTCCCCCTCTCGCTTTGATCGACCCGGAAATCGGGAGATGGCTGTCGCATTTTAGCAACAGCTCCCCCTCGATGTTTGTCTGAAACATCTTTTCCAAACGCCGTTGCATGTTCGGAATCCGGACTAAAGGGGATTCGATGATGCCATGGGCTGGCTGCGTCTCGGGAAAAACTTTCGCGATGTAGGGGGCAAAGCGGCGCAATCGTTCTTCCGCCTCCTTGACATCGCGTTCGCGTAAAGGAATCGTTCGAATAGCTTGCGCAAACGCGTGATATTTTGGATTGCGCCAAAACACCTCTTCGGCCGCCATGATCGTTTTAAGCAGCGGGAATTCCTTTATCCACTTTTGGATTTCGTTTTTGGTCATCATGCACCATTCTCTCCCATGCGTGTTTGTCGTTTCGCACCCTGGGCGGATGCCGGTCCAAAGTCCGCTTCATTGTTTGTCGAACCGTTTACCTCCAGTCTCGCGAAAACCGCTTCCATTGTCAATGGGGAGGAAGGAAAATGGTTTGTGGGCGACATTCAGGAGTGATCCCCAGCCTCGTCGGAACGGCCAAGCAAGGTGCGATCTGCTTTGAAAAACGCCTGTCTTTCCATTATGATGAAAGAGGCAAACCATATCGTGGAGATGATGATCATGGACAATCGCCGCGGTTTATCGCTTTTGTTTCTCGTGATGTTTTTGGTCATGGCCGGGTTTGGCATTATTATCCCTGTCCTTCCATTTTACGCAGAAACAATCGGCGCGACGCCAACGCAGCTCGGCTGGTTGATGGCCGTTTATTCGCTCATGCAATTTTTATTTGCGCCGATGTGGGGGAATTTATCGGACCGCTATGGACGAAAGCCGATGCTGCTTGTCGGCATTTTCGGTTTGGCCCTTTCGTTTTTCTTGCTCGCCGTCGCGACAAAACTTTGGATGTTGTTTGCCGCTCGCATCATCGGCGGATGTCTATCGGCGGCCACGATGCCGGCCGCTATGGCGTACGTCGCAGATGTGACAACGGAAGAAGACCGGGGCAAAGGAATGGGGATGATCGGAGCGGCCGTTGGGCTTGGATTCATTTTCGGACCGGGGATCGGCGGCGTGTTCTCGAAAGCGAGCTTAACCGCTCCGTTTTGGATGGCAGGCAGCTTGGCGCTCTTGACCGCTCTATTCGTTTTCGTTTTCTTGCATGAGTCGCTTCCGAGAGAAAAACGAGCGAACACACAGGGGAAACGGCCATCGCTCACGGCTGCTCTTCGAAGCCCTTTGGCACGCCTATACATGTTGCAGCTCATCGTCACGTTTTCCCTCGCTGGACTTGAAGCGACGTTCGCCTATTTTGCCGCTGAACGAGCGGGGCTTTCGTCGACGGAACTTGGCTACATCTTTATGATCATGGGGCTTGCAGGGGCCATCGTCCAAGGAGGGTTGCTTGGAAAACTGATCCGCTCATTCGGGGAAGGCGCTGTCATTCGTGTCGGGCTGTTCCTGTCAGCAGTTGGCTTTTTTCTCATTTTATTCGTTCACAGCTTTTGGACAGCCGCGCTCTATTTAACGATTTTCGGCATTGGAAACGGCGTTATTCGCCCATGTGTCTCCGCCTTGTTAACGAAACATACGACCGATGGCCAAGGAAGCGCAACAGGCGTCTTATCCTCGTTCGATTCGCTCGGCCGCATTGGCGGCCCGGCGATCGCCGGCTGGCTGTTTACCTTAAAGTCCAGTTTGCCATATATGTCAGGGATTGTGCTAACATTCATTTCCTTTGCTGTTTTTCAATCGTTTCAACGAACGATGATGCAAAAAGACTCGGCCCTTTGACACAGAGGAGGATGGGGGTAGAAAAGCACCGATTTATTCCCAGTTACACTCACGTATGGAAGTAAAGCTCTTATTCTAGGGTGATCAAAAATCAACGTCTGTACAGGAGGAGGACCGCCTTGAACATCGTTCCAATCAAACAATTGAACCGCGCCATGGTCAACCAGTTTTTCAACGACCATTGGGGAAGTCCGCAAATGGTTGTCTCGACCGGCATCTATACCTGCAGCGAGCTGGATGGATTTGCGGCTGTTGAGAATGGATCTCGGATCGTCGGGCTCATTACGTTTGTGATTTGCGGAAACGAATGCGAGATCATCTCGCTAGACAGCATAATGGAAAACCGCGGCATCGGCAGCGCCCTTTTGCATGAGGCAGAGGCATGGGCGAGACAACAAAGGTGCACGGCTGTTCAACTGATCACTACCAACGACAACTTGCATGCCCTTCGTTTCTATCAAAAGCGCGGCTATCAAATTGTGAACGTCTTTCCCAACGCTGTCGACAAGGCGCGACAAATCAAGCCAAACATTCCGAAAACAAGTCCTGACGGCATTCCTATTCGAGATGAGTTGTTGCTGGTCAAATCACTGGTGTGACACGAGGTGATGATGACGCCGCATCGAAAAAGAAGCACCGGCCTTCTCCCAAGACCGGTGCTTCTTTGTTTTGAACAACCCTCCACCTATGACGCCAGCCGCGAGGAGCGTCAAATTTCGGCGGCGATATGATACATGTAATAGACCCCATAGGCGATGCTGATGAGGGAGACGGTTTTCACGATCCATTGATTCATGACTTGCTGTTTCGCTTTCATCCAAACAAACGGAATCCCGAGAAACGTCGTGAACAGCATCATGCCGATGACCGTTCCTAGGCCAAAAATCAAAATAAAAGCAAGAGCCATCCAAGTTCCTTTGACCGTCGTCATCGTCAACAACACCATTCCTGCGCTGCCGGCTAAACCGTGGACGATGCCGATCAATGTCGATTTCACATGCAAATGATGAATATCGCCTTGGTGACGATGATCCAGCCTCATTGTCGAACGGAAACTAGCAATTCCTAGAATAACGATCATGATGCCGACGCCCATTTCAAGATAAGAAGCAATCTGTTCAGGAATTTGCCGCTCAAAGGCGATCATCGCCATCCCGACGACAAGCAGCGTCAACGTATGGCCGATTCCCCAAAACATGCCGGCCAGCGATGAAAGAGACAGTTTTTTCGTCCGGCTGGCAATGGTCGAAACGGCAATGACGTGATCCGGTTCCGTCGCATGCTTCATTCCTAGCAACAATCCAAACAAGAGCACAGGCCATATCGATCCCATTGTCTTCATCCTTTCCCTTCTCAATATTTCCTCCAGCAGACTGGCGCTTTCTCACCGCATTGTTGGCGAATGAACTGTTGGACGCGTTGGAATATCGCTTCGATGACCGATGTTTCATACGCCAATATACGTACAGAAAAGCCTGGAACGGCCGCCGCTGAAAAACCGCAGCGAACCTCTTGCGGCATCTCTTCCATGAATTGGTTGAACTGTTCTAACACTTCCTTTGTGATAAACGGAGAAAGAGCCACGAATGATCCGACATGCGTGTAGCCGCCGAGCTGCAGCATGCTCGTTAAGTGCTGCCGCGAGTCCAAGTACAGATGATCAAACAGAACGAGCGCCTCGTCTTGATACACCTTCAGTTTCGAGCGAATCCAATCATAGCGGAACAGCTCGCCGCTTTCCGACCATCCAGGTGTGATGATTTCGCCATAAACGAACGTGGAGCTTGGCGTGATGTACACCGTCGTTTCTTGATAAAAGCGCGCATGCTCATAGGCGATCGTCGGGTCGGGGAAATATTCAAGTACGCTTTGCTCCCCAAGTGACAATCGTGTATACTGCCTTACAGGCGTTGAAGGAGTTTTGTAGATTTTCGCCGCCGACTGGGTCGTCACCATCAACCGGGCGCTGGGCTCGAGGAAGATTTCCATATCATATGAATCCCCATCGACATACCCGCCGCCCACGTGGACAAGATATAACGTCGGATGAGCCGGGTCGAGGTAAACAGGACGCATCAGTTTCAGCGCCCCTTCACTATAGTTGTCCAAAATGACGGTGCGGCCGTTTTTCACGACCGCTGTACATCGCAAACGCCCCGTCCAGCTCATTCTTCCAGCCCTGCCAGCAGCACCTGTTTTTCGATCCAATCCACAACGTCAAAAAGACCAATCTCTTCTTTTAAATTCGTAAAAATGACCGGCTTCGCCCCTCGCGCTGCTTTGGCGTCCCGTTCCATCACTTCCAGACTGGCGCCGACGTAAGGGGCAAGGTCGATTTTGTTGATCACGAGCAAATCCGACTTAATCATCCCTTGCCCGCCTTTGCGCGGAATTTTCTCCCCTTGGGCGACGTCGATGACATAAATGGAGAAATCGACCAACTCCGGGCTGAAGGTCGCCGCCAAGTTATCGCCGCCGCTCTCGATCAAAATGAGTTCCACATCTGGATGGCGCCGTTTCAGTTCATCAATGGCCGCAAAATTCATTGATGCGTCTTCGCGAATGGCCGTATGCGGGCACCCGCCCGTTTCGACGCCGATAATCCGGTCTTCCGGCAGAACGCTATGTTTGATTAAAAACTGGGCATCTTCCTTTGTATAAATATCATTCGTAATGACCGCGATGCTAAAACGGCGATGCATCGCCCGCGTCAGCTTCTCGACAAGCATCGTTTTGCCGGCGCCGACCGGGCCGCCGATGCCGATTCGTACCGGTTCCATTCTGGATTCTCCCTTCTCTGTCCTTCTTTCGTTCCACGTCAAACAAGATTTACGACATAAACAATCGAACAGGAAGACGTTCATGCTGCATTTGTGCAATTTCCAGACCAACGGCTGCCGCTCCGAGCTCCTCTTCGTCGAGCGTCTCGATGATGCTTGCGGCATGAATCAAATATGGCTGCACCATGACAAGAAGCTTTTGCCCGTCCGTTTGACCGAGGGGGATGCCGCGGACCGCGTTTTGCACCATCGTTTGTACGGAAGCAAACAAATACGTCAGCACCGTCGTTTGTTTGGCTGCTCCGATTTTGCGGCCAACCGCCGCAAACACAATGGCCGGATGAATGGACCGCGTCGTTTGCACGATCTCATCCAATTCATCGACTCCGTAAATGTCGCGGCACAGTTTCCATAAGCGCCCCCCAATCATTCTCGTTCCTTCTCGCGTTTCCTTCGCCAAGCAGAGAGCAAACAGCGTGTCGTTCAGCCGCCGCAGTCCTTCCATACGGTCGACTTCCAACTGCTCATAGGCGATCCGGCACGCCAATCCATCCGTATACGTCAGCTGGGTCTGAATATAAGCGACAAGCACATCGCCAAACGTTTTGGCATCGCCAATTTGTTCATGGTACATGTATGTTTCAAACCCAAAGGAATGGGAAAATGCTCCAGACGGAAAATTCGAATCGGAGAGCTGCAGCAGCCACAACAACTGTTGGTCAGTCATGGCGATGCCCGATATGGCGGAACGCTTGTTTTACTTTCCGTTTTTCCCTCTTGTACGGGATGCCGAGTTGCTGGAGCAGCTCTTCGACTAAATAGTCGTATTGGACGAGCATTTCCCCTTCCTCGAATTGGGCGGGCAAGTGGCGGTTGCCGAGCTGATGAGCAATCTCCCCCATTTGTTTCATGGAAACAGGCTGGATGACAAGCAAATCATCGGGAAGAACGGATACGACAATGGCATTATGCTCATCCATCCATAACACATCTCCGTCTACCAATTCTTTCGCTTCTTTCAAGCGAATGCCAATCTCCCTCCCGTGGTCGGTCACCACCCGCTGAATTCGTTTTACTAAATCATCGCTTGGCATGTACACCCGTTCGATGTGCGGGGGGAGAGAAGAAAGAGCTCGAATGTTGCCGATAACCGTTTCTACAATCATCATCATCACCTCAAAATAGAAAATATCGTTGCGCCATGGCCACAACTTCAGCCGGTTCGCACGTGATGAGCCGCCCATCGACCTTCACTTCATACGTTTGCGGATCGACATCGATTTGAGGCATGGCGTTGTTGAACACCATATCGTGTTTCGTTAACGAACGAATGTTTCCAACCGGTTTGACGATTTTGTGCAATCGCAGTTTGTCAGGGACGCCGCGTTCGAACGCCGCTTTGGACAAAAACGTAATGGACGTTTTCGCGACGGCGGCGCCATAGTTGGCGAACATCGGGCGGTACAGAGCGGGCTGCGGCGTCGGAATGCTGGCGTTCGGGTCGCCCATCACGCTGTAGGCGATCATCCCGCCTTTGATGACGAGCTCAGGCTTGACCCCGAAAAAAGCGGGATGCCAAACGACCAAATCTGCGAATTTTCCGACTTCGACTGACCCGACATACTCCGCGATGCCATGAGTGATAGCCGGGTTGATCGTATATTTGGCTACGTACCGTTTGACGCGGACATTATCGCCTCGCCCCGTTTCCTCCGGCAAGCGGCCAAACTGTTTTTTCATTTTGTCGGCCGTTTGCCACGTACGTAAAATGACTTCACCGACCCGTCCCATCGCTTGCGAGTCGGAACTGATCATGCTGAAGGCGCCGATGTCGTGCAAAATGTCTTCTGCCGCGATCGTTTCTTTGCGGATGCGCGAATCAGCAAAGGCAATGTCTTCTGGAACGGACGGATCTAAATGATGACACACCATTAACATATCTAAATGCTCATCGAGCGTGTTTTTCGTATACGGCCGCGTCGGGTTCGTGGAAGAAGGCAAAATGTTCGGGAAGCTGGCGACTTTCATAATATCGGGCGCATGTCCGCCTCCCGCCCCTTCCGTATGGTATGTATGAATGACGCGTCCGTTAATGGCCTTCAATGTATGCTCGACAAACCCGCCTTCATTCAACGTATCGGTATGAATGGCGACTTGCACATCGTACTCATCAGCCACTTGCAAGCACGCATCAATCGCTGCCGCCGTCGTTCCCCAGTCTTCATGAAGCTTAAGTCCCACCGCGCCCGCGCGCACTTGCTCCGCGATCGGCTCTTTCGCCGACGCGTTGCCTTTTCCTAAAAACCCAAGATTCATTGGGAACGCTTCGGCGGCTTCAAGCATCCGGTAAATATTCCACTCTCCCGGCGTGCACGTCGTGGCATTCGTTCCGGTCGCCGGCCCGGTCCCGCCGCCAATCATCGTCGTAATGCCGGATGACAGGGCGGTTTCGATTTGCTGCGGGCAAATGAAATGGATATGGGCATCCACTCCTCCAGCGGTCACGATTTTCCCTTCGGCCGCGATCACTTCCGTTGAGGCGCCGATGACAATATTGACGCCGTCCATTAACAGCGGATTCCCCGCCTTGCCGATGGCGGCGATGTTTCCATCTTTGACCCCGATATCGGCTTTGTAAATGCCGGTGTAATCAACGATGACGGCGTTCGTCAACACTAAATCGACCGCTTCGTCGCGGACAGCGAGCGGATGCTGCCCCATCCCGTCGCGAATCACCTTCCCGCCGCCGAATTTCACTTCATCGCCGTAAACGGTATAGTCATGCTCAATTTCAATCCATAAGTCTGTGTCCGCCAACCGGATGCAGTCCCCGGTCGTCGGTCCAAACATATCCGCGTATTGCCGTCTTGACATGGAAAAACTCATTCTCTTGCTCCCTCCTTCCCGTTGTTATCAAGCGGACCGTTGACCATATTGTTTAGTCCGTACACCCGGCGCTTGCCGGAGAACGGGACGAGCTCCACTTGCTTCGCATCCCCGGGTTCAAAACGGACCGCTGTCCCGGCTGGGATGTTCAAATGTTTTCCGTATGCGGCCTGTCGGTCAAATTCGAGAAACGAATTGACTTCAAAAAAGTGAAAATGGGAACCGACCTGCACCGGGCGGTCGCCGCGGTTTATGACCGTCAGCTTCGTAACCGGCTTTTGCCGGTTGCACACAATCGGTTCGTCGCGCAATCGGTATTCTCCTGGGATCATAAGATCACTCCTTTATCCACCTTCATCGGAATCGGCCGGCGCTATTACGACCGGATCGGCTGGTGGACCGTGACGAGTTTCGTGCCGTCCGGAAACGTCGCCTCGACTTGAATCTCGTCGATCATGTCAGCGACGCCTTCCATCACATCATCGCGCGTCAAAATCGTTGCGCCGTATTGCATCAACTCCGCCACCGTCCGCCCGTCGCGGGCTCCTTCCATCAGTTCATACGTAATGAGCGCCACCGCTTCCGGATAATTTAGCTTCAAGCCCCGCTCTTTCCGGCGGCGCGCCAAATCAGCGGCAACGACGATCAGCAGCTTTTCCTGTTCACGCGGAGTCAGTTTCACTCATCTCTTCCCCCCTCTTGAATGCTCCCGCCTATACTCGCAGGTTCAAAAAATCTCTCATTCGCTAACACCGCTGTCTGCTGCTTAAACAGCAAGAAACGATTGAATATAAGTCAAATCAGCCCCATCGACATCCCCTTTCGCCACGACAGCGCCGCGATCCAAAATATAGAAACGATCGGCACAAGAAAACGCCAGCTCCACGTTATGTTCGACCAATATGATGCCAACCTGCTTTTCTTTGGCAATTTTCATAATCGCATCATGAATCAACGCAACGATCGAGGGCTGAATGCCTTCCATCGGTTCATCAAGCAAGAGCAGTTTCGGCCGGCCGGCCAACGCGCGGGCAATGGCCAGCTGTTGCTGCTGTCCGCCGCTTAAATCTCCTCCTTTTCGCTGGCGCATCTCTTTTAAAATCGGGAACAGCGCGTACATTTCATCAAGGGTCGGCTGGGGACGGACTTTTTCGGCCTGCGCTTCCAGCCCGAGAAGAATATTTTCCTCCACCGTCAACGCCGAAAAAATTTCCCTCCCTTGCGGCACATAGCCGATCCCCGCTCGCGCCCGCCGCTCCGGCGGCCATCGCGTGATATCTTCCCCCTCCCATTCGATGACGCCTGACATCGGGCGAATCAACCCGATGATCGTTTTCATCAACGTCGTTTTTCCAACCCCGTTTCTGCCCAAGACCGCCGTCACCCGACCAAGAGGAACATCCATGTCAACATGATCGAGCACCACACTTCCGTCATAGCCAGCCGTTACATCCCGGAGGCGCAGCACGCGTTTTTCCCCCTTCCAAGGTACACATCGATCACTTGTTCGTTTTGCTGCACTTCATCCATCGATCCTTCGCACAATACTTTTCCTTCATGCATGACTGTCACTTGTTTGGAATAGCGGCGGACAAAGTCCATATCATGCTCGACAATAATGACCGCACAATGTTCGGCCATTTCATGGAGCCATTCCCCCGTGCGCTCCCGCTCCGCCGCACTCATGCCGGCGATCGGCTCATCCAATAGGAGGAGCTGCGGACGCTGAATGAGCTGCATGCCGATTTCCAACCACTGCTTTTGGCCATGAGACAGTGAGCCCGCTAAGCGATGACGTTCATCGAGCAATCCAATTTTCTCTAGCTGTGCTGCCATCATTTCTTTCTCTTCTCCAGTCAACTTCGCCCGCAAAACGGAACGCAGACGCCGATCTTGTCGCATGGCTAACTCCATATTTTCCCACACCGTCAAAAACGGAAAAATGGAAGGGCTTTGAAACTTCCGGGCGATGCCTATTTGCACGATCTCATATTCCGGCCGTTGCGTGATGTCATGGAAAAAAAACAGCACCCGCCCGTCCGTCGCTCTCGTCCGCCCGCAAATGACATCGAGCAGCGTCGTTTTTCCCGCTCCGTTCGGACCGATCAAAAATCGCACTTCATGGGGGTAAACCGCGAGATCGACGCCTTGCAAAGCGCGAAATCCATCGAAGTCAACGACGACGTCACGACACATCAACACGGGCTTCACGTTCATGCCCCCTTTTTTCTTTGATGCGAACGGCAGCGAGCGATTCATAAATGCCCGCCAATCCCTTCGGAACAAACAGCACAACAACGACAAACAAGGCGCCTAACAAAAGCAGCCATAGATCTGGATAATTTTCGCTTAAAAAGCTTTTCGCCGTGTTCATGACGATCGCGCCCATAATCGCGCCCATGAGCGAGTGGCGTCCGCCGACAGCAGCCCACAGCACCATTTCGATTGAAGGAATAATCCCCATCATCTCCGGGGAAATGAGCCCGACTTGCAGGACAAACAATGCGCCTGCCACTCCGGCAAAGGCGGCTGACAAACTATACACAAACACTTTATAGACGGTCGGATTAAACCCTAAAAAACGAACCCGATTTTCAGCGTCGCGAATGGCAATGAGCACTTTTCCTAGCCGACCAGTCGTTAGACGGCGCGTCATAACGAAAATGAGGGCAAGAACAGCTGCTGTCAGCCAATACAACACAATTTGCGTAAGCGGCGATGATAACGAAAAGCCGAACACGGTCGAAAAATTGGTCAAGCCGTTCGTTCCACCCGTCCATTCTTGCTTGCCGATAAACAGCGTAACAAACACGACAACAACCGCCTGGGAAAGGAGAGAAAAATAGACGCCTTGAATCCGATTTTTAAACGTGAAATAGCTTAATAGGGCAGCCAGCAATGCAGGCAAGACGATCGCTGCTATGACGGCCACGACAGGATGCGCAAACGGCTTCCAAAACCACGGCAGTTCGCGCACGCTGCTCCACTCCATAAAATCAGGCAAATGCCCTCGCGAAGCTTCGAGCTTCAAATACATCGCCATGCAATAAGCACCCAATCCAAAATACACCCCATGGCCGAGGCTCAAAATGCCGGTATATCCCCAAATGAGAGAAATGCCGACCGCCACGATGGCAAAGCAAAGAAATTTGCCAAGCAAAGACAGGCGAAACTCCGTTAAATAAAATGGCGCCAAAAACAAAGCAACGAAAAACAGCCAGTATCCCCAACGTTTGTTCACGATGCTTCCTCCCCTCAATCGAGCGACCGCGTCCTCAAGCTAAGAAGACCGGACGGTTTCCATTGCAAGAACGCAATAATGAGAACGAACACAATGACTTTGGCGATGGTGGCGCTTGTGGAATATTCGACAAAGGTGGAGATTAAGCCGAGGCCAAACGCTCCCAGCAGCGTCCCAGCCAGTTTTCCCACTCCTCCTAAAATGACGACCATAAATGCATCGACAATATAGTACGTGCCGATCGTCGGCCCAATCGGCCCAAGCAAGGTCAACGCACATCCCGCCACCCCCGCCAATCCTGAACCGATCGCAAACGAGTATGCATCAACTTTCTGCGTGGCAATGCCGAGACAGGCCGCCATCGGCCGGTTCATGGTGACAGCCTGAATGCGTCGGCCAGCTCTTGTTCTCGTTAAATACATATAAAGAAAGAACACGATCGCCAATACAAGACAGAGAATAAACAACCGTTTATACGGAAACACCGCCCCAAACAAGCGGATTCCACCATCCAGCCAGCTTGGCGGCACAACCGCCACGTTGGGCGCCCCAAAGATGAGTCGGGCCGTCTGTTGCAAAATCAAACTGATCCCCCATGTCGCCAACAAACTGTCCAGCGGGCGGTGGTACAAATGGCGGATCAAGCTTTTTTCCAACCCCCACCCAAGCAAGGCAGCGATGAGAAACGACGACGGAATGGCAATGACAAAGTACATCCCCGCTGATTGCGGCGCATGATGGGCAAAGATTTGTTGAATGACGTAGGTTGTGTACGCGCCGACCATCATCAGTTCACCGTGCGCCATATTGATGACGCCCATCAATCCAAAGGTGATCGCCAACCCAATGGCGATCAAAAGCAAAATCGAACCGACGCTCAGCCCGTTGAATAATTGGTCAATAAACATCGCCGTCCCCCTCTCATGTCCGCTGGGCAAGAAGGAAGGACATGCCTTCCTCCCCATGCAACTATTCACTTAATCCTTTCCCCCATGGGTAGCTTTTTAAATACGGATCCGGCTTCACCGGCTGGCCAGAATTCCATAACTCTTTGAATTGTCCGTCCGCTTGGATTTCGCCAATGCGCACCGTTTTCCATAAATGTTGCGTTTCCCCGTCAATTTTCACCGTTCCTTCCGGCGCCTTGTATTCAAGGCCGGCTGCAGCTTTTTTCACTTGATCCACATCAAAGGAACCAGCTTTTTTCACCGCTTCGGCCCATAAATGAACCGCCGTATACGCCGCTTCAATCGGGTCATCGGTCACGCGGTCTTGTCCGTACTTTTCTTTATACTTTTGAACAAATGCCTTATTCTCCGGTGTATCGGTCGTCTGGAAATAGTTCCACACAGCCAAGTGACCAGCCAACACATCCGGCCCGATCCCGCGGATTTCTTCTTCTGCGATGCTGACGGACATCACCGTCACGTCTTTCGGTGTGATGCCAGCGTCTTTCAATTGTTTGAAAAAGGCGACATTGCTATCGCCGTTGAGCGTATTGAAGACGACAGCTGGTTTCACTTGTTTGATTTTGCTGATAATGGTGCTATAATCGGTATGGCCGAGCGGCGTATATTCTTCCCCGACCACTTGCCCGCCTTCGGCCTTCAACTGGGCCTTGATGATTTTGTTCGCTGTCCGCGGAAAGACGTAATCCGAACCAAGCAAGAAAAACGTCTTGCCGCGGTTTTTCAGGAGCCAGCTGACCGCTGGAACGATTTGTTGATTCGTCGTCGCCCCAGTGTAAAAGATGTTCGGAGACGACTCCATCCCTTCATATTGCACCGGATACCAAAGCAGCCCGTTGTTTTGCTCCACAACCGGAAGCATCGCTTTGCGGCTCGCCGATGTCCAACCGCCGAAAATGGCGGCCACTTGATCTCTTTGCAGCAGTTTTTTCGCCTTTTCGGCAAATGTCGGCCAGTCCGACGCTCCATCTTCCACAATCGGTTCAATTTTCTTGCCGAGCAGCCCTCCGGATGCATTGATTTCCTCGATCGCCATTAATTCCGCATCGCGAAGCGACACTTCACTGATGGCCATCGTTCCGCTTAACGAGTGCAGGATTCCTACTTTGACCACATCCCCTTCTTTGCCAGCCGAAGATGAATCATTTTGATTCTCGTTTTTGGCTTGATCCACTGCTGATGACGCCGCACATCCCCCAAGAGCAAAAACACTGACGCATAAAAGCAGCCATAATTTCCACATGAATGCTGGTTTCATTCGCACACCCTTCCCCCTATTCATTTGAAACATCGATGAATTCCTGCCCCTCGTTCATCTAAAAGAGCGCATCCCTCCCTTGTTCCTCAAAAGCGATGCATGTTCTCCACGTTGAGGATTTGTTCTTGATTAGCAGTATAAGGCCCACGTTTCACGGACTCAACATATTTGTCATATTTTATTACATATTTTTGTTATATTTATTATCAATCATCTTCCGACCAATCAGCTAGGTCGAAAAACAAAACATGCCCCAAAAAGGCACACATGCACCTTTTTGGGGCAGCGTTCATTTCACAAGCGACAAATCCACTCCAATGACCCCGACAATTTGACCGTTATGATCCCTAATGGGAGCGGACACCGTGACGCAAAGATGTTTCGTCAATGCCGATACATACGGATCGGAAACATACACTGTTCCTCTACAAGCTTCCTGAAACCACGACCGGACTTTGGCGTTGACCAAGCCCGCCGGCGGATTCGAATAGACAAACGCCCCATCAAGACGATTCGACCAGACAGCCTCAATCTCTCCATTCTCAGATAAAAATCGATCCAGCACGCGTTGATGCATGGCCTCATCCATTTGTTCCAACGGAGCTGACTGAAGCAAAGCCGATAGTTTCTGAATCGTGTTTTTCACGACCGCATCATCGACAGAAATCGTTTCTCTCATCCAATCACGTCCGACCGTTTGCTGCAGCTCCTCCGCTGTCTTTTGCAACGCTTCGTTAATACGCAAAATCTGTCCGACACTCTCATGCTGTTCGTTCATATCCGCTGTCACGCGCTCGACAAACCGTTGATTTTCCCGGCTCAATTGCACGATTTCTTCAAGCAGGCCGGCGATTTCTTTCACGCTGTCCGACTGCCCAGACGCTGACCGGACAGAAGAGGAGACGAGGTCCGTCATATCATTCAGCTGTCGCTGCAGCAAATGAAGGAACGACATAATCGCTTCCATTTCTTTCTCTTCGACATCGATTTGCTTTGTTTCTTCGCGAACGATATCGGTTGTCGCTGCGATTTCGCGTTGAATAAGGGACAAAATATCCTGTGTTTGCTGGACAGCTTCCGACGTTTGATTCGCCAACATGCCGATTTCCCGCGCGACGACCGCAAACCCACGCCCATGTTCTCCCGCACGAGCCGCCTCAATATTGGCATTGAGCGACAAAATTTTCGTTTTCTGCGAAATCTCGCCGATCGCTGATATAATTTCATTGATGCGTCGCGAATGATGAACGAGATGGTCCATTTGTTCCAATAGCGTTTCATGGTGGGAGCGCAGTGTTCGAATTTCTTTTTGCAACGTCTCCAATGAATTCCATGAATGCAGCCAATGTTCGGAAAACTGCTGGCTGCTCGCATACATATCACGCGAAGATGCAGCGATTTCCCTAGCCGCCTCCTCGATTGTTCGCATTTTGTTCGCCACTTTTTCCGTATACTCCACCGTTTTCTCGCTATGGTCCATCAGCTCTGCCGCACTATTCCGGCTTGAATCGGAAATGTCATTCAGCGAAAGTGCCGCCATCTTCATCTGTTCCATCGCTGCTTTGAGCTGATCAACCGCCACAACAATTTGCCTTGCAATTTGTTGCGGTCCTCCCTGCGTTTCCTCACGTCGAGGCTGATCCAGTTCGCGCTTTATTTTTCGTTCCGCACGTCTCGCAAAAATCAACAGGCGTCACTCCTTATGTCATTTTCTATTACATAATTATAATATAAAATATAACAAAAGGACATATAAAAATAAGACGCCCGTTCTTCTAAAAACGAGCGTCTTGCCTGGAAAAGGCTAGAGAACCATATTCAATAACAAAATGAAGACAAACGCCACCACCGAAATAATCGTTTCCATGACTGTCCATGTCATGAGCGTTTCTTTCACCGTCATGCCGAAATATTCTTTGATCATCCAGAAGCCGGAGTCATTGACGTGCGACAAGATCAACGAACCCGCGCCGGTCGCCAAGACAAGCAGTTCCATATTCGTTCCCGGCATGGTAGCCGCGATGGGGGCAACGATGCCGGCAGCGGTCATCATCGAGACGGTCGCCGATCCCGTCGCTACGCGAATGAGCGCCGCAATGCCCCAGCCTAACAGGAGCGGAGAGAAGTGCGAGTGTTTCGCCACTTCCGCGATTTGTTCGCCGATGCCGGAATCAAGCAGCACTTTGTTGAATGCGCCGCCCGCCCCGATGACAAGCAGGATGTTCGCGACCGGGCCGAGGCAGTCGTTGGCAAATTTCAAGACAGCATCGCGGTTGAAGCCGCGGGCGTAGCCTAAGCTGAAGAACGAATAAACCGTCGCGATCAAGAGCGCAACAATCGGGTCGCCGATAAAGCGCAACACTTTCGCTGCTTCGGACTTTTGATCAAGCGTTACGTTCGCGACAGAGGCAATCAACATCAAAATGACCGGAAGCAAAATCGTAAACAACGTATTTCCAAACCCCGGGAGTTCCCGCGCTTCTTTATGCTGCACAAGCTGTTCGGCAATCTCCGCCGGCACTGTTTTGTGCAGGCGCGAACCGATCCATTTGCCATACAGCGGACCGGCAATAATGGCGGTCGGCAAGCCGACGATGATCGAGTAAAGAATCGTTTTTCCGACATCCGCCTTAAAAATGCCGACTGCCGCCATCGCGGCTGGGTGCGGCGGGACAAGCCCATGCACGACAGACAAACCAGCGACAAGCGGAATGCCGATCGTCACAAGTGAAATGCCCGTTTCCATCGCGATCGTAAAGACGAGCGGAATAAGCAAGACAAACCCGACTTGGAAAAAGACCGGAATGCCGACTAAAAAGGCGACGACCATCATCGCCCAATGGACGCGTTTTTGGCCAAAGCGGTCGATCAACGTTTTCGCAATGCGCTCGGCGCCGCCTGATTCGGCCATCATTTTGCCGAGCATCGTCCCGAGCGCCAAGACGATCGCCAAAAAGCCGAGCGTGTTGCCAAGCCCCGCCTTGATCGAGTCAATGATGCCCGGCGTTTCCGGAGACGGCGCGATAAGCGGCATGCCCATCGCCAGTCCGACGCCGACGGACACTAAAATGAGTGCGACAAACGGATGCATTTTCGCCATAGTAATGAGCAATAATAACACGATAATAGCAGCAACAACAATGGCGATTTCCATCACAAGCTCCCCCTTTATCTTTGAGATAAATCGATTTAGTGAACAAAGCAAACGTTTTCAGATCTTTGAAGGAAAGGGCTAAATCGATTTAGCGCCCGATCATAGCCAGATAAATCGATTTAGTCTTCCTCCCTTTCCCCACTCCGCCGCTGAAACGCAGCGATGATGTCAAATTCCTCTTTCAATCGCTCATACAAGCGGGCATACAAATCAAACAGTTCAGCGTAAATGAGCGTATGTTCTTCCTTCGGCTCATGGCGGGCCGTTGTGTCGATCCACGTTTTCACCGTTTCCAGCGACGGCAGCTCGCCTAACGCGTAAAGCGCCACGGCAGCCGCCCCTAGCGCCGACGCCTCGTGCGTCTGCGGCACGATGAGCGGTTTGCCGAGCATATCAGAAAGCATTTGCCGCCAAAACGGCGACTTGGCGAATCCGCCCGAGACGCGGATTTCCGACATCGGCCCCGTGACATCGCGAATGGCTAAAGCGACCGAGAGAATGCTGAAGCAGACGCCTTCCATGACAGCGCGGATGAAATGCTCGCGCTTATGATGAAGGCCAAGGCCAAAAAACGTCCCACGCGCGTTCGCATTCCAGTACGGCGCCCGCTCGCCCGACAAAAACGGCAAAAACACAAGCCCTTCCGCCCCCGGCGGGACGCGTTCCGCGTATTTCGTCAACAAGTCATACGGATCCATGCCGAGCTTTTTCGCCACTTCCCGCTCGTGGGCGCCGAACTCGTCGCGCAGCCAGCGAAGCAAAATGCCGCCGTTGTTCGTCGGTCCGCCGACGACCCAATAGCCGGGCGTCAACGCATAACAAAACGTCCGCCCTTTTTCATCGGTCGTCGGTTTTGCCGCAATCGTCCGCACCGCCCCGCTCGTTCCGATCGTGATGGCCGCTTCACCTGGGAGCACCGCCCCGACGCCGACGTTGGCGAGCACGCCGTCGCTTGCTCCGACGACAACAGGCACATCCGGAGCGACTCCCATTTTTTCCGCCCATTCTCTTTTCATGCCAGTCATGATATGCGTGGCGGGAACGAGCCGCGGCAGCTGGTCGCGGCGGATGCCGACAAGGGCGAGCGCCTCCTCGTCCCAATCGAGCGTGTCCAATCGGAATAAACCCGTCGCCGATGCCATGGAATGGTCAGCGACATAGTCGCCATACAGACGGTGCAACACGTAATCTTTCACCGACACAAACCGCCGTGCTTGCTGAAATACGTCCGGCTGCTCTTCCTTGAGCCAAAGCAATTTCGATAGCGGCGACATCGGATGGATCGGCGTCCCGGTCCGCCGGTAAATGGCAAGCCCGTTTTGCTCTTTCCACAGCCGCTCCGTTTGAGCCACGCTTCGGTTGTCCGCCCAGATGAGGAGGCGGGTGAGCGGCCGGCCCGACTCGTCAAGCGCCATAATCGAGTGCATCGCCGCACTCAAACCCATCGCTTTCACCTGTTCTGGGCGGATGCCGTGGCGGACCGTCACCGCCCCGACGGCTTGAACGACCGCCGCGAACAGTTCATCGGGATCCTGCTCGGCAAACCCCGGATGCGGCTGGATGATCGGATAGTCGACGGCGTGAGAAGCCAGCACCTTCCCCCGCCCGTCAAACACAACCGCTTTTGTGCTTGTCGTTCCAATATCAATTCCAATGACGACGTCCTCATGAATCGCCATCGTTTCTCCTCCCTTCTTCACTTCTTCTCCCGTTTGATCGATGTCCGTTCCATCAATGTCGGGGAGAAACGAAATACGCGCGGACCGTCGGCTTTTTTCGCTTTCATTTGTTCAAACACGCGCTCCGCCGCTTTTTTCCCCATCGCAAACGTCGGCTGGGCGATCGTTGTCAACGCCGGCGTGTAAATATCGGCAAACGGCACATCATCGATGTTGATGATCGCCACCTCATCCGGCACACGAACCCCTGCGTCTTTCACAAACCGCAAAACCCCCATCAGCGTCAAGTCGTTGATCGCAAACAAGGCATTAGGCCGCTTCGGTTCGGCAAACCGTTGTTTCAACACTTCCGGCAGCGCGTCCGGATCAGCGGCGATGATGTTCCCATCTTCAACGTCCAGTCCTCTTTTGCGCATAGCCGCCCGAAACCCTTCCAACCGCTCCATCCGCGGCACGTTGTGGGCGACAAGCGGCGGGGTGACGATGGCGATGCGGTCATATCCTTGGGAAGCCAAATAATCCACCGCCATCTCGGCCGCCTTTTGGTTGTCAAGCAAGATGCTGTCCGCCTCCACCCCTGGCACCATCCGGTCCACAAACACAAGCGGAAAACGTTCAGCCGTTAAACGGCGGTACACCTCTTCATTTTTACCTGTCGGAAAGATAATGAGCCCATCGACTTGCTTGGCCAGAAGCATGTCAACATACCTTTTCTCCTTTTCCGGATCATCGCCGGAGTTGGAGACAATGACTTGAAACCCGCGTTTTTGGCACTCTTCCTCAATGGCGTGCAGCACTTGCGTCGTCAACATATGAAGCATATTAAAAACAATTACGCCAATGGTCGCCGTCGTCTTTTGTTTCAAACTGCGGGCGATCACATTCGGCTGATAGCCAAGCTCTTCAATCGCCTCGGCGATGCGCTTTCTCGTTTCCTCACTCATATATTCATAGCGTTTATTCAAATATTGCGAGACCGTGCTTTTCGAAACGTTGGCCAATTTCGCGACATCGGCCATCGTTACTTTTTTCAAAAGGGATCCCTCTCTCGTACTAAATCGATTTAGTTCAAAGCGTTTTCATAAACCGGTTTAGCTTTATTATAAACCAAGTGAAAGCGGTTTACAATATTTTTTCGCCGAAATATCATGTTTCAAACATTTTGTCGATCTCTTTCCCTTGAAGGACTGTAAGGTTCGAACACCTACCATGATTGTCGTCGCCTCTCTCGGGGTTTTGACATGATCGAGGGCGACGACAAATTTTAACTTCCCTCCGAAAGAAGTCTCCTACTTCTAAACGTGAAGGTGCGCCAGCACCAGTGAAAGTGGGAGATGAATTTCGGTTGGCGTTAGCCAACGAATATGATAGAATATGGCTAGAACGGACACCTTCGGAACGAAGGGAAGCGTAAAGGGTTCTTGTGTGTGGCTTACCGTTCAGCGAACACACACAAGTCGCTTGAAGCCCCCACCTCTAAGCGAAGCGTAGGTGGTGGGTAGTTCACAAAGCCCTGATGGTTCTGCCTCCTTGCTCTTTGACACTTTGCAACGGTGACCGAAGCGAACCTCGCTTGTTCGCTAAGGGCAATGCCTTCGATTGAGGAAAATCGTTTCGTCCGCTAAATAATAAGGTGTAGCGAGTCGCTTGAATGACCACAAAATAGCACCATGCTGTGCTTGTCTCCGTTTTCATCCACCAATCGGAAACAACAATCGGGCCGCATACACAACGCCGGTCACGGTAATGGCACTCAACAAGGTCGACACCAACACCGCCTGGGCAGCGTAATCTGGGTGGCAGTCATACTCGAGTGCATACAGCGCCGTATTGCGCGAGCACGGATAGGAACTGGCAATGAGCAACGCTTGAGCCGTCACGCCATCAATTCCTAATAGAAAGATCAAAGACGCAGCCAACAGCGGCGACAAAACGAGACGCCCCAACACACTTGCATACACAAGCAGCGGCAAGGCAGTAAACCGGGCATAGGCAATTTGCGCGCCTAGGGTAAAAAGAGCAATGGCTAAAAACGCGTCGGCAACCCGCTGAAGCGGTGTCCACAAAAATGACGGAATAGGGAGATGAAGCCATCGGCAGATCACACCGAGCAACAAGGCGTGAAGAACTGGATTTTTCCATATTTCAGCGGCCCATTTCCCCTTTTTTCCGTTTCCTGACACAAACTGATACACTCCATATGTATTGGTCAAGAAATTTTGAAAGATGGTGACGATGATTTGAATCGCCGCCCCGAGCGGCTGCTGGTGAAACACGAGCTGGCTGACGGGGATGCCGAAGTTGCCGGAATTGTTCAGCACAATCGTATTTTGAAACACCGCCGACAAACTTCGTTCCAGCTTCAATAGTTTTGCCGTCACCATACTCAACACCATCAGCCCGCCGTTTTGCAACAGAAGAAACCCTACGATGGCTGCCAACACCTTTCCATTCAACTCGCTGTCATACACATTGATAAAGGCGACGGCCGGCAACAGAACATACATGTTCAGCTTGGACAACGTACTCATATCAAAACGAAATAAGCGGTGGAGCCATGCGCCCAAGCCGACAATCAACAACATCGGAACCATCACCTGAAGCAAAATGCCACTAAAAACAGCCAACACCTCTCCCCCGCTTTCTTTGGATCAATCAGCTCCATGTCCGTGTGCACTTTCCTGATTCGCATTCTGTTATCTGAAATGCTTTCCTTTTTCTATGATTTTTTTTGATAGACACGTTCTGGGCGGCCGACCGACCCATAAACAATATCGGCCGTCACCTGGCCGACGGAGACGAGATACTCCAAGTAACGGCGGGCCGTCGTCCGGCTGGTTCCGATTTGCCGCCCCACTTCCTCGGCGGTGATGCCTTCTGGGCACTGTCTCACAACCGTTAACACTTTTTCTAAGGTCAATGGCTGAATGCCTTTAGGCAACGCCGTCTGTTCTCTGGCAGTGAATTCTCTTCCGATTAGTTCATCAACGTCCTCTTGGCCGATCCACTCTTTCTCTTTTCCCCACCGCTGCATTTTGTCATAATACTCCTTGTATCGGTTTAACGTTTCTACAAAACGGTCAAACAAAATCGGCTTGATGATGTAGTCAAATACCCCGCCATGCAGCGCCTGTTTCAGTACATCTACTTCCCGGGCCGCCGTAATCATAATGATATCAATATCGGAAAAATGCTCACGAACCCATCTCAAAAACGAAAGGCCGTTCATATCCGGAAAATAGACGTCAAGCAATAACACGTCCGGCCGCAGCACCTCCGTCAATTCTTTGGCCTCCTCAGCGTTCGTGGCAATCCCCGCTACTTCATATCCTTCTACTTTTTCCACAAAGCGCCGATTGATTTCCGCAATGCGGCGGTCATCTTCAATAATCAGTACACGAATCGACAACACCGGATCCCCCCTTCTAGCCTTGGCGGCACTGCCGGCCGACATGGACCGGCCGCTTTGGAATCATGACGGTAAATACTGTGCCTGCTCCTTGTTCGGATTGATACGTCATTTGCCCCCCGAGCATCGCCAGCGCCCGGTTTACTAGATCAAGCCCATATCCCCGTCCCCCGGCCGCCTTCGTTGAAAAGCCGCGCTCGTAGATCCGTTCCGCCACATCCGGGTCAATGCCTAATCCGTTATCTTCCACCTCAATAATTAAGTCGTCGCCAAGGTCCGTCAAAAAAATGGCCACCCGTTTCTCTTCCTTTCCGTTATGAAGGGCTGCTTCCATGGCGTTATCTACTACATTTCCAATAATGGTCACCAGATGGTCGCGGTCCATCCATGGCGGCACATCGCGGAAGCTGCTTTCCCGGTCAATTTCAAACACCATTTTTAGCTCGCTTGCGCGGTTGAACTTGCCGATCAGCAGCCCGCCAATGATCGGATCGGGAATTTCCTTCATCACAAACCGGACGATGTTTTGTTGCAAGTCGGTTTCTTTTGTAATCAGTTCAAGCGCTTCCTCGTACGATTCTAGTTGAATAAGGCCGGAGATCAAATACAGCTTATTGGAAAATTCGTGCGTTTGCGCGCGCAAGGCATCGGCATAACTGCGAAGCTGCGATAACTCTTTGGTCAGGCGATACAATTCCGATTTGTTTCGAAACGTCGATACCGCTCCGATCACACGCCCTTGCTTGTCTTTGATCGGAATGCGATTCGCAATGACGGTTTCTTCACCTAACAGCATTTCATCGTCAAATTCCGCCTGCCCCGTCCGAATGACTTCAGGCAACCTCGAGTGGGGAATAAGCGGTAAGATAGGCATCCCCAATACACCGCGTTCATTCTCATACCCAAGCAGCTTCAGCGCGGTTTGATTGACCATCGTAATCGTTCCTTCTTGATTGATGGCCACAATTCCTTCGCGGATCGCTGTTAAAATCGCCTGTTTTTCTTGATACAGCCGGCCGATTTCTTCCGGTTCAAGGCCATGAATCGATTTTTTCACCACCCTGGCGATCGCCACGGCGCCCGCCGCCCCGAGGAAAAGGGCAAGAACGGAGAAGAGAAAAATCTTCAGGCTATACGACCATACCGTGCGCTGAATATCCTCCAGCAAAAAGCCAACGGAAACAATGCCGATCACCTGGCCGTTTTCATCCAAAATCGGCGCTTTTCCACGGATCGCCGGGCCAAGCGAACCAACCGCTTCCGAAATGATCGCCTTGCCTTTTATCACCTCGCCGTTGTCGCCCCCCACCATCGGTTTGCCGATCCGCTCAGGAAGCGGGTGGGCATAGCGGATTCCTTGGCGGTTGCCAATGACGACGTATTCCGCCCCTGTCTTTTGACGAATGTGCTCCGCAAACGGCTGCAGCCGCTTTGACGGATTCGGGTCACGGAACGCTTCGCGCACGAGCGGAGTGGATGCAACGGTTTCCGCCACATTCAGCGCCCGCATGCCGATTTGTTGTTTGAGCGTCTCAGCGAACATATGTTGAAACAGAAACGTTAAAACCACGATCACAAGCAGCAGCAATGAACAAATAATGACCATCAACCGCGTCTGAAGCTTCATAGGGCTCGCTCCCCAAACAGAAATAAAGAAAGACAGCCCGCCTGTTAGGCAGGACGCCTTTCTTCTATTATTACATATCTTCATTGATGATGACGGTTTTTCCTCTTAATTTCATAATAAATGGCACGGCAATCCATAAAAAGGCGATGACCAACAAGACGAGCGAAATCGGTTTTTCAAAGAAAACGAGATAGTCCCCGTTTGATGCCGTCAACGCCCGACGCATATTGTTTTCGATCATCGGCCCCAGCACAAGCCCCAGCACAAGCGGCGCAAGCGGATAGTCGTGTTCCGCAAGCCAATAGCCGAACAACCCGAACGCCAACAGCAGGAACACATCAAACGTCGTCACTTGCACCGCATACACCCCGAACACGGAAATGGCCATAATGAGCGGCAACAAATACTTCGTCGGCGTTTGGATGATTTTCGCAAATATTTTCACAAGCGGCATGTTGAGAATTAGCAGCATCACATTCCCGATAAACATGCTGGCGATTAATCCCCACGCCACGTCTGGATGTTCATCGAACAACAACGGACCCGGCTGGACGTTGTACATAATGAGTGCACCCATCAAAATGGCCGTCGTTCCCGATCCCGGAATACCCAGCGTTAAAAGCGGGATCATCGCCCCGCCGGAAGCGCCGTTGTTCGCCGACTCCGGCGCCGCCACGCCGGCGATCGTCCCTTGCCCGAACTTTTCCGGATGTTTGCTCACTTTCTTTTCGAGAATATAGGAGAAAAACGATGCCAACGTCGCCCCGGCTCCTGGCAGCACGCCGATGAAAAATCCGAGCAGCGACCCGCGGGCAATCGGGCCGGCGCTTTCTTTCAAATCCGCTTTCGTCGGCAAGATGCGCCCGATTTTGGCAATTTCCCCTTCGTTCGTTTCCCGATGGAGAATAGCCTTGAACACTTCGCCCAGTGCAAACAATCCGACCGCCACTGTTAAAAACTCAAGCCCTCCATACAAGTACGAGATATTGTACGTAAAGCGGGCCACACCGGAGACGTTGTCCAATCCAATCGTAGAAAGCAACAAGCCGAACACCGTCATCATCCACGCTTTTGTCATTGACTTGCCCGCAAGGCCGCTTACCGCGGCGAGCCCAAGCAGCATCAGCGAAAAGTATTCCGCCGGGCCAAACTTGAGCGCCACATTGGAAAGTGGTTCGGCCAGCAGCACAAGCCCAATCAAAGCCACAATCCCCGCCACAAACGAACCGATCGCCGCAATGGCAAGCGCCGCCCCAGCCCGGCCTTGCCGCGCCATTTGGTAACCGTCCAGCGTCGTCACAACGGACGACGATTCCCCGGGCGTATTGAGCAAGATCGATGTCGTCGATCCGCCATACATCGCCCCGTAATACACGCCTGCCAACAAAATGATCGAACTGGCGGCCGCCTGCTCGGGACTCAAGCCTGATGTCATCGACGCCGTCACCGGAATGAGCAGCGCCACCCCGCTCATCGGCCCGATTCCGGGAAGCACGCCGACCGCCGTGCCGATCAAAACACCTAAAAACGCGAAAAACAAGTTGTGCGGCTGTAGCGCCGTTTGAAACCCCTCAAGCAAAAACGATAGTGTGTCCATGATGCCCCTCCTTTCATTGGAACCAAATCGGCCAGCTTGGCAACGTTCCTTGCAGCAGCTTCACATAAAGGCCGTATACGCCGAGCGAAAAGCCGGCCGCAATCGCGATCGACTTCCATAGCGATCCTTTTTCCATCGTTTGAAATCCAACCACAAGAAAGAGAAATGTCATGATGACATAACCAACGGTTTCTAGTAATGCCGCGTATACAATGGCGGCAGCCAAAATGATGAGGAACTTTTTGTACTGCCGTTGCAGCTTCCCACCTGCCGCATCCGGATAGCTTCTTGTCTCAAACAGCAGTTTGATGCTTAGTAAAACCAACACAAGTCCAAGCAAAAATGGGAATACGTTCGGCCCGACAGCACTGCCATAGGCACTTTTCGATATGCGCAAACTTTCAACCATAAACAAGGCGCCAACGGCCAAAAACGCCACCGCCGCGATCCGGTCGGCTGTTTTGTTCATCCCTCTCCCCTCCGCTCTTTACGAAAAAGGGGAAGAACGTTCTTCCCCCTTTGGTTTATTTATGCATGCCGAGCGATTTCAGCAGGTCGCCGATTTGCTGCTCTTGCTCTTGCAAAAATTGCGTAAACTCATCCGTATTGCGATACTCTGCTTCCCAACCTTGTTTTTGCAATTCTTCTTTCCATTTTTCATTCTCAGACAATTTTTTCAATGTCTCTTCCCAAAACGCTTTTGCTTCCGGAGACATTTCCTTCGGCCCGAAAACGCCGCGCCAAATCGTAAACTCGGCATCAATGCCAAGCTCTTTCATCGTCGGCACGTCTTTCAGCACTCCGCCAAGGCGCTCTGGAGCCGAAACCGCCAGCACCCGCACTTTGCCGGCTTTCAAATACTCCCCAACCGAGGACACATCCGTTGCGATCACATCGGCATTGCCGCCAAGCAACGCGGCCAGCGCTTCGCCGCCGCCATCGTACGAAACATACTTGACTGATTTTGGATCGATGCCCGACTTATAAACCGGCAGAATCCCGATTAAATGATCCATCGACCCCGGCGCCGATCCCCCGGCTACCGTGACTGATTTCGGGTCCTGTTTAATGGCATCAAGCAATTGGGTCAACGACTGAAATTTGGAATCTGCTTTCACGACAATCGCGCCAAAATCTTTCGTCAATTGGGCGAGCGGTGTCGTGTCTTTGTAGCCAAACGGGCTGTTTCCTTCCTTTTTCAGGTTGTTGATGATAATCGGCGGTGAATTGACAAACAGCTTATAATCGTTTTTCACATCCTGGGTGGCGTATTCGGCCATAAAGACTGCCCCGCCACCGCCCGGTTTGTTTTCGACCGTCATGGTCTGTTTGACAAGCCCTGTCTCATCCAACACTTTCGCAACCGCGCGGGCCGTTAAATCCCATCCGCCGCCCGCCCCGGACGGAGCGACAATCGTAATCGGCTTCGTCGGATAATTGGAACTGGACGATTCAGAGTTGGAGCCGGACGGTTTCGACCCCGCCGATTCATTGCTGCCACAGGCTGCCAGCGCGAACGTCATCATCCCGGCGGCTAGCAACCCCCACCATCTTTTTTTCTTCATTCTCCCTTGCCCCCTTGTTTTTTGATAACGTTTTCATCGATAACGTTACCACGCTGTCGCATCAGTGTGAAGTTTTTGAAAATAAAATGAATTTTGTGCATTTTGTTCATGGACGTATCATCAACATGACCTAATATGGCCAAGACACCTGGCGGAACGCTGGAGTCTCATCGCAAAAAAAGACCGCCAGCCTTCAAGGCCGACGGTGCATAAAACGTTGATACGGTGCATACTTTCTGACTTTCGTTCCTCATCTTCATGTGACAGGGCTATCATCCATTTTTTACAATCTATCCACTTGCGAATCAACTATGTCATCTGCCGCTTTTGTCGTCGCCAACCGTCTTCGGTAGATGGCCGCCTCTTGTGTTTGATTTCCCTACTCTTCAAGCAATCCCCGAACATCTTTCTCTGGAAGATCCACCAACCGAGCAATGTCTTCCACCGTCATTCCTTTGCGCGCCATGTTACGGATCAGCTGTTTCATTCCTTGTTTCATGCCTTGTTTCATTCCCTGTTTCATTCCTTGTTTAATGCCTTCTTCCAACCCTTGTTTTCTTCCCTTTTGCTCATAGGAAATGATCAGCTCCAACACTTGCTCTTTTTCTTTCGTTTCCATCGCCCTCACCTCTCTTTGCAGTTGTTGCTCTTCCTCTTCCGACAACTTCACATATGTTTCAAAAAAACCCAAGAGCAGCCGCTGCCTCGCTTCATCCAGCTCCAATCGCACCAACATGCGCAAAAACTCTTTTTTCAACTCGACTTTCTCACTTTCAGTATACCCCATTTTGCCAAGGAGGGCAGCCGCGATCGGATTGTCATGCCGGATGTAGTCCCGCCAATGTTTCTTGCGCAGCTCCACCGGGAAAAAGCGGAACTGCAGCACCTGGCCAAAGGGAAACTCGATCGAAAACACGGACGGCTCCCCGCGGAGGGCATCATGGCTGAAGACGGCGATCGGAACGATGCGGGTGCGGTATTTTTCAAACAGACGGCTGAAATAGACAAACATGCGCTCCGGAAAAGACGGCTGCACGTAGCTTTGATTCTCTACATGAACGATGATCAGCCCATCTTCTCCTTTCAGCTTCGTCTCGACCAACAGATCAACGCGGTACTTTTCTCCTGCGGTCACATCCGTGAACAGCTCTTCGGACAAAAAGGACAAATGGCGGAAATCGATATGCTCGTGGATGTCGGGGAAAAAGAGGAGAAGAAACTCTTCGAAAAACGTTTGGATCAGTTCTTTGAACAACCGGTCATGGTCAATGGCCATTCCATCACCCCTCTTTGAACGTGTTCAACTATATCCATTCGCCAGCAGGAGGGGAAAATCCTGCATTGGAGACAAAAAAAGTTGTGCCGTACTACACAGTGTTTCAGTCCCTCATAGGTACGATAAAAACCAATATGTATGTGCGTGGGATTATGGAAGGAAACGAAGGTTTCAATCCCTCATAGGTACGATAAAAACTTGCGAATGTCATAAATATAATATTGTCCGTTGTCATTGCTGGTTTCAATCCCTCATAGGTACGATAAAAACCCCAAAGAATGCGCATAGAATCAAGCTTTTCCCTTTAAGCTGTTTTCAGAATATCAAGTTTCAAAAATTCTGTCAATAGCGTTCAGCCGTGTTGGCTGTAGGATTTTGACGCAAAAAACATTGTCGTCGATCCCCCGGGGTTTTGGCATGATTGGAGGTCGACGACAACGGTATGCCATCATACATCGTTATGATCTTTTCTTTTCAGCCATTTTTTCGTACTCTTCCTTCACCGGTCCCACAAGCGGGTGAGCACTTTCGAGCCCGGCATATTGCCGAAGCGCCTCTTCGACCCCGCGTTGTCGGATCGTTTGTTGGAGCTCGGCCGCCTCGCTGTCTTCCGGATGATCAAACAAGAGCAGCGCGGCAATGCCTTTGGCAAGACCAGCGGGGACGCTGCCCAACAGCGCACTGTATTGCGTCGCCGGAGCGACGAGGCGGTCGTTCGGCCCGAGCTTGCGGATCGGCGAGCGGGCGACGCGGATGATGTCGTCGGACAGCGACGGATTCATGAATCGCCCGATCGTCGTCTCGATATACGCGCGGTGCTCATCTGCCTCCCAACCGTGCTTTTTCACCAACACCGCCCCGGATTCGCTGAGCGCCTGTTCGACATCCGCCCGAATGGCGCTGTCTTTCATCGCGTCTTGCACGGTTTCGTATTGCTTGAGGTAGCCTAAGTAGGCGGCAAGGGCATGGCCGGTGTTGACAGTAAACAGCTTCCGTTCAATATACGGGCCTAAGTCGGCGACGAAGTGGGCCCCTTGAATGGGCGGAACAGCGCCGATGACGTTGCGCGTTTCAATCGCCCATTCGAAAAACGGCTCGACCGTCACCGCCAGCGGATCATCGTTCGTTTGGTTCGGCACGATGCGGTCAACCGCACAGTTGAGGAACCCAACGGATTGATTGGCCAACCGCTGCTCATCCTCGGAAAGATGCCCAAAAATGTGCGTTTTCAATGCTTCCGTGCCGCCGATCATGTTTTCGCACGCAATGACATGAAGCGGAGCTTGCCGGGCGGCCAGCCGCTGCTTGAGCCCGGCGGCGATGACCGGGGCGATGGCCGGCAAAATGTGCGGGCCGACGGCGGTCGTGACCAAATCAGCGGCGGCGATCGTCGCGATGACTTGCTCCCGCTCCGTTTGGCTGTTCAGCGCCGAGACGCCGCGCACCCATTGCTCTTCTTGCCGCCAGCCGGCGACAATGACCCGATACTCCCCCCGCTCCTGGAGCAGGCGGACGATTTGTTCGTTGACATCAACAAACACGACGTCATAATTAGATGCCGCCAGCAAGCTGCCGATAAAGCCGCGGCCGATGTTGCCGGCGCCAAAATGAACCGCCCGCATCAGCCGTTCACCTCATGGAGCAGCGCGAGAATGTCTTCCTCTGTTTTCGCGTTCGCCATGGCGGCGACATTGTCCGCTTCCGCACACACAAGCGCAAGTTGAGAGAGAATGTCCAAATGTTCGCCGTCTTTGCCGGCAATGCCGATTACGATCGTAGCCAGGTTGCCACCGCCAAAATCGACGCCGTCCGGGACTTGCACGATCGAAATGCCGGACTGTTTCACGAGCGCTTTGGCCGCTTCCGTTCCGTGCGGAATGGCGACGTTGTTGCCGATGTAGGTGGTTGTCAACTCTTCCCGCTCAAGCATGGAGTCAATATACGACGGGTCGACATATCCTTGCCTAACGAGCACTTCGCCGGCAAGACGGATCGCATCTTCTTTCGTTGTTGGCTGGGCATTTAGCACAATGTTTTCTTTCGTTAAAATCGAATGGGCTGCCATCCTTTTCACTCCTTCGTTGATGTCCAGTAATGATCAAAAAATTGCTCCAAATGGGCGCTAACGAGTGAATACACCTCTTCCTCGCCGCCATGCGTCAAAACGGCAAGGCTTTGCTCATCTTTCACCAGCAAGGAGCTGACCTCGCTTAACACAGCGAGCATCTCCTCATCGGCATCTGACGGCCCGAGCAGCAGCACAACCGTGTTGATCTCCATCGGCTCTCCGTCCATGCCGGGCACCGGTCGCGGCGCATCAAGCCGGTACATCGTGAGCGATGGGCGAAGGACCGCGAAGCTTCGGGCGTGGTACAGCGCCAACGTGGTGCCGGGGATGCCAAGCCCGCCAAGCGACTCCCGCCGCTGCAATTCCTCAAAAACGACATTGGCATCGACGATGACGCCGTTTCGCTCTAAACGGCGGCACGCATCGGCCAATAATTCATGAACCGAACGATGCGTGACCGCCTCGAGGGAAAAGCCGTCCAACAGGTGGACGATCGTCTCGCTGATGCGCCGAACCGCCTTCATCGCCTCGAGCCCCGGCCGGTTTCGCCGTGCGGCCGGTTCCTTTCCCGTCCGTTTTCTGACGGCTGATTTTCGCTCTAAAAATTCACGAATCGCCCGCGCTTCCTCTTCCGTCAACATCGGGCTGACGGTGAAATACGGGCCGCCTTCATCGGCCAGCGGCACGGTCGAGACGACAAGATCATACGCGCTTGCCTCTTTCTCCTTCCATTCAAACACGGACGCTTGTTCCAGCGAAACAATGTCCGGAATCTCTTTTTTCAGCCTTGTCGCCAAAATTTTCGCCGTGCCGAGCCCGCTCGAACAAATGACGAGCACCCGCCACCCTTGTTTCTCCCGCAGGAGCGCCGAAGCAAAATGGAGCACCAAATAACCGATCTCCTCCTCAGGCATCGGAACGTCGCCAAACAGCTGCTTCGCCCCTTCTGCAACGATGGCAAACAGCTCCGCATAGTCCCGCTTAATTTGCGCCAGCAGCGGGTTGGAGACCCCCATCCCGTGCTCCAAACGGTACAGAGCCGGCTTCAAGTGGACGACCAAATCTTCATACAGCGTGCGGTCGGCGGACAGATCGACGCCAAGTTCGCGGCTGACAAAGCGGATGAGTTGCTGCGCTTTCATGCCGACAGCCAAGCTTGTTTCCTCCATCATCGTCCCTTGGCGGCTGCGCCATTTCGCCCCCATTAAGTGCATCGTCATATAGCCAACCTCTTCGTTGGGGATGGCAACGCCAAAGACCTTTTCTAGCGACTCGGCGAGCACACGGGCGATTTCATATTCTTTCGTCGCCTGCAGCGCCTGCAAATCATGCGGGTCAAAATGGATCGCCTCTCCCCGCTGGATGCGTTCGATCGCAAGCGCCAGGTGAACGGCAAAGGCGATGTACGAGCTATCAGCCATCGTAAACGGGATCGTTTCTTTCACTTGCTCAATTTGCCGCTCGATGATGGCGAGCTTTTTCCGGTCAACGAACTCGAGCAGTTTTTCTGCCATCGTATCAAGCGGTTCGTCAGCGCGCCTTTGGATCGTCTCTTTCATGAGCGCCAAAAATTCATGTTCATTGACATGGCGGAACAACAAATCGCTGATCAGGCGCCGCTTCGCCGATTCCGAACCGGCCAGTTCCACCCCGTACCCGCGTTTGCGGATGAGCGAAAGCCCGTACGCTTCGACTGTTTGTTCCAATTTGTCCAAATCAAGGCTGACGGTCGCCACCGTCACGTTCAAGTCATTCGCCAACGAGACAAGTTTCACCGGCTCAGCTGCTTCCAACAGGGCGATTAAAATCATAAGCTGCCGTTCTTCCGGTGTATATTCATGATGGGAAAGGCGAAGCAGCTCCGCGGCCAACGCCTGTTTGTTTTCTTCCTTTCCAACAAGGCGGATGCCGACGCCCGCCTTTTTTACGAGCTCGAGCCTGTAACGGCGCAACATCGATTCAAGCCCTTGCAAATCGCGGTGGACCGTACGGGCGCTGACGTTCAGCTCTTCGGCCAGCTCGCCGATGGTCAAATCACGGCCGCTTGGCAACAAACGCTCAAGCAATTTTCGCTCCCTTGCCGATACGTACATCGCCGTTCACCTCCCATCTTTGATCGTATTGTTGACAGTTTTTAAATTGGCCAACCGGTTCTTCCTTTCTTATTGTAAGGGCTTTTTTCTTGATTTGACAATGAAGAGATGTTTCATTTTCGTCATTGTTATTGTTGACAGTTTTTAATTTCACATTCATCGTTCCTTTCTCGGCGCCAAAACAAACCGTGCTGGCCGGAAAACCGACCCGAAACAGCAGGCTACCGTAAAACAAAACGCAGGGGCGCGCCGTTCCCCTGCGTTTCATGCTTAGGCGTTCGTTTTCAATCGCTCGATCAACTCGTCGTATTTCGGGCTGTTTAAGAAGTTTTCAACCGATACGTGGTAGGCGTTCGGCAATTTTGCTTTCGCCCGGTCGGTTAAGTTTTGATGGGTGACGACGATATCGGCATCGGCCGGCAGCTGGTTGATCGCCGTGTTCGTCACTTCGATGTCAAGGCCGGCTTTTTTCACTTTGTTGCGCAAAATCGAGGCGCCCATCGCGCTTGAGCCCATTCCTGCGTCACACGCAAAGACAATTTTTTTCACCCGCACAGGGACGGCTTGTTCCGCCACCGCTGCTGCCACTTCCTCTTGCGGCTGCAGCGCGGCCGCCACTTGGCTTTGTTTCCCTTTTAATTGTTGCATTTTTTCTGCCGCTTTCGCCAAGTCTTCCTCCTCTTCGTTTTGTTTCGCCGATTTTAAGAACACCGACGCGACGAGGAACGACACGGCAGCTGCGACGAACACACCGGCCAACACGCCGAGGTAATTTCCTTTTGGCGTCATCGCCAGCAAGGCGAAAATGCTTCCCGGCGACGGCACCGCCACCAGTCCGGCATGGAACACCGTGAACGTAAACACCCCGCTCACCCCGCCGGCGATCGCGGCTAAAATCAAGATCGGGCGCATGAGAATGTACGGGAAGTAAATTTCATGAATCCCGCCTAAGAAGTGAATAATCACGGCTCCCGGCGCCGATTGTTTCGCCATGCCTTTGCCAAACAGCCAGTATGCCAGCAAAATCCCCAACCCTGGACCCGGGTTCGTTTCCAATAAGAACAAAATCGATTTTCCGGTTTCCGCCGCTTGTTCGACGCCGAGCGGGCTTAAAATCCCGTGGTTGATCGCATTGTTCAAAAACAATACTTTCGCCGGCTCAATGAACAAGTTCGCCAGCGGCAACAAGTGCCAATCAATGATTTTTTCCACTCCGGCCGCTAACGTTTGGCTGATTGTTACGACAACCGGGCCAACTCCTTTAAAAGCAAGCAGCGTCAACACGCCGCCAACGATTCCGGCTGAAAAGTTGTTGACAAGCATCTCAAATCCTTGCTTCACTTTCCCTTGGAACAATCCATCCACTTTTTTGATCACATAACCGCCAAGCGGCCCCATGATCATCGCGCCTAAAAACATCGGGATGTCCGAACCGACGACCACCCCCATCGTCGCCGTCGCCCCGACGACGCCGCCGCGGACGTCATAAATCATTTTGCCGCCCGTATACCCGATCAACAGCGGCAGCAAATACGTAATCATCGGCCCGACAAGCTTCGCAAACGTCTCGTTCGGCAGCCAGCCGGTCGGGATAAACAGGGCGGTAATGAGCCCCCAGGCGATAAACGCGCCGATATTCGGCATAATCATGCCGCTCAAATAACTGCCAAACCGCTGAATCTTCACGCGGACATCGGTTTCATTTCCGGTTGTATGCGTCATCAAGATGCTCCTCCTTTTGCTTGACTGTATCTTTATCTTAAAACGCTTACAACCGGCCTTCAATGATAAGTAAATGCGATTTTGTCAAGAGGGCTATTGACACGTTTTAAAAAGGAAAAGCCCAGCGCGGTGGGCGGGGCTACAGCGTTTCTTCCGCTAGCAACAAAGCCTCTCGATAAAGACGTTCGGAGAGATAAAATCCATGTTCAAGCAAAGTGTCTAACAGCGGCTTTATTCCGTTATTTTCCCATTCTTCTTTCCAAGAATCAAAATTCCAATGGTGCCGATAGGTCGTAAAAAGAATTGTTTAGACAACCCATGGTGTTAGTTGAACGCTAGCGCTCAACTGGCGCCACGGGTTTTTTTATCATTTTTCAGCCTCCACCCTTACTGGTCTCAATTGTACATCTAGTCCCCTTCCTTTTCACCGCCAACATCGCGTCAGAACCCGGCCATTTTTTGGCGGAATACCGACACGAGATGGCGGACCTCCAAAAAAGAAAACGCCCTTAACCGATCTGAAAATGATTCAAACAAGCGAACACGCAACAAAGCAGCCCAGTCCGAGCAGGCTGCTTCATTGTTTCCCTATTGATATCTCGCCGTCACCATTTTCTTTCTCGTGTAAAACTCGACGCCGTCGCGGCCGTTGGCGTGGAGGTCGCCGTAGAACGAGTTTTTGTAGCCCGAGAACGGGAAGAACGCCATCGGTGCCGGGACGGCGACGTTGATACCGAGCATGCCGGCGTCGATTTCTTCGCGGAACTGGCGGATCGCTTTGGCGCTGTCGGTGTAAAGGCAGGCGCCGTTGGCGAATTCCGAGCGGTTGGCGATCTCAATCGCTTCGTCCAAATCGCGGGCGCGGACGACCGACAGGACCGGGGCGAAAATTTCATCCGTCCAAATCGTCATGCCTGGTTTGACATGGTCGAAAATCGTCGGGCCGACGAAGTATCCTTGTCCGCTCGTTGCCGAGTCGCGGCGGCCGTCGCGGACAAGAAGAGCTCCTTCTTTTTCACCGATTTCGATGTATTTGATCGTCCGTTCTTTATGTGATTCGCGGATGACCGGGCCTAAAAAGACGCCTTGGTCGAGCCCGTTGCCGATTTGGATGCGGTCAGCCGCTTGTTTCAGCCGTTCGACCAACTCGTCGGCGATATCGCCGACGGCAACGACAACGGAACATGCCATGCACCGCTCGCCCGCCGAACCGAACGCGGCGTTGATGATGTTCATCACCGCCATGTCGAGGTCGGCGTCCGGCATGACGATCGAATGGTTTTTCGCGCCGGCGAGCGCCTGTACGCGCTTGCCGTGAGCGGCGGCCGTTTTGTACACATATTCGGCGACCGGCTGCGAGCCGACGAACGAGACGGCTTTAATGTCTTGATGCTCTAAAATGCCGTTAACGACTTCATGCGCCCCGTGAACGATGTTGAGCACCCCTGCCGGCAGGCCGGCTTCGGTGAACAGCTCCGCCAGACGGTTGGCCAACATGGGCGTCCGCTCGGACGGCTTCAACACGAACGTATTGCCGCAAGCGATGGCAAGCGGGAACATCCAGCACGGCACCATCATCGGGAAGTTAAACGGCGTAATGCCGGCAACGACGCCGAGCGGGTAGCGGTACATGCCCGATTCGATATCCGTTGCGATATCCGGCAGCTGTTGGCCCATCATAAGCGTCGGGATGCCGGCGGCAAATTCGACGCATTCAATGCCGCGCTGCACTTCGCCGTATGCGTCTTCGTACACTTTGCCGTTTTCAAGCGTCACAAGGCGGGCAAGCTCCTCCCAATGCTCGACAAGGAGCTGCTGATAGCGGAACAAAATGCGGGCGCGGCGCGGAACAGGCACTTTGCGCCATTCGCGGAACGCTTCTTTCGCAGCCGCCACCGCCGCATCAAGCTCCTCGCGCGAGGAAAGCGGCACTTTCGCCAATACTTCCCCGGTGGCCGGGTTCGGCACAATTTCTTCTTTTCCGGATGTGGACGCGACCCATTGGCCGCCAATAAAGTTTTTCAACGTTTTTGTTTCCGTGACAGAACTCATGAATGAAACCACCTTTCTAGAAAATCGAGTATAAGAGAGTAGCCAAGGACACGCCGACGGGCGGGTCGATGCAACCGCCCGCCAACGGCTTTGACGTTGCCTTATCCATGACTAATGGGATTCGTGTCGTACTGATAGTCGTAACAATAATGGTACAAGGCGACGATTTCCTCATGGGTCGGCACTTTCGGATTGTTGCCCGGGCTGCCGCTCGCGAGCGCGTCGGCAGCCATTTTATCAACCGCTTTGTCAAACGCCGTTTTGTCAATACCCCACGTTTTCATATTCGGAATGCGCAAATCGCGGCAAAGCTGTTTCACTTCCTCTACAAGTGCGTCGGCGGCCTCCGCGTCGGAAACGTCCTTAAGCGGCGGCTTGATGATGCGGGCGATCACCGCCAACCGCTCGATGGCGCTGTCTTTCGTAAACTCAAGCACCCCCGGCAGCAACATCGCGTTCGAGACGCCGTGCGGCACGTGGAACAGCGCCCCGATCGGCCGCGACATGCCGTGCACAAGCGTCACCGAGGCGTTGGAAAACGCCATGCCGGCTTTCATGGCGGCGATCGCCATTTTTTCCCGCGCCTCAATGTCTTCCCCGTTTTCGTACGCCCGGCGCAAGTAATCGACGATCGCTTCGATGGCAGATAGCGCCAACACATCGGTCACCGGATGGGCGCGCCGGGAAATGTACGCCTCGATCGCGTGGCAGAGGGCATCAACGCCGGTTGCTGCTGTAACGGATGGCGGGCACGAAACCGTGAGCAACGGATCGACAATTGCCGCGGCCGGAAGCAGCGCCGGCTGGGAAATCATCATTTTGACGTCCGTCTTCGTATTGATAATGACCGTTACTTTCGTCACTTCCGAACCCGTTCCAGCCGTTGTCGGAATGGCGATGAGCGGCAGCGGTTTTTCGGCAAACCGCTTTTGATTGCCGACATAGTCGCTGATCTCCCCTTCATTTGTCATCATGACGGCGACCGCCTTGGCGGCGTCAATGCTGCTGCCGCCGCCGATGGCAACGACAACATCGCACCGCTCGCTTTGGCAGACATCTAGCGCTTCCTTTACATGCACATCCGTCGGCTCGCTGTCGACTCCCGTATACTTCGCAAACGGCAGCCCTGCTTCTTGCAAATATTGCTCGCAGCGGGCAACCACACCAATGTTCTCCATCACCGGGTCGCTGACGATGAGCGCTTTTGTCCCAAACGCCTTCGCCTGTTGACCCACTTCCCTCAACGTTCCGCGTCCATACACCACCCGGCTTGGCATGAGCAACTCGTACACCTTTTCTCCCCCTTTTTGGCAGCGGTTTCATACTCTTTAAAGCAAATCCCGTGCCAACGCCCAAAGGGCGGCATCATAAGGAGGTAGTGTCAAACCCAACGCGCATTCACCGACACTCATCAGACACTTCCACGACAATACCAGACACTTACCCGACAGCGCGACAAAAAACAACGGCTTGGCCACCGTTGTCTACAATCCGTATTTTTTCAGCTTCTCGTATAACGTCGACCGATGAATGCCGAGCCTTCTCGCCGCTTCTGCCTTGTTGCCGCCCGCGGCGACGAGCGCCGCCGCGATGCGCTCCCGCTCCGATTGATAGACCATTTCCTTCCATTGATCAGCGATGTTCACACCGCCCGGCAAAGAAGCAGCCGCTGTCCGAATGGTTGACAAATAAGGCGGCAAGTGGCCGTGTTCCACGTTCTCCCCTTCGACCATGCTGATGAGCCACTCGACAACGTTGACGAGCTCGCGGATGTTTCCCGGCCATGAGTAGCCGACCAACACCTCCATCGCCTCTTTTGCAAACGACTTCGGCGCGACGCCAAACTGCCGGCACATCCGCTCCATATGGTAAGCTAACAGCGCCGGAATATCCGTTTTCCGTTCACGCAACGGCGGGAGATGAATGCGAATGATGTTCAGGCGGTAAAACAAATCTTCCCGGAACGTTCCGTCCCGCACCATGTCTTCAAGCGGTTTGTTCGTTGCGGCGATGATGCGCACATCGACTTCTGTTTCCGACACTCCGCCGACTTTCTCCACCTTCTTTTCTTCAAGAGCGCGCAAAATTTTCGCTTGCATGGCAAGCGGCATATCGCCGATTTCATCCAAAAACAGCGTCCCCTGATGAGCGAGCTGGAACTTGCCGGGCTTGCCCCCTTTTTTCGCGCCGGTAAACGCCCCGTCCTCATAGCCGAACAGCTCGGCCTCCAACAACGACTCCGGAATGGCAGCGCAATTCACACTGACAAACGGCCCGTCCGCATGCGGGCCTGCCTCATGGATCGCCCGCGCCACCACTTCTTTCCCTGTCCCGCTTTCACCGGTGATCAGCACCGTCGACGGCACGCGCGCCGCTCGGCGGATCATCTGTTTTACGTTGGCAATGGCGGGATGGCGGCCGATGATGCGCTCGACTCCGACGGCCGCCGGCGCGACAGCCTTGCGTTTTAGTTCTTCCACTTCGTTTGTCTCTTTTCGGTTCGCTGTGCGCGACAGTTCTTGCAGGCGCCGAAAAATTTCGTACACTTCGGATACCCCTTGGAAAATGAGCATTCCAACCGCTCCGATCACCTTGCCGTCGCGCCAAATCGGAATGCGGTGCACGACCATCGGCTGACCGTAAATCTTTTGAATGTATCCGCGTTCAGGAATGCCGGATTGAACGCAAATGTGCAAACGGGTGTTTTCGATTACGTCCGTCACGTGCTTCCCGACCGCTTCCTCCCGGCGAATGCCGAGAAACTGGCAATACGCCCGGTTGATTTCGCGGATCACACCGTTCCCGTCGACAACGACTACGCCTTCGTACGCCGCATCCAACACTGTTTTCATCGTTTCCGCCAGACGATGCGTTTCCTCCAGTTCATGCCGCAATCGTTCCAACTCGGCAGCCGCGGCGGAGTCGACTTCTATGTTCAGTATCTCTTCGCCGCTGTCTTCACGTCCTGCTTCCGACGAAAACGCTGCCAATACATCCCCGATCGGCGTCGTGCGGTCCATCTCGCGCGCTGCTGCCCATAGCAACATCCGCTGTGTGCACCGCCCGATCGTTCGGCTGTGCTCGTCGATGATATCAACAGCGTCCATCGTATGCGCCACGAACAGTTCCATCGCCTCCCGCAATGTTTGATGGCAGTAAAGTACTATCGTTGTACCTTGACCGACCGTCATCGCCATTCCCCTTCCGCTATTCTCTCTTCACGTACCGTTCGCCGTTTGCACCCAAAATCCTTCTTTTCTTTTTCTTGAAAATCATGTAGGAAAAAACGGTCGTATCAAAAATGAACTGATCTAAAGGGGGTATTTTCCATAACATGGTGATTTCCCCTTGCATCACAAAATACACAATAATTAAAGAAGAAAAGGGTGTCCCTCTGCTTCTGAGACACCCTTCTCTTACTCCAATTTTTTCAAGTGGCATCCACCGTCTCTGCGTCTTCTCCGTCCCGCTTCGGACAACCTTGTGCAATCAAGGCCGCTGGCGACGCTCAGCTCATAACGCCGGGAAACAGGTTCTTGCCGCAACAAGACCGTGCAAAGTTCAGCGGTCGTTGTTTTCGGCTGTTCGGCCGCGGTTCCAACCTCCCTCATTCAGCACGCCCTTGAATCGAAGTATCGGTTTTCAGATCGACTGTCCTAGGGAATGATGTCCTTATACCAATTGCTTTTCTTTCAACTGGACTTTTTCTTTTACACGAGGGTTGACAAAATAGTTCGGATAATGCCCTGACAGTACATCGGCGACGTTTTGGGCGGTTTTCCGTTTCAACTCCCGTTCGGATTCTTCGGAATACCAAGCGACGTGCGGAGTAATCACAACGTTTTCCATCTGAAGCAGAGGATTATCCGGCTGAATCGGCTCGCATTCGGTCACATCAAGCCCGGCGCCGGCAATTTTTCCGTCTTGCAGAGCCCGGATGAGAGCCGGTTCATCGATGACCGGACCGCGGGCCGTATTGACGATGATCAATTCCTTTTTCGCCAGGTTGAACTGTTCATCGCTGATCATTCCTTTTGTCTCTTTCGTTAACGGCGCATGGACGGAAATATAGTCTGATTGCCGGAACAAGTCGTTTAGCCCAACAAGCTGAACGTTCAGCTCGTTTGCCACTTCCGCCGGAACGTACGGGTCATAGGCAATGACATGCAAGCCGAAAGATTGGGCTTTTTTCGCCAACGCCTGCGGAATTCTTCCCAACCCTACAAGGCCAAGCGTTTTCCCTCGCAGCCGGTAAACCGGCTTGCCCATATTAAAATCCCATACCCCGTTTTTCACTTCGTGGTTTAACTTTACAATTTTGCGGGCTAACGAAAGCAAGAGCGCCAACGCATGATCCGACACCTCGTCCACCGAATAGTCTGTTACATTGGCTACAATAATCCCCTTTTCGGTGGCGGCATCCACGTCAACGGTATTGACGCCGACCCCATACCGGGAAATGACTTTGCATTTCTCCAGCTGAGCGATCACGTTTGCCGATATTGGCGCATATTGGTTAATGATGGCATCGGCATCCTTGCAGACGGCAATGACTTCTTCCTCGGTGCGGCACTGGGCGGCGACAAACTCCACGTTAAGAGGGGAAAGCACCTCTTGCTCGGGCGCTAATGTTTGAAATTCATAGTCTGTCACCACAACTTTGAATTTTTCCATATCGTTCCTCCCCCGCTCTTTTAAAAATTGTAAAAGTCATCTGCTTGCCATTGCGCTGTTCCTACCATTCGGCCACCGAACCATCGGCATGACGCCAAATAGGATTTTTCCAGTTGTGCCCTATAGCTTCCATTTCTCTCACATACTCTTCATTAATCTCAATCCCTAGTCCGGGCCCTTGCGGAATTTTGACATACCCGTTTTGATACTCAAATACAGAGGGATCGACTAAATAATCGAGGAGATCGTTCCCTTGATTGTAGTGGATGCCAAGGCTTTGTTCCTGGATAAAAGCGTTATACGACACCGCATCTACTTGCAAAGAAGCGGCCAACGCAATCGGACCTAACGGGCAATGCGGCGCCAATGCGACATCATACGCCTCAGCCATTGTTGCAATTTTCCTTACTTCCGTAATCCCGCCGGCGTGGGAAAGGTCCGGCTGAATAATATCGACATACCCTTCCGATAAAACGGTTTTGAAATCCCATCGCGAAAACATTCGTTCTCCAGTCGCGATCGGGATATTTGAGTGCCTAGCGATTTCCCTCAACGCTTCATTATGTTCCGGCAGTACCGGTTCTTCGATAAACATCGGGTGGTATGGTTCAAGCTCTTTGGCCAACATTTTTGCCATCGGCTTGTGAACACGGCCGTGGAAATCGATGCCGATTCCGAACTCCTTGCCGGCCACTTGGCGCACGGCAGCCACTCGTTCGACTGCTTCCTCAATCTTTTTGTACGAATCGATGTATTGCAGCTCCTCTGTAGCATTCATTTTTACTGCTGTAAACCCCGCTTCTTTTGCTTTTTTAGCCGCTTCGGCAACGTCGCTTGGTCGGTCGCCGCCGATCCAACTGTAAACCCGAATACGATCGCGAACCGGACCGCCAAGCAGTTGATGAATGGGCACATTGAAGTATTTTCCTTTAATATCCCAAAGCGCCTGATCAATTCCGGAAATAGCGCTCATCAAAATAGGCCCCCCGCGGTAAAACCCTCCCCGATAAAGAACGGTCCAATGTTCTTCAATCGCCAGCGGATCCTTTCCAATTAAATAGTCGCTCAGCTCTTCCACCGCCGCGCGCACAGTGTTCGCCCTTCCCTCGACAATCGGTTCACCCCATCCGGCAATTCCTTCATCTGTACTGATTTTTAAAAACAGCCAGCGCGGCGGGACAAGAAACGTCTCGAGCCTCGTAATTTTCATTCTCTTATTTCCCCTCTCTTTCCGCTGCGTTTCTCACCGTCTCTACAAATTTCTTCGCTGTTTCCCTGAGAAGATCAAACCGCCCCTCCTCAATGGCCCGTTTATCTAATAGAGCACTGCCGACCCCTACAGCCGTGGCACCGTTTCGGATAAACGCCCCCGCATTTTCCAACGTAACGCCGCCGGTTGGCATGAGCGGAATATGACCTAACGGCCCTCTCAGCTCTTTAAAGTATTGAGGTCCTAAGGAGCCAGCCGGAAATACTTTTAACAGATCAGCCCCCATTTGATAAGCTTTGACGATTTCCGTCGGCGTCATCACGCCTGGGATGGAAATTTTCCCGTACCGGTTTGTCACCGAGATCGTCTCCTCATCAAAAATAGGAGAAAAAATAAAATCCGCACCAGCCTCAATCGCCCGCTTAGCCGTTTCGGCATCCAATACAGTCCCGGCCCCGACAATCGCTTTCGCGCCGAACGTTTCCTTCAGTTCGGCAATCATTTCGAAACCGCCGGGAGTGTCGACCGTCACCTCAAGCACCTCAACTCCCCCGGCGACAAGCGCCTCGGCGATTTGGAAAATTTGCGACCTGTTTGGCTTTCGAATCACCGCCACTAATTTTGAATTTTTCAACCGGCTAAGATGATCAATCTTATCCATCTCTTTCCCCCCTACCGCCTTACATCCGCATGGCGAACACCTTGCAAAAATTCTTCCAACTCTTCCTTGTTCGGCAGCCCTTCCACATCCCCGTTCGTTCCGACGACAATGGCTCCGACGGCATTCCCACGCCTCACCGCCTCGGGAATCGACTCATTCCGCAACAGTCCGCTGATCACTCCGGCCGCGAACCCGTCGCCCGCCCCGACCGGGTCCACCACCTGCGGTACGGCAAAACCTTTGACATATCCGTGTTCGTTTCCGAACCGATAATACGCCCCTTGCTCCCCTAGCTTGATAATGACGAGCTTTTCATTTCCGAAGAAGCTGGCGATTTCTTCAGGCGTGTTCCGTCCGGCCAGCCATTTTCCTTCGTCAAGCCCCGGCAAAATGACATCCGCCTCAGCGGCCATCTCAAGCAGCACAGGCCTTGCCTCTTCCACCGTCCAAAGTTTCAGCCGGATGTTCGGGTCAAAAACGACTTTCACCTTATGCAGTTTGGCAATATCGATCGCCTTAAAAACCGCTTCCCGGCATGATGGACTAAGGGCCGGGGTAATCCCTGTCAAATGAAGGAATTTGGCACAAGCGATATACTCCTCATCAAGATCACCCGGGGACAGTAAACTCGCCGCCGAGTGTTGGCGGTAATAGTAGACTTTTATATTGGTTGGCGAGCGGTTTTCCTTAAAGAAAATCCCGGTCGGAGCTTCATCCGTATAAATGCATCGGGACGTGTCGACCCCTTCGCCCCTGATCAATTTGTGGATGTATCTTCCAAACGGGTCATTCCCAAGTTTGCTGAACCACCCGACAGAATGGCCGAGCCTTTGCAATCCGATGGCAACATTCGATTCTGCTCCCCCAATTTGCTTAGAAAAATTGTGGCTATACTCAATTGGGGTCATGGCTTCAGATGTAAATAAAACCATCGTTTCCCCAAACGTGACGACATCAAGCGTCTTCATGATGAGTCCCTCCACATATTCGCTTTCATCATAACAGCCCGGAACATAATTTAAAAGGTCGGCCCAATTCTCCAAATGCCGAAATCATGCTGTTTTAAGATTTCGGATTTAGTCAGCTTCCCTGAGGCCGTCAGAAGCAATTCGTCGAAAATTCTCCGCCCCACCGATTCGAGCGATTCTTTCCCCTCAATGATCGTACCGGCGTTGACATCCATATTTTCTCTCATTCGCTCAAACATCGGCGTGTTCGTCGCGATTTTGATCACCGGCGCAATCGGTGAACCGGTCGGCGTGCCGCGTCCGCTTGTAAACAAAACGACTTGCGCCCCGCCTGCGACCATCCCAGTCAGTTGTTCAATATCGTGTCCTGGAGTGTCCATCCAGACGAGTCCTTTTTTCGTTGGCCGCGCGGCATAGTTGATCAGTTCTTGCAACGGTCGTGTTCCAGCTTTTGCCGCGGCGCCGAGCGACTTTTCTTCCAGTGTCGTCAATCCTCCTTTTCGGTTCCCAGGGCTCGGATTCCCGGTTCGAATATCGACCCCCATCATCATGGCCCGTTTCTCCATAGCCTCAATTGCCTCGTATACTCTTTTCGCCACCCGGTCATCGACCGCCCGGTTGGCCAAAAGGTGTTCCGCCCCGATCAGCTCGGTCGTTTCTGCCAGGATGACGGTCCCTCCGCGGTCAACAACCATATCGCTGACATACCCAACGGCCGGATTAGCTGAAAGCCCGGAACACGCATCCGACCCTCCGCACTCTGTTCCTACGATCAGCTCGCTGATATCAAACGGCTCACGCACTAAAGCGGAAGCGTCTTGCACCATTTTGGCAGCGATTCTCGCCGCCTCGGCGATGGCGCCCAATGTTCCGCCATGGTCTTGAATGGATACAAGATCAACCGGTTTGCCGCTTTTCGCAATTTCTTGGGCCACGCTTCTCCCTTGATGGGTTTCACAGCCAAGCCCCATCACCACGACGCCGTATACATTTGGGTTCGTTCCCATGCCGACATACGTGCGAAACGTCTGTTCATAATCCACCCCGACTTGGGCGCATCCGTGCTGATGGATGAAAGACACCGTGCCGTGGACAAGCTCTGTCACTTGCTTTGCTGCTTGGGTGGCGCATACAATGGTGGGCAAAATGAGCACATGATTTCGAACCCCGACCCGTCCATCAGGGCGTCTATATCCCCAAAACTGAGCGGTCTCCATTTTTCTTATCTCCCCTTCCCCTTTTTCCTTCGACATTGTGGACGTGCACATGCTCCCCTTCGGCAATATCGGTCGAGGCAACCCCGATAACTTCCCCGTATTTCAAGACGTCTTCCCCTTGTTTGATCGGCGCAATCGCAAACTTATGCCCAAATTCAATCGTTTGCTTGACGGTGATTTCATGCTCACGGTCGTGGCGGGTGATGTTGACGGCGCTGCCGGCCGGAATATCATCCAACGCGGTAGCCACATTATCTTTCGCATTCAGGATGACAAAACGATAAGAGGGCATCGTATCACTCCTTTCCTTCCCCTGAATTCACACCTCGCTCTGTTTCAACGCCCCAACTGCCGGAACACCCAATCCTTCAGCCCCTAGTTTCGATGTAATGGCTTCCGGATAATACTGTTCAACGATCCGCATGCCAAGTGCGGCCCGCCGCACCCGTTCCCGGCACAGTTCAATGTTGACCGATTCCAAATGTTTTCCTGATGGATAAACATCCGGATGGTTGCGCAAACCGAATTTAATATAAACGGGCGATAAAATGCGGATGATCTCTGGAATTTCATAATGCCGGATAAAACCACCAAACCCGTCGGGCACCTCGACATACATATCAAGAGGAATATCAACGACCTGGCGGATTGCCGCCAATTTCGGCAATGTCAATGCAGTCGGGACGTTATATGTGTCGGCTCCCAGCTGCTCCATCAGTTTGACCGAGACCGGATTGGATGCCATCATTTGCACCGATACTTTGACGACAAAATCTTGCGGCAGCAGCCCGCTTTTTTTCATTTCCTTCGTCAACAATAGCAACCCTTCATCCGCAACCAGTGCCCCCCTTACTCCTAAGCGGGCCGCCCGTTTTAAATCTTCAATGGCATAAACGAGCTGGTCCATCCCTTCATGTCTCAGACCGGCCGCTTTTCCGGAAGACGTGAATGGCAGCGCGCTAATATCCCATGTTCCCCTTGGACCGACAAAAAGGCTGAGCTCAATTCCACGGCTCGCGCACATGTCGCACATGTCACTAATTTCTTCATCCGTCAACAGCATGATGCCGCTCCCCTGCGACACCCGGTGAACGATGACCCCTAGGCGATCCGCCTCTTCAAGGACGGCCTCGAGCGCCCGCGGGCCCTCGACGCTTGGAATTTCCACCCGGTATTGCGCCCCATCGGGAAAGCGTTTGGACGACGTAGGAAGATCGTAGCCGTCGCCGCTTGGATAACCGAGTGATTCGAGAAATTCTCTCGTTTCTTTCATCAACATGGATCCTCATCCTTTCACTTTTCATTTCGCTGCACCGGCGAAGATCATATGCTATTTCCCTGCTTTGTTTGCATAAAGATTATGTTTATTCAGAAACATCTGGACGCGCTCTCTCAAATCGCTACATTCGTTTACAGGCGGCCGCAAAGCGGTAGGCCGGCCTAAAACAAGCTGGTGAACCGCCTCTTTAATGGCGAGAAACAGCGGCTGGGAAAGTTCATAAACCGGCATGAGCTGCAAAATCGACTCATTGATTTTCAACGCCTCGTCATACCGGCCAGCGTTAAAGCTCTCAAACAAACGAACCGACCGTTCGGGGCAAAAAACAGCTGTGCCGTTAATGCCGCCGGCGGCTCCCATTTGCAAAGCCGGAAGGAGAAGATCATCAAAAGCGGCAAACACGGCAAAGTCCTCTCGCTTCTCTGTAATGCGGATCAACTGGCGAATATGCCCCAACTTTTCCGTCGTGTCTTTAACGCCCGCGATATTCTCTTGATCGAGTGCAAGCTGCATCACAAGTTCAGGGGACAGCTCCTGGCCGGTCAACAACGGAATATTGTATATGATCAAAGGAATGGCAATGCTTTTCGCTACGCTCATATAGTAGTCGTAAAGTTGGCGTTCTGTATATTTCCAATAAAACGGATTGACAACGAGCACCCCGCTTGCCCCGACCGATTCGGCATGTTTTGATAGGTAAATGGTTTCTTTCAGCGATGTCGATCCTGTGCCAATGAAAACCGGAACACGCCCATCTATGTACCTCGTCATTCGTTCCACAAAAGTTTTTCGCTCCTCTGTTGTCAGGGCGGAAAATTCTCCTGTGCTTCCCATATACAGCAGCCCGTGAACCCCACAGCGAATAAGATAGTCGGCAAGGAAATAATTAGCCTCCCAGTCAAAATCGCCATCTTCGCTGAATAGCGTGACAACCGGCGGAATAATACCTTTCAGTTTGTATGGCATTTTCGTTTCTCCTTTCCTCGTCTGAAGGAATATGGTATTCCCAAAACGAACCTGGCGCCTGTGTTGAACCGTTCTGTGCCTTCCCAACGAGACTGCCCTTCTTTCATTTGGGAAATAGCGAGGAAGGTGCCCACCTAATGGCGGGACACCCTGCCGCTAAAGGACGTGCGATATACCACCTGCCGAAACGGGCTGGACGTTCGCCTCCCACTGTCGACTGCTGTTGTTCGACGATTAGGCTTTCACAAATACCGTTTTAATCGATGTGAAAAACTCAATCGCTGCCTGCCCTTGTTCCCGCGAATGGGAGCTCGATTGCTTCATACCGCCAAACGGCGCTTGAAACTCGACTCCTGCCGTCTCCGCGTTGACTTTAATGAGCCCGGCCTCGATGTCTTGAATGAACTGCAGCGCATTCCCGATATTTTTCGTATAAAGCGAGGCGCTCAACCCGTATTCTGTATCGTTGGCAAGCTGAATCGCCTCCTCAATGCTGTCGACCGGAATCAACGCCAATACCGGGCCAAAGATCTCTTCGCGGGCAATCGTCATTTGAAGGTTGACTTCTTCAAAAATCGTCGGTTCAACGTAAAAACCGTTGGCCAGTTCGCCGTCGAGGCATCTTTTTCCACCGTAAAGGAGCTTCGCCCCTTCCGCTTTCCCTTTCTCAATATAGGAAAGAACCGTATTCAATTGCGACTCGCTGGCGCACGGCCCCATCCACGTGTCCGCATCCAGGCCATTGCCAATTTTCAGCTGTTGGACCCGTTCCAGAAGTTTCGCTTTAAACGGCTCATACACTTCCTTCTCGATGAAGACGCGGCTCGTCGCGGTGCATTTTTGCCCTGTCGAACGCAGCCCGCCGCTGATCGTGCCTTCGACCGCCAAATCCAAATTGGCGTCTTTGGCCACAATGACCGGATTTTTTCCGCCCATCTCAAGCTGGTATTTCGCCCCGCGCTCAAACGCGGCTCTTCCGACTTGTTTTCCGACGGCATTCGAGCCGGTGAACGTCACGCCGTCAATATCGGGGTGATTCGCAATCCCTTGGCCAATGACCGATCCGGAACCGCACACCATATTGACGACCCCTTTCGGGAAACCGGCTTCGTGGAAGCACTCAATCACCTTCGCCGCCGTCACCGCCGTTTCGCTTGCCGGTTTTAACACGACTGTATTCCCGTAGACAAGCGCCGGCGCCATTTTCCAGATGGGAATGGCGACAGGGAAATTCCATGGCGAGATGACCCCGACAACCCCAAGCGGAACGCGGGTCGTAAACATCAACCCCTCACTGTCGCTCGATGGGATCACATCACCTACTTTCCGCGCCCCTTCACCGGCATAGTAACGCAAAATATGGACGCCCCGCATCGTTTCCCCTTTGGCTTCCGCAAGCGTTTTCCCCATTTCTCTTGTCATCGTTTCGGCAATGTCGTCAAGGCGCTGTTCCAAAAGGCGAGCAACCTTATACAAATACTCTCCCCTCTCAACCCCGGAACGCTTCCGCCACGATGCCTGCGCTTGTTTTGCCGCGGCTACAGCGGCATTTACATCTTCCAGTGTCGAACGTTGGACATACCCGACAATGTCATGCCGATTCGCCGGGTTGAGGCTCGGTTCGACTTGGTTGCTTACAGAACTCACCCAACTGCCGTTAATGTAGTTCAAATATGTTTTGATTTCAGTTTGGACTGCCATGTTCTCTCCACTCCTTCTATCCATTATTGATGAATGATCGTTTGGCGAATCAGCGATTGGACTGGATTGGACAGCACGCCAATTTCAGGAATCTCGATTTCGATCCGATCCCCCTCTTGGAGGGTGAACTGATTCGGGGGAACGATGCACGTTCCCGTTAACAATACCGTGCCGTCAAACGCTTCATTATCGCGAATCAAGAAAGATACTAGTTCATCGTATGTTCGTTTCAACTGTCTTGTATTGGCGCTTTCTTCAACGACAAGTTGGCCGTTGCGGTAAATGCGGCAAGTCAGTTGCAGGTTATACGGGTCTTCCACTGTCTCCGCCAGGCGGATCGCCGGCCCAATGGCACACGAATGCTTCCATATTTTTGCCTGCGGCAAGTATAACGGATTTTCCCCCTCGATATCCCGGCAGCTCATGTCGTTTCCAATCGTATACCCGACAATTTCCCCTTCTCGGGTGATCACCAGTCCAAGTTCCGGCTCCGGAATTTGCCAGTTGGAATCGCTGCGCAAATACACGGGGGCATTCGGGCCAATCGTACGCGCCGCGGTCGATTTCAAAAAGAGTTCCGGCCTTTCCGCGTTGTACACCCGGTCATAGCACGTTTCCTGGCTCGCTGCCTTTTCGACCGTTTCATAGTTTCTTGCCTCGCGGCTTTTCTCGTAGGTGACGCCCGACGCCCACACCTCAGGAGCGACAATCGGCGCAAGCAAATTCAATTCCCCTATCTCTTTGTGGATCCCTTGTTTTCCGCTAATCAATGTTTGAATATAGCTGACGGTCGACATTTGGCGATGTTTTGCTTCGCGAACCGCCTCCATCAAATCGCGAAACGGGAGCGGATACACGATATTATCATCGGTAACCGCGGCTACTATTTCCTGTGAATCTTCTAAGTAGCGAATAATTCTCATAACCCTCTCCCCTTACTGTTTGATAATAAAAAACTCTGTTTTATCATCTTGTCAGAAAGAAGCCGCTTCATTACACAGATAAACGGCTAGGGCGGATATACCCCATTTCTTCTGAGATCTGTTCAGCCGCATTTTGCAGCAGCTGGATTTCTTCCTCGAGCACGGTGTCCGTTATTTTCGCCGAAGGCTGAGAGATGCTGATCGCCGCAATCACATTCCCGGAATGGTCGCGAATCGGAACAGCCACACAAGTGATCCCTGGTTCGTTTTCTTCTTTGTCGAGCGCATAGCCGTTATTCCTTACGTTCTCGAGCTCTTTCAAAAACTCCTCTTCGTTCGTGATCGTGTTTTCTGTGTGGCGCCTATAAACGTAGCCGCGCAACAGTTCTTTCAGTTCCTGGTTGTTTTTGAAGGCGACAAGCACCTTTCCTACTGCGCTGCTGTGAATCGGAACTCTTCTCCCGATTCTTGAGTACAGCACCGTCCCAGATGTTCCTTCGACTTTGTCGATGTAAATGCCTTCTTTTCCATCCAAAATCACCAAATGAACCGTGCTCCCCGTTTTAATGGAAAGATCAATTAAATGCTTTTTGGAAATAGAGCGGATATCAAGATGACGAATGACGAGGTTTCCCCGCTCAAACAGCTTCATTCCTAATCGATATTTCCCATTCTCTGGGTTCTGCTCAATATAATGATGGTGCTGCAGCGTTTTCAACAGTGAATGCACCGTGCTTTTATGAAGCTGCATCCGCTCGCTGATATCAGTGATTTTTAGCTCTGTTTCGTATTCATCAAATAAGTCTAAAATACGGAGAGCACGATCAACTGCCTGAATTAATGGCAATGCTTTCACCCTCTTTGCTAGAATTCTTATGAGCTGGACAACTGAGAAATTCGTCTTAACCTTATTATAATACAGGAGGGTGAAAGACATAAATCACTTCAATCCTCCCATTATGATTTTTTGACTATAGGAAGGACAACATCCTTTTTATAGTCATATACCGCCTCTTCAGCAATCGGAAGCGGAACAACCCCGTGGGCGGCATCGGTATGCCCAATCAATCGGTTGCTCGCCGCAATCCGTCGTTGGCGCTTGCGCATCGCCGCTACGCGTTGGTTGGCGATTTCCGTTCTTTCCTGCTTGATCGATTCAAACTCGAACCGCAGAGTTCCATTTCGGAACGCCCATTCGTTGACCAATTCGATCTTCCGCTCACGAAGGCCAATGTAGAGAAGATCCCCCGTTTTTAAATACAAAATGCCTCCGCCGCGAATGGCTTCCGGCGTCATATGTCCGATGGCCGCCCCATACGTGACGCCTGAATAGCGCCCGTCGCTAATCAGCGTCGCGATCCGTTTTAGCTGTCTGTTCGCGTTAATATGCTGCATCGGGGTGAACATTTCCGGCATGCCAAATGCCTCTGGCCCCTGGCCGGCGATCACAACCGCGATTTTCAGCGCCCCTTCCCTTGCCATCGCATCAAACAGGTCGTCATATTCATGATCTTTCAATGGTTCAAACAAATGCGGCGCGTTATGTTTCAAGGCGGCGAGCAAGCTTTGATGGTGAAAACAGCGGTTTTGTTTGATTTTTTCCAACAACTGAACATCAAGCAGCCCCTCGTTGGCATCGTCTTCGTTCTCGTAATACAGGACAAAGGCGACTTTCTTGTCAAACTCATCAATTTGTTTCGTCGCCATGCCGCTGATTTTCACTACCGCACTTTCAAAGAAGTTGCCTGACAACACGTCGACCCCGCTAAACGGCCGTCTCGGTTTGGATAAGATGACCGGGTTGTGCTCGACGTTTTGCGCCGACAGCTGCGCTTGGTTGACGGACAGTCTTTCCCGCCATGTCGTTCCGGTTACCGTCGGAGCATCCACATCCATCGGCACTCCATTGTTCATCAACTCGTGAAAGACTGTTTCCATTCCCCGGATCTTCCCGCTGCAGCACTGAACAGCCAGTGCGAAAATGTCTCTTCCTTCCGTTAAACTGTAGTCAAATAAATCCGGCACCGGTACTTCATGATGGATGCGATCATACTCCCACAGATCGAACTGATAGCCCCCATAAAGCATAGCCGCCACAATATGCATCATAATGTTCGTCGATCCGCCGGTGGCGCTGTGAATGCGAATCGCGTTTTTGATGTTGGCCGCCATAATATTGGCCACTCCATACACCGAATCGTTCATTAGCTGGGCGAGGCTGTCCAACGCCATATTTATTTGTTCCTGCGTCGGCGGGGCGGAGAGCAATTCCAAGGCAGGATGAATCAATCCCAATCCGGCGATCAAATGCCGGGAGCTGTTGCCGGTTCCGTTAAAAGCGCACACCCCGCCTTGGCTGTCGCATGTCGCTACCGCCAACCGTTTTTCATAGTCTTCGTGCTGCTCTTTCGTGATGAGCCCTTTGCCTCTCGCCCGTTCGAGCACCCCTTGGAATGCTGTGTTGGAAGAGCATTGCAAAATATAGGCGAGCGCATCCCGCAAGTCATACGCAATGTCTTCTTCCCCGGCGAGTTCCGCCCGCCGGGCGGCTTCCTCGAGCTCGGCATACAACTTAGGCGGAATCGTGCCGCCTTTTAATACATGGGCCGGCGCAAATGTCGCAAAGAAAGGCGGCTCTCCCCGCTCGCGGCGGACGCGGTCAAGATGGGCCAACGCGCTGACTACGCCAAGCGGCTGCTTGTCACACCCTTGAATGACAAACGCCCCGTGGTAGCTGTGCGCTTCCAGCTGGTTTACAATCATTTGCGCCACGGCGTTGCGGCTTTGCAGCGAATAGCTCATGCCTTGGTTGCTTTGCGCCGTCCCATCGCACATGACCGGTGTCGAAAATTGAAACGGCACGCCGCCATTTTGCCAAATGCGAATCGCTGCCCGGGCGATCGTCTGAAAATCCATAATGTGGGCCGGGTGGTCAGGCGACCCGCCAATAATCGCAATCCGAGGGGCATTATGATGCAGCCGATCATAAATTTCCTCCAGCGTCCAGTCTGGTTGCAGCCCTTTTAGTTCAGGGCCTAAAATTTGTTTCGCACGGTCGAGCAGCCCGGCGACACATATCGGCTCGTTGGCCTTTCCTTGAACATTGTCTCGGTATGGATTGACTCGGCTCTCAATGCGCGGGTAAGTAACCGCTGGCATTACACATCCTCCTTAATGTTCTATTGTTATGGAAAAGTCCATTTCCATCGGTGTTGACAAAATTTCAATTTCTTCCATTTGGAGCGCTTCATCCAAAAGGCTTTCAGAAATCCAAATCTCCCGAAGCGCCAGCGTGTTTTTGATCCTCACTATTCTCACCTTGCTTAGATCAAAGGCGTTGCATGTTTTAATCGCTGCTTTTACCGCCAGCTCTTCCGTTTCGAAAAACATCGGCAGTTTAACTACCGAAACGACCGTGCTCGTCAAAGCATTTGCAAATCCTTTTTCCCAAATGATTTGGTCTTTCACTTTTTTAGTTGTGATATCGGCTAATCCAATGCCATTGGCGTTGCCGTCGGTCTTTTCCGACAAACCTAGGACGACGATTCGCGCAATGTCTGGACCACCGCTTGCATAAGGAGTCGCATACCTGCCGGTAATGTTCGGATCCATGCCGTCACCGGAAATATCCTTCCCGATTTCATCAACAACGAGCACATCGAGCGGAGTGAACATAATCCTCGGCATAAGCGACTTCGCCTCAATCAACAGCTCAGGCTCCACCGTTTCAAACTGCTCGGCCGGAACCGCCACGATTTTGGCTGGGCGGTCATACGCATTCTCCAGCACAGCCACGCCAAACACAATGGGCGCCCGCTGAATTGCGATTTTTGCCATCTCGATTACATGTCGCGCCATATACTTAAAGCTATATTGGTGGGCAGCCTCCGCCCCCTTTTGCTTGCCGAGGCCGATCGTAATCATTTTCATTAATCCGCTCTCCACCGGTCCGCGAAAAGCCGTATGGGGCTTTACTCGGTTAACGACAACGATTTTATCCGCCTCGTAGGCCAGTTTGTCTATATAAACAGGCAGCCCATTGTCCAACTTCCCGATTTCCACAACATCCATGTTTGAGCGGATCGGAACCCCGACAAATTCCTCTGTCACCCCTAAATGGGCAAGCACTTCTTTCTGCCCTTCTGCCGTCGCCCCTCCATGACTTCCCATTGCCGGTACGATAAACGGGACGCCGCCTGCTTGCTTTACCGCGTTTGCCACTTCTCGGACAATGATCGGGATATCGGCAATGCCGCGGCTTCCGACAGCGATCGCCACTTGGTCGCCAGGGGAAATGCGTTGGAGAACATTCGCTTGGCGAATGCTTTGATGCACCGCCTTGGGAACATCCCGAATTTCCGGGGCATAAAAGTTTTGCCTAACTTTTGCCATTTTAGGAATGGGCACATCTTTAAGCATTTGCTCAAGAATCTTCATTTTTTCTTCCCTCATTTTCTAGTTTGGCAGGCCGATCATCACAACAAGCCAGTCCCCTTTCTCCCTCGCTTTGCAACAAGGGGCAAGGAAGAGAACAACCAGCCATTGCCCTCTTCCCGCAACATCATTTTGGATTGCGGATTTTGTCTAGCTCACCATACATTTCGTTCACTAAATCTTCGCCGAACTCTTTCGCGTATTTTTCAACTACAGGCTTAATGATTTCTGCCATTTTTTGACGCTCTTGATCGCTGACTTCGTTAATTTTTACACCTGTTTTCTTCAACTCTTCCAATGCCTTTTGATCCTCCTCACGGCTCAGTTGCCGTTGATATTTTCCGGCTTCAACCGCAGCGTCCTGCAAAATCTTTTGTTCTTCCGGCGATAACTGATCCCAAAACTTTTTGCTGACGAGGAACACAAACGGCGTATAGACGTGCCTTGTCAAACTTAAATGTTTTTGCACTTCGTAAAATTTATTTGATTTGATCGTTGCCAGTGGATTTTCCTGACCATCAATTGTGTTGCTTTCCAACGCCGTGAACACTTCCGAGAAAGGCATTGGCGTCGGATTGGCACCGAGCGCTTTAAACGCATCAATATGCACTTCGTTTTGCATCGTTCGCAATTTCAACCCTTTGAAATCATCAGCCGTTTCGATGGCATGTTTGCTGTTTGTTACATGCCGAAAGCCATTTTCCCAATAGCCAAGCCCAATCAATCCGTGTTCCGGCAATTTCTCCAACAATTTTTGGCCTATCGGCCCGTCTAAAATACCGTCAGCCTCTTCAGGCGTATTGAAGAGGAACGGAAAATCGAAAATACCAAATTCTTTAACGATCCCGACTAATGGTGAAGTCGACGGGATTGTAACTTCTTGTGTTCCGGCCTGAAGCGCTTCTGTCATCTTTAAGTCGTCACCTAAAGTAGCACTGAAGTACGTTTGAACTTTCATTTTGCCGCCGCTTTTTTCCTCAACAATCTCTTTGAACTTGAGCAATCCTTGGCCTTGTGGATGGTCTTCGTTCAGGCCAATTCCCGCTTTAATCACTCGCGGTTGAACTCCTTTCGATTCAGTCTTAGCGGTATTCCCCCCTTGAGTCGTTCCTGAACTGCACGCGGTCAAGAAAAGCAAGCCCATAGCTATACAGCCGGTCATGATCTTTCTAATCACATTTCTTTTTTTCATAGTCCTCGCAACCCCCTTAATGTTAAGGATATTTATCAATTTCCTGTAAACCATCCGAGCGGCACGGTGACAAGGGACGGGAAGAAAATCAACAACAACAGCACTAACACTTCCGCCAACAAAAACGGCCAAATCCCTTTCATAATGTCTTCCATCCCGATTTTCCCTACCCCGCAAGCAACGTTTAACACCGTTCCGACCGGCGGTGTGAGCAGCCCGATGCAGTTGTTTAAAATAAACAGTACCCCGAAGTACACCGGATCAATTCCCGCTTTTTCAATAATCGGCATCAACACCGGTGTCAAAATGAGCACCGTCGGCGTCAAGTCCATCGCTGTTCCGACCAACAGCACCAACGCATTAATGGCTAACAACAGCACCAATGGATTATCCATGAACGGCGCTAGCCAATCTGTCATAATCGACGGAATATTGGCAACCGTAATGAGCCAGGCCGACACCATGGCCGCCGCCACCAAAAACATGACGACGCTTGTTGTTTTCGACGCTGCCACGAACACGTGGAACAAATCTTTCACTTTCAGTTCACGATAAATGAACAAACCGACAAACAGGGCATAAAACGCAGCTACAACGGCAGCTTCTGTCGGCGTAAACACCCCGCCGCGAAGCCCACCGACGATAATAACTGGCAATAAAAGCGCCCAAACGGCCCGACGGGTCGCCCGCCAAATGTCTTTCGCCGATTGGCGCGGAAGTACCTCAACGGAATCGTTCCGGACGACCAACCACCAACAGATTGCCAGAACAATTCCAAGCAAAATCCCTGGGACGATGCCGGCCATAAACAGCTTCGTGATCGATACGCCGCTTGTGACCCCAAACAGAATCATCGGGATGCTCGGCGGAATGATCGGGGCAATAATGCCGCTCGCGGCAATGAGGCCGGTCGAACGGTTGCGGTCATATCCGGCTTTGACCATCATCGGGATCAAAATGGCCCCGAGCGCCGCCGTGTCAGCGACCGCCGAACCGGATAAGCCGGCAAACAAAATGCTGGCAATGATCGCGACATACCCTAACCCGCCGCGAATATGGCCGACAAGCGACAAGGCAAAGTCAATAATCCGCTTGGAAATCCCGCCGGCATTCATCAGCTCCCCGGCCAGGATAAAGAATGGAATGGCCATGAGTGAGAAGTTGTCCGCGCCGCTAATCAAGTTTTGGGCAATAATTTGCGTATCAAAAATATCCAAGTATAACATCAGCGCCACTCCGCTGACTAATAGCGCAAACGCAATCGGCATCCCGAGCGCCATCACGCCGAGCAATGATCCGACAAACACAACTAGTGCCATCTACCTTTCACCTCCAACTGCACCCGGACGAGGGCGGCGATGGGGGTTCACTGTCTCTTCATGGGCCACATTCATCATTTCCTCTTCTGACTCTTTCATTCTTGTCAATTCTTCAACCGCACCCGGGCGGAATAAAGCTTGGTATATATGAAACAAGACAATGATTCCCATTCCGATGCTCACAACTAGACCGGTTCCATAGATGAATGCCATCGGTAGCCCAGTGGCCGGAGCCCGGCTTCCGACGCTGCTGAGCGTAATTTTCCAACTTCCGTCCAACAGCAAATAAAGCACATATAGAACGATGACATTGCTGATGACAAATACAACGCGTTTGGCGCCGACCGGCAGCTTTCTTACCAATGCATCGACACCTAAATGGTCATTATCCTTTAAAGCGCCGATAGCTCCAAAAAACGTCATCCAAATGAAGAGAAAACGCGACATTTCTTCCGACCAAGTGATGCCGGAGTTAAATCCGTAACGAAGCACAACGTTGCCGAATACCAAAATACACATGAAAGCGAGCGTCGCGACCATCAATACATTCAGAACACCATTCAAAAATCTCCCTGCCTTTTTAAACAATTCCATCACCCTTTTAACTTTTGGATTGTCTTATTCCGTCTCCGCCTTGATTCTCTTATACAAGTCTTCAGCCCAATCATATTTTTTGAACAACTCGTCATACAGCGGCTGCACAGCTTTTTCCATTTGCTTCACAAACTCATCGCTAGGAGTAGTGAATCTAATTCCATGCTCTTGCAAAAACTTCTTGTCTTCTTCGTAACTTTTTTCCATCAACTCAAATTCATAGTTGGCCGCCTCTTTAGCCGCTTCTTGTATAATTTTCCGTTGTTCATCCGTCAAGCTATCCCAAAACTTTTTATTGACCACATACACATTCGGGCTAAACATATGGTTCGACTCTAATACATCTGCTTGAACTTCGTACCACCCGGAAGCTCGCAATGTCGCAATTGGGTTGTCTTGCCCGTCTACCACTTTTTGCTCTAAGGCAGTGAACACTTCCGAAATCGGCAATGGGGTCACGTTAGCCCCTAACAATTTTCCAACCGTAATATAGTTCGGGATATTAGGCATCCGCAGGCGCAATCCTTTAAAATCGTCGATTGAGTCGATCGTTCTATTTGAAGAAAACATCCGGAACCCATTTGCACTCCAAGCCAGCGGAACAACACCATGTTTTGCCTCAAGCTCTGCAGTAATTTCTTTTCCGATCGGGCCATTCAACACTTTTTTAACATGTTCAAAATCTCTGAATAAGAATGGCCATTCAGGAACTCCCATTTTAGGGATGTCATTTTGCATAATCAACCCCGGAATCCCCATCTCAATCGTGCCATTGCGAACACCGTTGTAAAACTCCTGCTCTGCACCTAAAGCACTATTAGGATAAATCTCGACCTTAAGACTGCCGCCGGATTTCTCCTCAACGATCTTTTTAAACTTTTCACGCAACGCAACATTTTGTGGGTGACTTTCGGCAAAATAATTGGCCACCTTGATTACTCTAGTCTCACCTGTTTTCCCTCCGGCCGTTGATTTGGATCCGGAGCTCCCGCAACCGGAAAGCAGCAGAAGCAACAAGGATAAGATCGCCGAAAAAACTGCCATTCGTCTCATAATACCATCAGCTCCTTTTGCAATACTGTTTTTATTAGAGAAAAATATGAGGGTTAACTACTACTAAGTTGGGGATTAAGCGCTTTCGGATAGCGCTTCCAAAAGACGAGTTTCTGAACCCGCTTCTAAACGTTGGAAGATGTCGGTTTAAAAAACTGCCATCGTGTGGTTTGATATAGTAGAACTCGGTTTTGAAAACAATAAAAAAATTAAAAAACATCCGATCGATTTTGTTTTATATTATAAAACATAGTTTATCAATGTAGTTCATCAGGCCTGATATTTTTATTTTAATCAAAATTTTCCGAACAGTCAATATAAAAAATGAAATTTGCCCTTATTTCTGTACAATGGCGCTGTTTATTTCAACAAAGGCAAATAAAAGTCCTCCTGAACACAATCAATAGCCATAAAAAATGCCATCCCCCCGAAGCAAACCTCATCTTCGGGAGAACGGCTCGTTGGCCTGCTACGCCAAAATCCCCTCAATTTTCTCGAGCACATCATCGCTGAGCGCGACGTCGACCGCTTTGACGTTCTCTTCGACTTGTTCCGGGCGGCTGGCGCCGATTAAGGCGCTGGCCACGTTCGGTTGGCGCAATACCCAGGCAAGCGCGAGCTGCGATAACGTGATGCCAAGCTCGGCAGCAACTTTTTCCAGTTGTTCCACTTTCGTTAACACTTCGTCGTTCAGCAACCTTTGGATAAACGAGTTCGCCTTCGGATCAGCAGCGCGGCTTCCGGCCGGCAACGCTTGACCTCGTTTGTATTTGCCGGTCAGCACCCCTTGGGCGAGCGGCGAAAAGACGATTTGACTGATGCCGTTTTGTTCGCACACCGGGATGACTTCCTTTTCAATATAACGGTGAAACATGTTGTATTGCGGCTGATTGACGACGATCCGATCGAGCAAGTAGCGGTCGGCCACGCCGAGCGCCTCTTGAATTTGCTGGGCCGTCCATTCGCTCACGCCGACATACAGCACTTTTCCTTGGCGGACGAGATCATCGATCGTACGCAACGTCTCATCGACCGGCGTTTCTTTGTCATAGCGGTGGCAGTAGTAGATATCGACATAATCCAGTTGCAGCCGCTTTAAGCTCGCATGGAGCTGTTCAAACACATGCTTGCGCGACAGGCCGCGGTCGTTCGGTCCGTCGCCCATCGGCCAAAACACTTTCGTGGCGATGACATACGATTCGCGCGGATATTTGCGCAGCGCCTCGCCGACGATTTTTTCCGCCTCCCCGCGCGCATAGACGTTTGCCGTATCAAATGAGTTGATGCCGAGTTCATACGCCTTGTCAATGACGCGGATCGCCGTTTCCTTTTCCACCGAATTGCCGTATGTAAGCCAGCTTCCTAAACTAATTTCGCTCACTTTCAGCCCCGTGCGGCCAAGTTTTCGGTATTTCACAGGCGTTCCCCCTTTTTCCTAATAAGCAAATGCCAAAATATCCATTATTTATTATACCTGCCGTCTATTCATTTTGGAAATCATTTGTCTTCCTTTTTCAATCGATGTGAGCATGACAGTTTTTAAGAACATTTCTGGAAAAGCCGGGGCAACACGAGTTTTTCGCTCAACTTGGCGGCGAGAAAGGAATGTTGCTCTGACACAGCTTCTCTAGTTCGGAAAAGTGAAATCTGTCCATTCTTTTTAGCCACGAACAAGACAAAACGGACGGCCGCCGTGAATGTACCGAAGCAACGGTATATCTTCCTCGACCACCTTGCCGATGACGTTGACGTTGTCATCGGTTGGAAGATCCGTTAAAGCGATCTGCAGTTCACCAGCATAACGGCCGTAGCGCTCGTTGTCGATCGTCACGCTTCCTGTCGGGCGCGGCGCCGGTTCGGTGGGGTGCAACGCCTCCTTAGGCCATATGATGGAGCGGCGCGATTCGGTGGAACGGATCACATCACGGGCGGCATCGCGCCGGTTTGTGTGCACCGTTTCGACAAGAGACAGCCAGCGGGCTGATACGATCGGCCGGTAGCGAATGGGAATGATTCCTTGCCGCACCCACGCCATTCGCTCGAGCACATCGTCCGACACCGATAAGTCTCCGACGAACACTTTTCCCACCTTATACGTTTCGCGCAGCTCGATATAGGCAGAAACTGGATCCGCTTCCCGATGATCCTCTAACGTCGGCAGCCCTTTGTTAAGCGGACCGCGCTTTTGGGCGTTGCCAGCGACAAAGGTGCCGATTGATGCTATGCCGCATTGACGCAACATTCGGTTTTGTTTCATAAGCGTGTCGCCCGAAAGCCCAGTTTCCGGGCGCGGGTAAAAGTTATGCCATGCGTCCACACCCGCCCAGTCGATTTGTCGCGATGCCAACTCCTGAATTTCGCGTTCTGTGATCGTACTGGCGTTCAATACGACTTTCATCTGTTTCGAAAGCTGCACCGTTTCATCCCACGAGAAGCCATCGTCAAGCCGCAGCCCGATTATCCCCCACTCGTTGAGCGCTTTGGTGACGCCAACGCCGGCCGGCAAGTGCGAAAGCACGGCGGGGGTGGCGTCAGCCACCACCCCCACCCCATAGCGACGGGCGAGCCGGCCGATCCATTTCAGCTTCTCTTGCTCGCCTAGTTCTTTTCCGTTCAAAAGGTGCAGCGAAGTAAACAGTTCCCTCGCTCCAAAACTCGCTGCTTTCCGAAACGCTTCTTCGATTTGTTCAAACGGTTGAAAAAGATAAAAAGAAAAGGAAAGCATCGCCATCCCCCGCTATATATTTTCTGCCATTTCCTCTTTAAATCCGAACCAATACGTAAAGAGGAAACCAAACGCATAGGAAATGACTAATCCGATCAAATACGTCACATACTTCGCATCGGCAATAAGCGGAATGAGGGACAGCCCGGATACACCGATGCCGAGCGCCGCCGTTTTCATGACCGCCTGAAACGCGCCGCCGACCGCCGCCCCGAGGCACGCGGTGACAAACGGCCTCCCTAGCGGCAACGTCACCCCATAAAGCAACGGCTCTCCGATTCCTAAAAACCCGACCGGCAATGCCCCTTTAATAATGTTTCGAAGCCGCTTGTTTTTCGTTTTCACATAGACAGCGATCGCCGCCCCGACCTGGCCGGCTCCGGCCATCGCTAATACCGGTAATAGGGGCGTTGAGCCAAGTTTTTGAATCAGTTCCATATGAATCGGCGTCAAGCCATGGTGCAAGCCGACCATGACAAGCGGCAAAAACGTTCCGGCCAACACTGCGCCGGCCAACACTCCACCTATATCGAGTACAGCTTTTAATCCGTCCGTAATCGCCAGCGACAGCCAACCGGCGATCGGCTGCACGGCAATCAGCGTAAATAAGCAGACGATGAGCACCGTGATGAGCGGCGTCACAATAATATCGACCGCATTCGGGACAAAGCGGCGCACCCATTTTTCAACAACAGCCATCAGCCAAGCGGCCAACAAAACGGCAAACAGCCCTCCCCTCCCTGGTGTAAGCGCTTCCCCGAATAGCTTAACATCCGCGAGCGCCGGGTTGAAGACGAGGATGCCGGCAATGGCCCCTAATACCGGCGTGCCGCCGAACTCCTTCGCTGTATTGTAACCGACTAACACGCCGAGCGAGGCAAAAATGCCGCCGCCAATCAAAAGCAACAGCTGCAGCCACGTCGTCTGTGGATCAACACCGGCGTTTTTGGCGAAGTTGGCAATCCCGTTAATGATCCCTGAGGCGACCAAACCAGGGATGAGCGGGATGAAGATGCTGCCGATTTTGCGCAACAACCGCTTTAGCGGCGTTTGCTGGCGCGCTTTGACCTTCGCTTTTGTCCGCTCCGCAATGTCCTCGAGCCCATCCTCGATCACTTCCCCAAGCTCCAGACCGGTCAGCTCGCATAACGCGGCCGCCACTTTGTTGACAATGCCGGGGCCGACGACGATTTGCAGCGTCTCGTCTTCAATGACCCCCATGACTCCCTCAACCCGTTTCAGGGCGGCAATATCCGCTTGATCCGGATCGCGCAGCGACACGCGCACCCGCGTCATGCAGTGGGCAATGCGAACAATGTTCTCTTTGCCCCCTAAATGCGAAAGCATCGTTGCCGCCATTTGTTGTTCCCGGTTCATCGTTCCTCTCCCCCTATCCGTTATTTAAGCGCGTTGCGCACAAAACCACCGGCTTTTTGCAGCCGCGATTTTGCCTCTTTATAGCTGCATTGACGCAAAATCATGACGATCGCTGTTTTCACCTCCCCATTTGCCTGTTCGTAATAGCGGGACGCTTCGTCGGCGCTCACTCCCGTCGCTTCCATCAAAATCCGCTTCGCCCGCTCTTTTAGCTTTTCGTTTGTCGCCTGCACATCGACCATCCAGTTTCCATACACCTTGCCAATTCCGACCATTGAGGCGGTCGAAATCATATTGAGCACCATTTTTTGCGCCGTTCCGGCTTTAAGGCGCGTTGAACCGGCCAACACTTCCGGCCCGGTTTCGATTTCCACCGCCGCATCCGCATACTGGCTGATGGCCGCTCCTTGATTGCAGGCGATGCTTCCTGTTGTTGCCCCTATTTTTTTCGCGTAACGAAGCGCACTCACCACATACGGCGTTCGGCCGCTCGCCGCAATGCCGACGACCACATCGTTTGCCGTCAACCCCACTGCCTCGAGATCGCGAACCGCCGCCTCTTCATCATCTTCCGCTCCTTCCGCCGCATTGGCCATTGCTTCCCACCCCCCGGCGATCACCGCCTGAACCATCTTGGGATCAACGCCAAATGTCGGCGGACATTCCACCGCATCAAGCAAACCGAGCCGGCCGCTCGTTCCCGCTCCAACATAAACGAGTTTTCCCCCTCTCTGAAACGCAGCAACGACGATATGTACGAGCTTCTCAATGGAATCCAGTTGTTTCGCCACCGCTGCCGCCACCGTCTGATCTTCTTCATTCATCGCCTGCAAAATTTCTTTCGTCGTCATTTCATCCAAATGTTTCGTTTTTTCATTGCCTTGTTCTGTAGTCAGACGTTCGAGCAATGTGGTCACCTCTTTAAGGAAATTAGAAATTATATTTCATACTTATATTATAAATTTATGAAACAAAATATCAAACTATTCTTGTTGATTTTGACACATCCTCACCAAAAAAAGCGAGCCTGCCTTAAGCCCGCTTTATCTTCGCAAACGCACCACTTCTTCTCTTGTCTGGTAGAAGCGTTCGATTACTCGTCCCCCTACACGGTGGAACGTGATTAAATAGAGCGCATCAATCACATTAAGCTGCACCATTCTCGATGCCATGCTGCCGATGCGGTGGTCTTGTTCAACATCCGGCAGCGCCAGCTTAATATCCGCCTCCTTATATAGCGGTGATGTCGGGTCAAGCTTCGTCAGGGCGATGACGGTCGCCTCCTGTTTTTTCGCAAACCGGGCGATCTCCAATACGTCTTTCGTCCGTCCTGACGTTGATATGGCTACGAATACATCCCCTTTTTTCAAATGGGCGACCAATGGAAGCATCGTGTGAAAATCGGGTGACGTTGCCGCCATGTAGCCAAGTTTCGTAAACTTATAACTGGCGTCCACCGCTGCGGCCGCGGAGCCGCCAACTCCGTAAAACACTACTCTTTCCGCTTTCATCATCACCTCAGCAGCTTTTTCCAACTCGCGCTTATCGAGCGTTGTCGTTGTCGCCTCAATGGCCGCCTTATTCATATAAGTAACTTTCATAAACAGCTCATACGGCGCATTTGGTTTGTCTAGAATGGAAAAATCATTAATGTTTATATCCGCCATCGTCAACTCGCGAACGAGCGCCATCTTCAATCCCGGAAAACTGCCGATGCCGACTGTCTTGCAAAAGCGGACGACGCTCGCTTCGCTCGTCGAGGCGGCCCGCGCCAACTCTTTCGTCGTCATCGCTGGAACAAGCTCGGCATGGCGAAGAATATAGGCGGCCACTTTTTGTTCTGCCGGTGAAAACTGCCCGAGTTGCTGTTCGATTTTCGTTAAAATCCCTATTTCACTCATCTTTTATCTCTTCCTTTCCGTCCGCCGTTGCTATCTTCATCTTATCATGGATATGCCTTCATGCTCCACGTTAGCAAAAAAACTTGAACAAAAAATGTTTGAATTCGAGATATACATCTGCTATGATAAGGATGTGATCATTACGTGAATAAGAGGAGGAACACGGATGACAACATTCCAGCTTGACAAAGCGCACAGCTCTGTCGCCTTCCAAGTCAAACATATGATGATTTCAAAAGCGAAAGGGGAATTTACAGACTTTGATGTCGACGTGCAGGGCGACATTAACGAGCTTGAGTCGCTGAAAGTGAACGCGACGATCAATGTGGCTTCGATTGATACGAAAAATGCGGACCGCGACGCCCATCTTCGCTCGGCCGACTTTTTCGATGTTGAAAACCATCCGACGATCACCTTTGTGAGCGATTCCGTGCGCAAGCTGTCCGACACGGAATATGAGGTGACAGGGCAGCTGACGATTCGCGGTGTGACGAGAACGGAAACGTTCAAAGTCGAATACAACGGCCAAGTGAAAAACCCGCTCACCGGCGGCATTTCCGTCGGCTTTGACGTCGAAGGGAAAATCAACCGCGAAGATTACGGCCTCGTCTGGAACGTTGCGCTCGAAACCGGCGGATTCCTCGTCGGGAAAGAAGTCAAAATCTTGGCCAGCTTTGAGTTTGCCTTGAGCTGAGCGTCCAAAACGAAACGCCCCCGGCGCTGAAAATGCCGGGGGCATTTTATTATTGCGAAAGAAAACGATCGCGTTGGACTCAGCATGGCATGCGACAAAACGTTTGATCGTCCATCCGGAAAAAAGCTCCCGCTTTGAGCAACGCGAAGAGGGGGAGTTCACTGCGCCGTATATCCGCCGTCGATCACCACCGCCTGGCCGGTGACGCCTTTTGCCTGTTCTCCCGCCAAAAAGAGAACGTAATGGGCCACCTCTTCAACCGACAGCAGCCGCCGCTGCGGCACAAGCGGGTAAATCACTTCCTCGAGCACTTTTTCAAGCGGCACGTTTCTTGTCGCCGCCAAATCCGCGAGCTGGCCGCGGACGAGTTCGGTATCGACATAGCCCGGGCAAAGGGCGTTCACCGTAATGCCATATGGCGCCCCTTCTAACGCCGCCACTTTCGTTAAGCCGATCACCCCGTGCTTCGCGCTGTTGTACGCCGCTTTGCCGGCAAACCCGACAAGCCCGTTGATCGACGCCATGTTGATGATGCGGCCGTAACGCTGTTGTTTCATAACGGGAAACGCATGCTTAATGGCCAAAAACGGGCCGACGAGCATGACGCGGATGAGTTGCTCAAACTTTTCCGTCGGGAAATCCTCAATGTTTGCCACATGTTGCAAACCGGCGTTGTTCACGACAACATCAAGGCGCCCCCAACGCTTGACGGCCTCGTTGATCGCTTGCTTCACCTCTTGTTCAACCGTCACATCACATTTCACGCCGACCGCTTCATAGCCCAACTCCCGAAGCGACCGAGCAGCTTGCTCGACTTCTTCCTGGCGCAAATCAACGAGCATCACGTTTGCGCCATGTTCCGCCAGCGTTTTTGCCACTTCATAGCCAATTCCCCGCGCTGCGCCGGTGATGAGTGCTGTGCGATGTTCCATCATTCCCCTTCCCCCTGCTTCATCTGTTGATACACGTCATCGTACTGCTTCGCCAGGTCAAAATCGAGCTTCGTCAGCCCTTTCGCCCGCCATGAAGACAGCTTCACTGTGATCAGCTTATAGTCGATTGAAATGAACGGGTGGTGATTGGCGTTTTCCGAAATCGCGGCGATTCGCCGGACGAACTCGATTCCTTGCAAGTAGTCTTGAAAACGGTATTTTTTCACAATCCACCGCTCATCGGCCAGCTTCCAGCCGTCCGCTTTTTCAAGCAGTGCTTGCACTTCCTCTTCCGTTAACCGCACCGTTATCCCTCACCCTCTATATTTTGAAATATGCCAGCCAGCGAAACCGTCAAATCAGCGAACAAAAACGAGACGAGCACATCGCCTTCGCCAAAGACGCTCCGCTTCTCATACCCTTTTTCGCCGCGGCCGTACACTTCCACCGTTCGATGCAACGGATCCACGATCCAATATTCCTTGACGTCAAACTGTTCGTACAACATATACTTTTCGTTTCGATCTTTCAATGCTGTACTTGGCGAAAGCACTTCCACCACCAAGTCAGGCGGACCATCGCAGCCTCGGCTGCCAATTTGGCTTTGATCGCAAATGACGGAGATATCTGGTTGCACGACATGCTTCGCCTGTTCATAGTCCGCCTGCTCATCAAGGCGTACATCAAATGGCGCCATGACAACCGTGCATCCTTTTTCACGAAAAAATGCCCGCAAAGCGACATACAATTCACCGACGATAAACTGGTGGACAAATGAAGGGGCCGGTGCCATGTTGTAGGGCACGCCGTTGATCAGCTCCCACCATCCGTCCCACTTGACATAATCTTGATACGTATACCGTTCCTTTTGCCGCTCGGTCGGCTTCACGTCCATTCCCCCATCCGCTTGCTTTGCCCCTATTATACCATCGGACATCCGCGGCCGTCATACAACATCATGCGCTTTCCATAAAAAGAGCCATCCGGTTGGGATGGCTTTTTGCGCAAAGCTACTAGCTTTAAGGCCGCAAGCTCGCCAGCTGCTCGGCAAGTCGCAAATAAAAGGCGCGAATATCAAATGATGGATTCGGGTCAACGCCGATCACTTCCAAATGGTCGACGTTGTATGTTCCCATGTCGTTCCAAACTCCTTTTTTCAACGTCCCGTCGTACGGTGCGATCCGATCGCTTGATCCACGCTTCGGACCGTTCATCGAAATTGTATTGACGATGCCATCGTTCTCAAGCCAATGACTGTCAATGCCGAGCGCTGGATTGCGGTACGACCCGAGAAACGGAGCGCAGACAATCGCGCTGAACGCATTCATTCCAAGTTCGGGATAATGGTTGCCGGTGAGCGCTCCGCGATGCGTCCGCTCTGTGGAGAAACTCAAATAATACGTATTCGGGCTTGCCTTCACCCATTGATTCAACTTCTCAGCCCCGGGAACGGATAAATCGTAGCGGGCGGTATCTGTCGACGTCCAAACGGGAGACCGCTTGAGCCTCTCAAAATATTGGTCAAACGATTCACCCGGCTGGCGGCGCAGTCCCCATTGGTCGAGCTTAAAATCGTATACTTCGCTTGTATACGGCGCGTTGCTGGCGACAGCCGCCGCTTTCAACACCGCTTTTTGCAAGTCAAAGAAGCGATCGGTGAAATCGATCATGTTGACAAGCGCCGTTCCGTCATGAGGAGTGGCGATGGTCGTCACACTCAACACAAACGGATGCCCGCCTTTAAACAACGGCGACAACGACACGTTGTGCGCCTTGGCGTACTCCCGTTCTTCTTGGCTTCCGTTCTCTAGGAGCGAGACAAGCATGCGGGCGGTCTGTCCCCCCTGACTGTGGGCGATGATATGGACGCGGCCCCCTCGTTGCAGTTCCGGAAGCAGCCCTGGATAGGTGCGGCCAAACCGCGCATGGCCGTGCTTGGCCGCATGGGCTGCCCCATAATCAACCGTCCCGCCGACAAGCTGGGCGTACGCTTCACATGCCCGATCCCAGTTGCTTGAGAGCGGGCCGACCGCCAGCGTATAAGTTCGATATCCGTGGTCGTTCAGCCATTGTTCGATATCGCCGCGCACGCCGCCCCAATACTTGAACCCAAGCATTTCCTCTCGTCCCCATCCGGTAAACCCATGGAGAAGCACGATGGGTGCATCATTGGCGCGTAGGGATGCCGCCTCCGTCCGCCCTCCCGGGACCGACAGGCCGAGCACAAACCATAATCCGAGCGACACGAACATAATCCGACAGCATTTCATCACGCTCTCCTTCTCCTTCCTCGAATAGACTGAACCCCTTTATCCAGAATTAACTGAATATTCTATACGGTATGTTCAGGCTATTCAATCCCGACAATGGTCGGATTTTCTTGTGAGGGAAAGAGAAAGGACCGCATCTATACCGGTGCATTTCATCCCTGGGCCGGCTGCAGCGGACTCTCCACTTCGGGGGTCTTTCGCTCCATGATCGCCGCCTCCTACGCCCCCGTCACGCTTGCGCCGGGATGAGCGGGCAGTTAGTCGTCCAACGGGCCGAATTTTTGCTCGTAATGAGAAAGCGCCAATAGCGGAAAAATGTAGCGGTAGCTATGGTAATGGATGTAAAAGGCGCCGGCCATTCCTTGCCCGGCCGGGTATGAAGCTGTCCAGTTCGGATGACGGAGAAGACGGATGAGCGCGCGAATGCCGGCTTTGATTTCCGGTGTTGGCTGCCGGGCGGCGGCGATGAGGGCGTCGAGTGCCCAGGCGGTATGAACCGGCGTGCTGGCGCCGAGCGACACATACGTCTTGGCCCCGTCGCTTTTGCACGATTCGCCCCATCCGCCGTCGTTATTTTGGATGCGCAACAACCAATGAACCGCTTTTTGCATCGCCGGATGGTCCGGCGGAACGCCGACGGCTGAAAGCCCCGTCACCGCCGCCCATGTGCCGTACACATAGCAAATCCCCCAGCGCCCATACCACGAGCCGTCAGCTTCCTGATGGTCAAACAGCCATTTGACAGCGCGGGCGAGCGCAGGGTGGTCTTTCGTTAACCCGGCGAACGTTCCGGCATATTCCAGCGTCCGCCCGGTCAAATCGGCGGTGGACGGATCCATCAACAAAAATTCCGCCCCCTCGATCGGCAAATAACGCCAAAAGCGGTGGCTGACGTTTTTTTCAAACGCCGCAAATCCCCCGTCATCATTTTGCATTGAAAACAGCCACCGATTCGCCCGGTCCCATGCATGGCGAAACGCCGTCTCTTTGGCCGCCGCTCGGCGGATGGCGCGCAGTGCGGCAGTTGTATCGTCAACGTCCGGGTTCATCGTATTCACATCGGAAAATCCCCAGCCGCCCGGCAGGCTGTGCGGATTGTGCACCGACCAGTCGCCATAGCGAATGTGCTGGCGCGACAACAAATAGCGGTTCGCTTTTTCAATCGTCCGGTCCGTCAAGGGCACGCCCGCTTCTTGCAGCGCATAGCTCGCCAACGCTGTGTTCCAAACGGAAGCGGTGGTATATTGCATATGCGTATGCCCATCGATTTCGGTTCGCAGTGAGCGCAAACCGCGAACAGCCCGGACGATGTGCGGGTCGTCTTTTGGATAGCCGAGCGCCAGCAACGCAAAAATCAGCAAAAACGTCGAACTGAAATAGCTGTACAGCATTCCGTCCGGCTCGATATGCTCCAACATATAGCGGACGGCGCGCTGTTCGGCAGCATGACGCAGCCAAGCGGGAAGCCCAGTGAGCGACCGCTTCACGTACGACCATAGCGCCTCGGTTTCCGGAAGCCGCCAATCATTGCGGGAAGCCGCTAAATCAGAAAGATCCGGGCTGTTGCCCGTCTTCCGGCTGTAGCGGCGCTCCGCGGCGACGAGAAGTGGAACCATGTTCGCCCTTCCGTATACGGAAAGGTCATACATATTGAGCGGAAACGACGAAGGGAGAAGGAAAAAGGCAAGCGGGAGCGGAAACCGTCTTGGCCACGGATATTGTCCGGTCAATGCGAGCATCACTTTCGTAAACAAGTGGACGCGTTCTAAGCCGCCCATTTCCAAAATGCACGCTTTCGCCTTTTGCATATGCGGGTCGGTTTTTTTCCGGCAGCCGGAGTAAAGCAGGGCGTAATACGCCTCGGTTGTCGCCGTCACGTTCCCGTCTCCTTCATCGGCAAACAGCTTCCACGCCCCGTTTGCGTCCTGCCGGCTTTCGATTCGTTCGACGAGCGCCTGGATCAACGGTTCATCATGTATTCCGAGCGTCCGCAATAAAATGATCATATAGGCATCGGTGGAAATGCCGGTTTCAAACGGAAACCGCCACGATCCATCAGCGGCTTGCGACTGCTTGAGCGCATCGATGAGCACACGCCGTTCATCGGCCACTATTCATCGCCTTCCTTTTTCAAAAATCCGCTTTTTTCCATATTTATTCGATTCGCAAGCCCACGATGCGCCAAAAAGGGGGATTCATCATGCGCTGCCGAAAACCAAAAACCTCATCCCTTCCCCTTTCTCTCGTTGATCTTTATCGAGAGCTGAAGAAAAAGAGAAAAAAAGAAGCAACAACGATATCACAACGCGATCTGACAGCCAAAGAGCAGCAGCTCATCCGCCGCATCCGGGCGGTGACCGCGGAACAAAACGAAAACAATGTCACCCGGACAGCGGCTTACCTTGCGTTTTACTTGCGCCATCGCGAAATCCACTGGGCGTTTTTAGGACATATGGTATCGCGCAACGGCGGCTGGAATATGACCGATTTAAAAGGAGAGCTGCTTATGCGGCTGCTGTCAGAGGGCGAGCGGCAGTCGTTTTTCGCCTTTTTGGAGCGCGGCAATTGGCTCATTTTTCAAGACATTTATCCGCAGTTTTTGTTGTATGAGGAAAGCAAAAAGCGGGGAGAGCCGTTATTTTATTTATTGCCGTGGCTTGGCGTCTCAACGTTTATGGAAACGGTATGGCACCATTTTTGGCGCCGCGGCGACCCATACATGTTGGCCATCGCCTTAGTCGTTAACGAACAAAGCTATTTGGAGTCCCGCGTCATTCAACACCCTACTTTTCGGCAAACAGTCTTTCAGACGTTGGAGTTCAAGCTGCAGGAGCTGCTCTGTTTAAACCATATTTTGTTTCCGCATGACGACGGCCGGGGCGGCACCGCCTTAGTCGGCCAAACACTCCATCAGTTTGAGTCGCTCCACGAGCGCATTTTGCTTGGCAAACGGCTGTACTCGATTTTGTTTGACGAGGAAGAAACATTGGAAAACGCTGTGCGTTGGGCGGTGCATCATCCGCACACCGGCTCACGCAAAGACTATTGGCCGCAGCTGTTTAACGACGTGTGCGAATCGTTTCCACGGGAGCCGTACCGCCGCCGCATCCGCGATTGCCAAATAGTCCCTGGCGCCCCGCGCCTGTACAGTCCGCAGCTCCGTCACGCATGGAAAAACGTCGTCCATGAAGCAGCCGAACCTGGCGATTGGTTTACCGACCCGCACGTTGTCCGCTACCTTGTAAAACCGGAACGACCGACGAATGGAGAGATTGTAAATGCCTATTGTGAAACGCTCGAAAAAATGGAGCTGGCGATCATCGCCAAACACGCTTTCTTTCATGCGCGCTAGCCGCCGACGCGCCTACGTGGCTTCAGCGCTGCTCGCGTCTTGGGCGGGGACATATTTGGATTTGTATTTGGTCGGAAAAGGGCTGTATACATTCCCGAAACGGCCCTTTCCCTCCGTCTTTTCAATCGATATTTTCTTTACGGCCGTCGTTCTTCCGCTTGGCGCCGTCTTCTTTCTTGCCTTTATGGAGCGGCTTGGCCGGTTTGGGCGCATTGGCTTGATCATCACGTTGGCTCTGTTGATGATGGCATTCGAAATGAAAGCAGAAGCGTACGGCCTGTTTGTTCACAACTCTTCATGGAGTCATTTGTATTCTCTCGCTGGTTATGGCGTATTTCTCACAATGATTTGGAACTTTCATCGCCAATTTCAACGGATTGACGGACATGGAAGCGCATAAACAGGCGGCTGATGAGCCACGATAACAACGAATCGAGCCGTTGACTGACATTAGGACGAACTGTTGTCGAGTAGGAGGAACTTGATTGAAAGGAAAACAAGCTGTTTTCGTGTGCTCCGTCATCATCGCCATCGGCGCCGTTCTAATGGCCAGGACAGCAACAGACGGAGACGCAGCCAAAACAAGACGAGAAACGGCCATCGTCATCTATTTAGCCGGCGATTCGACCGTGGCCGCCGCCCCCCGCTCCCGCGCTCCCCGGGCCGGATGGGGCGAAATGCTCGACGATTGGTTTGATGACAACGTCATGGTGAAAAATATGGCCGCTTCCGGCCGCAGTGCGAAAAGCTTTGTCGAGGAAGGGCGGTTGGCCCGCCTGTTGCATGAGATGAAAAAAGGGGATTACTTGTTCATCCAGTTCGGCCATAACGATGAAAAGGTGAACGACCCGGTGCGCCACACCGAGCCGTTCACCACCTATCAAGCGTATTTAAAACAGTATATTGACGGCGCCCGCGCCAAAGGGGCGACCCCTGTCCTCATCACCCCGGTCGAGCGGCGGCGCTTTTCCGCCGACGGGCAGGCGCTCGATTCCCACGGACTGTATCCTGCCGCCATGAAAGCGTTGGGGAAACAAGAGCACGTGCCGGTTATCGATTTGACGGCGAAAAGCAAACAGCGGTTTGAACAGCTCGGTCCGGAACGGACGAAACGGTGGTTTTTATGGCTTGAGCCGGGCGAACATCCCCATTACCCGAACGGCATCAACGACAACACCCACTTTCACCGACGGGGGGCGAAAGAAATCGCCCGGCTCGTCGTGGAAGGAATTGTCGAACTTGACCTTCCTCTTCGCCGCCACCTCATCCGTTCACCGGAACGAGAACATGCGCAAAGCCGCTAAGCGGGCGGAGTCCCGTTCCCTCGCCGCAGCAAGTCGATCGCCCATCCGTGAAACGATGGGGCCGGCAGCGTCCTGTTTGCTTTTCTCGTCCCCGCCCGGTCCACTTTAGGACGGGCGGCTCTTTCCGGTGGGCACTATCCGATAGCCGGCGTACCGCTTGCCTTTTCCGTCTACCGGGCACTTCCGGCATACGGCGTCTTGCTGCTTGCGGCTGAATGGTATGTTTTTCCCAACAGCCGATGGTATAAGGACGCGAGCACTTGTTGAAACAACATGCCGAGCACAACCGGCACGCTCACCGGCGGCGGAAAGTAAGTGATCGCCAGCACCGCGCCGGCGCTGATGTTGCGCATACCGCCGGTAAACGTCAACGCGATGATGTCCGGCGGGGCAAATTTCAGCCAACGAGCTGCCATCCAAGAAAGGAAATAACCGGAGCCCGCAATCACGAAGACGAGAAAAGCCATGAAAAACAACCGAACGTCGGCATGGCCAAAATACGGGGCGACGACCGCGCTATTGACCATAACCACGAGCATGAGCGCCAGTTTGGAAAGCGGCGCCAATCTCCCTGCCAGCCGTTCATTCGCCGAGCCGGACAGCCGCTCGCTGACCAGCATTCCGCCGAGCGACGGCAAAATAATCATAAAAAACAACCCGAGCACCATTTGCCAAACATCGATCTCGACCGCACTTCGCGCGAACAACAGCAACGTCAGCGGCACAACAACAGGCGATAAAAACGTATCAATCAAAATGACAGAAAGGGCAAGCGCTAAATTCCCCCGGCCGAGCGACACCCAAATAAAGCTCGTCACCCCGGTCGGAATGGCCGCCGCCAACACAAAGCCGATCACGGTTAGCTGGTCGTGGCCGAAAAACAAATGCCCAAGTCCGAACGCCCAAAGCGGGATGATGAGGTGAAGCAGGCACAACGCCGCCGCAATCGGTCCCGGATGGGTGAGCGCCTCTTTCAAATCAGCCAACCGCAGCCGCAAACTGCCGCTAAACGTCATAAACGCAAACAGCCACGGCACAAGTGCACCATACGTATGCAACTCTTCCGACAGCCATATGCCGACCGCCACGCTCGCCGGCGTCAGAAGCGGCAACGCTTTTTCAAGCCGGCGATTGATCGATTGCCACATCGGTTTCATCTCCAAATCCAGTCATGAGCGGTGACCATCACCTTCAATTCACCTACATCTTTTTATTATACATGGTCATCGTCAGATTGGAATGACTTATTTTCAGCGATTCCTCCCTCACTTGCTTCCGTTGGCCGTTGAAGTAAGGGTTCTCGCCAAAGGCAGATGAAACCGGCGGTGGACAATGGACAGCGGCCGCATGTGCTGTTGCTTACTTTGCGACTTTTTCCCCGACCCGTTCAGCTGGCAATACAATATCGTTCCGTTTGACATCGTATAAACCGTACGGGGTCAGACGAAGACCCGGCAAAAAGTCGCACGTTAAAAACAAGAGTGTATACAAAATATCGTGGAACGGAAAGCCTCGCTCCTGCAACACCGCCAACAACTGATCATGGAAACGGACGGCTGTATCAAACGAATGGTCGGTCGTCATCATACCGGTAAACGGCAGCGGAATTTCTGTCACCGTCTTGCCGCCGTCCATAACAACCACTCCGCCCCCCATCTCATACACTTTTTTCGCTGCCGCCTTCATCGCCTTCGGATTCCGACCGATGACAAGCAACTCAGTCGTTGTGTTATAGGTGGACGCCATGCCATCGATGTCAACGGCAAACCGCTCCAAAATCGCTTTGGACACCCATTGGCCGTCGCGGGCAATCAGCGCGGCATACAACAGCCCCGGATGGGAGGAAAGATCCGCATAGCCGTCAACAGACGGAAGATCCACATCTTTCCGCTCTGTAATGACATTGCTTTTAAAATACGCAACCGGCACCGGCTTCTCCGGCTTCGGATGCGGATAACGGTATAACCGCTCGTCATCGAGCCATTCTTTCGCAAATAAAAACGGTTTTTTCGATACGTATCGATTCCAGTCGATTTCAGGCAACGGCGCCAACAGCTTGCCGTCACGGGCAACAATGCTTCCTTTGGAAATGACAAGCGACGGCTTGAACGTGACCAAATCCGGAAGCAGAAGAACGTCAGCCAGTTTGCCAGGGGCGATGCCGCCGATGTCATCATCTAACCGCAAATACGTCGCCGCATTGATCGTCGCCATTTGCAGGGCGGTCATCGGCGGCACACCAAGCTCCACCGCCTTGCGGACCAATCCGTCGACAAACCCTTCCCGCTCAATGAAACCTGGGTGTGGGCCGTCTACTGTCATGGTAATCCGCTGTGTGTTAACCTGTTTCTCCGTAATGAGGCGGATAATCTCCGGAAAATCAGGACGGAGCGAACTATGACGGAGCGTCGTCCATAGGCCAAGCCGCAGCCGGTGGAGCGCTTCTTCAGCGGTGATGGCTTCATGACAGGCGCTGACGCCGCTTGCGGCAATACTGTTCAATTTTTCATACGAACATCCGGCCGTATGACCATCGACCACTTTTCCGGCGCGTTTCGCCATTTCAACCGTATCAATTAAAAACGGATCCCCTTGGTACAATAGCGGCCATCTCGTCACTTCCGCCGTTCCGACGACTTCGTCCATCTGAAGCAGCTGTTGGATAGCTTGCGGATCAAACCAGTCGCGTTCGCCAGGAAAATCGGCTTGCGACACCAGCCGGACGAGCCAAAAAAAGTTGCCCGGCAACGTCCGCAAGTCTTCAACGAGCTGCCGGAATCCATCGGCGCCAAAGTGCAAATAAAAAAACAAGTTGTCATTGACCGTTGTCGTCGTACCAAGCGGCAACACTTTCGCCGTCACGCTGACGGGATTGTAAAGCACCCATGGATGGGCATGCGGCTCAATGAATCCGGGGGACACATACATCCCTTCTGCCTCAATCACAACAGTATGCTCATCAACTGCGACATCTTTTTCCCCAACATAGGCGATCGCATCCTGATAAATCGCGACATTTTGGCGCAAAAATTCCCCTGAATAGACATTGACAACCGTTCCGCCTTTTACGACAATATCGGCCGGACGGCGTCCTTGCGCCACTTCGATCAGTTCCGTTCGCTTCGCTGTTCGAATCAAAAAACTTCCCCCTTTCGCAGCTTTATAGCAACGATAAGCCAAGACGCAACGATGCGAACTTGGCTTTTGGCACCCATTAGGCATTTAGCAACGGGTTGATATAGGCGCACTCCCCTATACCCTCTTCTTCAAGCAGCTGACGGACATCATCTGGAATGGGCACCGCAAAAATGCGCCCATTTTCTTCTTTCACCCATCCCCTTAACTCAAAGCCGTAGCCGGTTCTTACTTCTCCGCGAAACACTTCATGGCGCAGCTTAATCGTTTTGCGGTTTACTTCCTCTACCGCGGTTTTAATCGTAATAATGTCATCATAATATAACGGGCGCTCAAACGTACAGCCGACATCAAGAAGCGGAAGGATAATGTTTTGTTCTTTCATCAGTTTTGCCGGCGGCAATCCGATGCTGCGGAAAAATTGGTGTCCGGCGATATCGAACCATTTAAAATAATTCGGATAATAGACGATGCCGGCCGCATCGGTATCACCAAAATTGACACGAACTTGAAATTCATTCCGTTTCATGGCCGATCGTTCCTCTCGCTTCATTTATTCGTGTTCTGATACTCCAACAATTGCCGCAATTTAAAACGCTGGATTTTTCCTGTAGCTGTTTTCGGGAGTTCGTCAATAAATTCAATGATGCGTGGGTATTTATAGTGGGCCAGATGTTGCTTCGTAAACTGTTTCAGTTCTTCTTCCTTATTTGCTGATGGTGTTACTCCGTCTTTTAGAACAACAAACGCCTTTGGAACGGTCAAGCCCTTCCCGTTTTCCACACCGACGACGGCGACTTCCAACACATCCTCATGCTGCAATAGACAGTTTTCAATTTCAATCGGCGAAACCCAAATGCCGCCGACTTTCAACATATCATCGGAACGCCCGCAATACCAGTAATACCCTTCCTCGTCACGGTAATACTTATCGCCGATATACAACCATTCACCGACGAACTTTCGCTTGTTTTGCTCATGAAGGTTCCAATATCCGTGAGCGACCGAGTCGCCGCGGATAATTAAGTCCCCAACTTCATTCGGCGGCAGTTCATTCCCTTGTACGTCGATGATCTTTACATCGTAACCTGGAACCGCTTTTCCGGAACTGCCCGGTTTGACAGCGCCGATGCGGTTGGAAATGAAAATGTGCAACGCTTCGGTCGAACCGATGCCGTCTAAAATGTCAACACCAAACAACTGCTTCCATTTATGATAAAAAGATGGCGGCAACGCCTCACCGGCGGACACACAAATGCGCAATGAACTGACATCAAAGCGCCGCCCTGTTTTTTCTACATAATCAATCATAGCACCATACAATGTCGGCACACCGAAAAAGATCGTCGGCTTGTACGTCTCAATCGCCTGAAACATCGTTTCCGGCAGCGGGCGTTCTTTTACGAGCACGGTTGAGGCGCCAACGCCTAGCGGAAAGTACATGCCCCCGCCAAGGCCGTAGGCAAAATAAAGCTTCGACGCCGACAGACAGCGGTCCTGTTCGTTGATTTCAAGCACTTGTCTCGCGTAAGTGTTCAGCGCATATTCCATATCGTGTTGCAAATGGATGACCCCTTTTGGATCTCCGGTGCTTCCTGAACTGAACAGCCAAAATGCGGCGTCATCCCGATTCGTCGGAGCCGCTGTGAGCTCTTTATCAGCACGGTCAAGCAACCGGTGGAATGAGAGCGTTCCATCCAAAGACTTGTTAGCGTTTTCACTTATAACAATTACATGCTCTAAAAACATAAACCGCTCCCGAACCGGCTCCAGCCGCACCCACAAATCTTCGTGAATGACCAACCCTTTCGCCCGGCTGTTATTTAAAAAGTATTCGTAATCCGACGGTTGCATCATCGTATTGACCGGAATCGGCACCGCCCCAATTTTGATGGCGCCGAAAAACGTGTAAATAAACTCCGGCGTGTCATGACAAACCATAATCAGACGATCTTCCATCCTATAGCCAAGCGCCCGCAACATATTGCCAGTCTGGTTTACTTTTTCTTGCAATGTTTGGTACGTAATTTGCTCATCGCGGTAATAAATCGCCGTTTTATCCCCTAATCCGCTATGAACGTTATGATCAATAAACAGCCCCGCCGCATTGTACAGCCTTCCGAACCCGCGCAATTCCATCGCTCACCATCCCATTTCTATCAAAATTGGACTGCCTGATGAATGTGCATGAGGAAGCCCTTGGAAATGGATGAACCGGCTTCCCATTTCAAGGGCTTCATCACAACAGCGCTTAAATCCCTTTCCAATTTGGTTGGCGTTTTTCCAAAAAGGCGCTCAACCCTTCTTTCGCATCTTCCGAGCGGAACAACAAGTTTTGCAGCTCGCCTTCGTAGCGAATCGCCACATTCAACGGCATTTCTTTCCCGTTCATGATCGACAACTTGATGTTCGAAATCGCATACGTCGCGCTGTTCACGAGTTTGCGCGCATACTCCCGCGTCCGTTCTCTCGTTTCCGCCTGCGGGAACACCCGGTTCACCAGCCCGATGTCAAGCGCCTCTTGCGGCGTGATCGTTTCCCCTGTGATGTTCATATCCAGCGCCCGCGAATAGCCGACCAAGCGAGCCAACCGCTGCGTTCCACCCGTTCCCGCCAACACGCCAAGCGTCACTTCCGGCAGCCCGATTTTTCCGGCTTCGTCGCCCATAAACCGCAAATCGCACGCCAACGCCATCTCCAAGCCGCCGCCGACCGTATGCCCTTCTAAGCAAGCGATGTACACTTGCGGCGAGCGGGCGATCTTATCAAGCGTCTCGTTGCAGAACAGGCAAAATTGCGTTTTGAACCGCGGGTCGGCCGACCGCAAAAAGTTGATGTCCGCCCCGGCCGAGAAAAACTTCGGCACATCGCTCATGAGAATGACGACTTTGATGTCCGGATCGAAGCGGATGTCATCGATCGCTGCGTTGAACTCTTTATAAAACTCCAGGTCGTACGAGTTTGATTTGTTGATGTGCAAGTGGATTTCTGCAATCCCCTCTTCTTTGACGACAGTTAAGTATTGTTTTTTCGTTTCTACAGCTACCATTCTCTCATTCTCCTTCCCGATATTTTGATGTGATGCAGGCAACTTCCCAATAACCCGTTTTTGAAAGTTCATTTCCGCTTTTGCCATTCCGAAAACATAGAAAGTACAGCTCGTTTCACGTTTGTTTGTTTCTCACCTCCTGTTATGTCTTCCTTATTTCAACTGAACAAATGGTTCAGCGGCAACCGCTTTCAATTCCTGTTGCAAGCGTTCAACGAGCTGGACTCCGTTCGGCAAATACCCTTCTCGCTGAAGCTCTTCCTTCGTCTCAACATCTTTTAACCAAACAGCCACTTCATTCGCCGCAGCGTTCAACGCTTGGCGGAAATGGCGGGGGACAGCGCCTTGATCATGAATTAGCTGCTGAGCCCAGTTTTTGGCATAAGCAATATGGTCTTGTTGTTCACGAACCAATTTTTGAATTTTCGAAACAACAGCTGGATGGTTCGCCTGTAACGCTGACTGCAAGATGGCATCAATCGCCGTGTTGACCGTATATAAGGCGGCGATGAGCGTGATCCAGTTGTGAACGTTTACTGCGCTTGACATCGCCTTTCCAGATTGTCCGTAAATCTCTGGTTTTTTTCCTTTTAACCCGCGTAAATCAAAACACCAGTTGTACAGCAAGCGTGCGTGCCCCAATTCGCCTTGGGCCATCGCGATCGCTGCCAATGTCGCTTCCAAATTCGGGCCGCTGATCCCGACCTCAACAAGACGGTCGCCAAGAACGTATTTATTATCAGCGATCGTTTCAAGCAGCTCAACAAGCGAATGTACACTAGGCTGCATCTGTTCCATTACGCCCTCTCCCCTTTCTAGGCAAATAGCCATTTTGGTTTTCTCACCCAAACGAGTTCGCTGCGGTCGACAACGACCATTTCCACCCAGTCTTCCTCATCGTACGTATAGGAAGCATACACTTTTGCCAACTCCTCGTTTTCCGCTTCCACCGTGCCAATATGGGCCAATTGGTCGCCCCGCTTTACACGGGCGAAAATATCAAACGTTTTCCGATGTTGGGCCGCTGTCATGTTGAACTCACCCCCCAATATTTCAATTTTTCACGTCCTTCCAAGCTGATCCGGTCAACCGTCCAAGGCGGATCCCAGACGACGTGAATATGCACATCGCGAATCTCTTCTTCCTTAAGCAGACGGTTGCGGATATCTTGCTCGATCCATTCCATACAGGCGCACGAGACGGCTGTATACGTCATCGTGACCTCGAGTTCGTCGCCTTTTTTTTCAATATCGTAAATAAGCCCCATGTCGACGACGCTGATCGGAAATTCCGGATCCATCACTTCCTTCAGTGCCTGCCAATATTTTTCGGTGCCTTGCTTGCTCATTACACCGCTTCCTTTCGCAATTGCTCAAGCTCTTTGGCTCCTTTTTGAATCCGGGCAACAAACTCTTTATTTCTCGGACCTCTCTGCTTAAACCGTTGGATGACGTTGTCCCACGTATCCGGCTGGTCGAACAGCCATTTTTTATTCACTGGGTCAAATTTGCACGGGAACGGGACATCAAGAACATATTTTTGCTGCTCTTCGTCGTAGTGGGCCGGCACTTTAACACCGATCGATTCGCAGAACGGAACGGCGGTGGACAGCCATTTTTGCCGCAGCTCATCGTTCGTCCGTCCTTTTAATCGGTATTCAAGCTGTGCCGAGCGGCTTTTCAGCCGGTCCTCAACCCCGAAAAATTCAAGCGCCATTAAAAACATCCAATCGACTGCTTTTTGTACTTCTTCACGCAAATTCGGATCTTGCATAGCGGTTCTCATAATAATCTCACCGTTGCGAAGGTGGAACAGCTCTTCTTTATCCACTTTCACGAGCGCCCGCTTCCACGGTCCGTAGGACGTATGTTCAAACGCATCGCCGAGGAGCGTGTAGCCTGCCCGGTCAAAAAACGCATTAAAGACACCAAGTTCAATCCAGTTCGATAGTTCAAAGTCAAAGGCGTACGGGTTTTTCCAGCGGTGCGCTTCCCGTTCATAAAGCAGTTGGTCGACATCCTCGCCTAAATCTTTCAACAACCGGTAAGCGATGTGGGCATGGCCGATTTCATCTTGCATGATGGCCAACGCCGTAATTTTACTGTTGAGCGTCGGTGCTTGATCATACACAGTCAACAGCGGCGGGACGCTTAACAGTTCGGTATCGCCGACGATCGTCAACGTCTGTTTCAATGCTGTTAAATACTCCTCATTCATATCCTCGATTCCTTCGACGATAAATCCACTTTGCACTTTTTCTTTCAGCAATGTAGCTTGATCCATTTCCTCACCCTCTTTATTACGTTTTTTTAACTACCGTATTCTAAGCATAATATTAATACACTATAAAGCTCATTGTCAACTTAAAAATACAAAAAATCTGAAAATTATTTTTTACCTTAATAACCTTAGATTTTCTAAATGTTTTGCCCACCTTCTTTGGTTCATCTTCGCCAGTCGTCTTTCGAAACATGCAATGTTTATTTTCCGTCCGTACATTTTTCATGCAACTAAAAAACTGCGCAACAATCCCCCCTGCTGTTTCATAAGGCAAAAAAAAAAGCCCAGCTGCTTGCACAGCTGGCTATTCGTCATGATACATACACGATCACACCGTGATGCTCGTCTTGTTGAACTTGACCGGTGGATCGTAAATATTCTAAGTGCGCTAACGTTTCCGCCACTGCAAACCGCCATTGGTGGGCCGTCAACGACTTATGGCCGAACACAAGATCAGCCACTTCATAGGCGGTTCGCCCTTTATCTGTCAGCGCTTTCATCTTTTGTAACCGTTGTTCATGATGGCGGAAAATATCGCCAATCCGCTCACGAAATTGACGAATTACTGCGCCATGGGCGGGCAGGGCAACGTGAACATCCAGCTCCTCCACTTTACGCAAAGAAGCGAAATATTGCTCCAACGGATTCGGGTGGGCGCCCGGCCATACACTAATGTTCGGAGTAATGTGGTCCAGCACGTGATCAGAGACGATCAGTTGACGCGATTCCGGCTGATAAAAACTCACAAGCCCATCACTATGTCCCGGAACCGGGATGACCGTCCAGCGCTGCTGCCCTAGCACAATTTCGCGGCTATCTAAAACCGTCAACACCGGAAACGGGCTGACGCGCAATGACAGTTTCCACATGTTCTCTTCGATTTCCGACACAAGTTCATCCGGAACGCCATGGCGGCGAAATAGTGCAGCGATTTCGCTCGCTTGGGAGCTCTCTTCCCCCCACACCCGTTCGGCCATCGCATAATCCGGTTCGCTGATCCATATCGGCGCTTCCGTCTGCTGCTGCATCCAACCGGCAAGACCAAAATGGTCAGGGTGGAAATGGGTGATATAAATGGCGCGAACGTGCCGCGGCTTGATCCCTAATTGCCGGAACACCGCTTCCCAAGCGCGCATGGCCTCAGGACAACGAAATCCGACGTCGACCAAACTCCACCCATCCGCTTCTTGACATACATAACAATACACATATTTCATCGGAAACGGAACGGGAATCGGAACGCGATACACCCCATTTCCCACCGCTTCAATTTCCGTATGTGCCATCTCTTTCTCCTCCCCCTTGCTCTTTGCCCTTTTCATTATAAACGGGCATATGTACAGACTAAAATGTCCTAAATCATCTCCATGAACGGATTGATCGCTTTATCCCGATTAAACGTCTCCTCGCGGTCCGGAGCAGGCTCAAACAATGTCTCGAAATAACGGATGGCAGGAATAGCTAGAAGCTGATGGACATTGAAAAACAGCTCACGCGCTCTCGTCCCGCTCCAGTCGTCCGGCAATAAATCATGCGGAAAGCCTGGGTCAATAAAGAAAAAGCTTCGATACTCATGCACGAGCCTCGTCCGTTCAATGAAACATTCGCGGTCGGTCAGCTCATTGTTCCAAGCCCGCTTTTGAAACTCCTCATACTTTCGTCCGTACGTTTCAATAAACTGGTCATACTCTTTAGCGATATGGGCAAAATCCCAGCCGCGCTCGATAATTTGCTCGTTGCTGTGCGACACAATGGAGTCGGCCGTAAACAACATGACATACGGCTCCAAATGATAATCTTTAATCCATTCCATGACTTGCGGTTCAATCGGGTTCGGACTCGCCCACGTTCCGTGGGAAATAAGACCAAACCCCATTAAACTCAATTCTTTGCGGATTTGGCTGCGCAACTCCCGCTTTTCCTCCGGAACGGAATACGTTAACACACGCCAACGGCCATCCCACTTATAGTTCCGCAGCGAATAAACGCGGGTGAATCCGTCCATCATCGTCCGCTTTCCTTTTGGCGTCAAGGAGTAATAGCTATTATTGCCGATCTTCCGCACCTCAAAAAACTCCTGCTGCACCATCCGTAGCGCCGCCCCGCGAATGGACGACTCGGAAATGCCGAAGTGGGACATCATTTGGATCAGACTTCCGATCCATACTTCATTCCCATAATGTTGAATATATTCCCCAAATAGCGTAAACATGAGTGCCCTTGGCTTCATTGCAACACACCTATCTTTTTCAAATTTTTCTTTTATTATGGTACATTTCCCCTCTCTTTTTCAATTCTTGAAATGATTTTTTGCATAAAAACATATCGGCCAAATTGGCCGATATGCATAAAAAGTGCATTAAATCCCTTTCCAATTTGGTTGGCGTTTTTCCAAAAAGGCGCTCAACCCTTCTTTCGCATCTTCCGAGCGGAACAACAAGTTTTGCAGCTCGCCTTCGTAGCGAATCGCCACATTCAACGGCATTTCTTTCCCGTTCATGATCGACAACTTGATGTTCGAAATCGCATACGTCGCGCTGTTCACGAGTTTGCGCGCATACTCCCGCGTCCGTTCTCTCGTTTCCGCCTGCGGGAACACCCGGTTCACCAGCCCGATGTCAAGCGCCTCTTGCGGCGTGATCGTTTCCCCTGTGATGTTCATATCCAGCGCCCGCGAATAGCCGACCAAGCGAGCCAACCGCTGCGTTCCACCCGTTCCCGCCAACACGCCAAGCGTCACTTCCGGCAGCCCGATTTTTCCGGCTTCGTCGCCCATAAACCGCAAATCGCACGCCAACGCCATCTCCAAGCCGCCGCCGACCGTATGCCCTTCTAAGCAAGCGATGTACACTTGCGGCGAGCGGGCGATCTTATCAAGCGTCTCGTTGCAGAACAGGCAAAATTGCGTTTTGAACCGCGGGTCGGCCGACCGCAAAAAGTTGATGTCCGCCCCAGCCGAGAAAAACTTCGGCACATCGCTCATGAGAATGACGACTTTGATGTCCGGATCGAAGCGGATGTCATCGATCGCTGCGTTGAACTCTTTATAAAACTCCAAGTCGTACGAGTTTGATTTGTTGATGTGCAAGTGGATTTCTGCAATCCCCTCTTCTTTAACCACCGTTAAATATTGTTTCTCCACTGTTACAGCATTCGCCATCTTAATCCCTCCAAATCGTCATTATTGTTTTATAGGAATGAACTTTAAATCCCGAATAAATTCAACGGCTTGCTGCCGATATACGAGACGACGCTTTTCGTCTCAGTGTACAAATTCAATGTTTCAAGCGCCAGCTCACGGCCAAATCCTGACTGTTTGTACCCGCCAAACGGCGTGCCCGGGAAGGCGGAAATTGGCGAGTTGACCATGACGATCCCGGCCCGGATGCGTGAAGCAACACGATGGGCTTTTCCGTGGTCTTTCGTCCATACGGCCGATCCTAACCCAAAAATCGTATCGTTCGCCTGCCGGATAACTTCTTCCTCATCGCGGAATTTCATCACGACAACGACCGGCCCGAAAATCTCTTCCTGTGCCACCCGCATTTCATTTTTGACATTGCCGATTACCGTCGGCATATACCAGTAGCCTTTCGCGAACTCTTCGCCTTCCGGAATTTTTCCGCCGTACAAAACTTCGCCACCCTCCTCCACCGCCAGCTTCACATAGCCGTCGATCACTTGTTGGTGGCTTCGCGAAATGACCGCCCCCATATGTACCCCTTTTTCAAACGGGTTGCCGACGCGGACGCGGGAAGCCTTTTCGATAAATTTTTCCATGAATTCATCGTAAATCGCTTCGTGTACAAATAGCCGCGAGCGGGCTTCACACGACTGTCCGGTATTGTAAAAAATACCGTAAAGCGAACCGTTGACCGCTGCTTCTATGTCGCAGTCGTCAAACACGATGTTCGGCGATTTCCCACCTAATTCCAGCGTTACCCGTTTCAACGTCCCCGAAGCGCGCCGCATAATGTCTTTGCCCGTTTCCGTCTCCCCGGTGAACGCCACTTTATCAATGCCCGGGTGTTCGGTCATATACGGCCCGATCTCGGAACCGCTTCCCGTAATCACATTGACGACGCCCTCCGGCACTCCGGCCTCATGGCAAATTTCCGCCAGCATATAAGCCGTGATCGGCGTATAACTTGCTGGCTTTAACACAACCGTACACCCTGCCGCCAAGGCTGGCGCCACCTTCCAAGCGGCCATCATCAGCGGATAGTTCCACGGGATGATTTGGCCGCAGACGCCGACCGGCTCTTTGACCGTATAGTTGAAAAACCCGTTCGGGACTTGGTTCGTATCCCCTTGCAGCGTAATCGCCGCGGCTGCGTAAAATTCAAAATCCTCAATGGCCTGCATAATTTGCCCTTTCGCCGCGTCCACCGTTTTGCCGCTGTTGAGCACTTCAGCGTACACTAAATCATCGAACCGCTCCCTCATGAGATTCGCGATTTGATTAAGCAAGCGCGCCCGTTTCGCCGCCGTCATTTTCGGCCATTTTCCTGATTCAAACGCTGCACGCGCCGCTTCGACAGCCCGGTCGACATCCTCTTTCGTCGCCTTGGCGACCGTCGCAATCACTTCTTCTGTCGCCGGATTGACCGTCTCAAACACTTCGCCGTTGCTGCTTTCGACATACTGGCCGTTAATAAACAGCGGATAATGCTTCTTGATCTTCATCGATAGTCTCTCCTTCCTTGTTGGCATCGTTTCTCCATCTTACCCGCTCAAACACACTTTTGCATTGATGGCAATAATATTGCGAAACAAGCTGAGCGGTTCCAAACATTGAGAGCGGCGCTACATTCGCCGAACCGCAAAATGAACAGCGTACCTCCTTACGTGCCGGCATCCGTCAGACACCTCTTTAATCTTATTATGTTTTATTTAATATCGTCCGTTTAACATAATACTATTAAAATAGTAACCCTTTGTCAATCATTAAACTGAAAAAAACGAAAATTTATACTACTTGTTATCGATTCTTCATCTATCCGTTTCGGTTCGCTATGGCTTTCTTTTAATAAAAAAGAGACGGAACTATACGCCGTCTCCTTCACCTTTCCTCCGTTCGTTTATTTTGTTTGCGGCATCCGGTTTTCACACATTCGCTTCGCCTTTTTCATACCCGGTTTCCTCCTCGAGCAACGACAAAATCCATTCCTTCAGATCAATGACACGCAAATGCTTTGGCGCTGACTTCGTTCCTGTGACGATCATCGGCACGAGTGAATCGTGGCGGTGCAGCGCGCCATGGCTTGCTCCGCCTACATGGGTCGGCGACCCTTCACCGATAAATTCAAACCCTGGGGCGGCACTGGCAATCAAAAAAGTCCCGCGGTGTGATGTCAAGGAACTGTACAGCCGGGCCAACGCGTCCGGATAGTCGCCGTATGAAAGACGCCCCCCATTAGTCGCCAAATCGAGCACGCCAAGCTCTCCTTGGATATCCCAGCACTGTCCATATTCATCGGCCTGTGTTCCGCCGGGACGGAAAATAAGCGTTCCACTCCGAACGCCTGAAATGACGTGCGCCTTATCCCCTTCCAGCCAAGCGATGACATCAATCCGCTCATCTTGCTGCAGCACCTCGGCAAGCTTCGCTAATGGGGCCCGCTGCAAATCAAGCGTATAAATAAAAGCCATGCGTTCATTCACCGCCAGCACGAGCTCATCGCCTTGTTGCACCCCATGTTTTAATGCCATCACTTTATATGAGTGAAACAGCCGGCGCAAGTCGATGAGCGCTTTGTTTCGGTCGGCGCGAACCGGTGCCTGCCCGTTATCGCCCATGATAATCCAATGATGGCCACGGAGCGCTTCCTCCCAACTCGGATAACTGTTTAAGATGGCTTGCAGTTGCTTGTCTGTTTGGGCGATGCCTTTTGTATCCAGCGGCCCGTGTTTATGGACCATTTTGTCCATATCCGGAAAATAGACAATGGTAAAAGGCGGCAGGCGATCCGTCCGAATGAGGTGAACGAGCTCTTGAGCGGAAAAGCGGTTGTTAAATCCGTACTTTTGCCAAAAGTGGCCGCTTTGTTTCGATGGGCCGAGCCGCACAAACGATCCGTATGTAAACAGATGGGGGCCTTGCGTTTTTCGTCCGCCGCGAAATGGCCTGAACAAAGAAAGCAGCGCCGGCAAACGGAGCGGGTGGGCCGTGTTTCCGCGATACAAAAGCATGTTGATGGAAGCGGTCTCGATCCCCCTGGCCGCCAGCTCCTCATGGACCGTAGCGATGTTTCCGCTTAAATGTTCGTTGTTCAAACGATAGAAAATATCATTGAGTGCCCGCAAAAGACCGAGTTTTCGTAACTCCCGTACATGGCTTCCATAGTTGATAAGCCGCTTCTCTTCGTCATGAAACCAAACAAGTCCGGGCACCCGATGAACGTCCGCATACGTTCCGGTCAAAAGCGAACTGTCGACCGTGACCGACATCGTCGGAAACGAAGTCACCACGTTCGGGTATACGGTCCCTTTTTCCATGAAAAATTGAAAAGCTGGGGCTATTCCTTCGCCCACCGCTTTCTCTAGGGCAGGATACATTAATGAATCAATAATCAGCATTATAACCCGTTTTGGCACCCTTGATCCCCCTTTCCCTATACTTTCCGGCGGAAAATGCATTCCTACAGCGTTAGTTTGGCCAATTATGCATGATCAAAACACAAGGCGGGCACATGAAACAAAAAGCGGGCCGGCAACTGCCGTGCTGCCAACCCACCTAAAACGATTATTGGTTCCCTTGGCCACCCGGCCGCCGGGGAGTTATTTCTTCCGCAAACTCCGCCGGAGCAACCCGCGTCGTTCCCATTTGCCGTCCCATCCAACGGTTTAGACCGCGAATCATATTTTGCATCGGCCCCGTCGTCATCCGCCCTATGCGCGGTCTTCTTCTAGCGCCGACCATCGCGGCGGCCGCCGCACCTACGCCTAAGCTGACAAGCGTCCAGATGGCGCCGTTGTTTCTTCGCCGTCCGGTAAGCGCCAACCATGAATTCCAAAAGCTGCGGTTGCGCTGGACGCGAAACAATTGAAACAGACGATTCATTCGACACACCTCCTTCGCCTAACGGCTTTTGTTCAACGGTTAATATACGTTGTGAAGGGAAAGTCATACGTGGAAAACGTTAGCGCCCGAAGACTTGCTGCCAAAAAAGTTAAAAGCGGAAGATGCATGAACATCTATAGTTCCGCAAAGTCTAAAACGGGTGAAGGGATGGCCCAAAAAGGCGTTTTCCTTAAGGGAACAGCAAAAAAAAAAACGATTGTTTTTGTTGAAACACCGGCGTTTGCTAGCAGAAAAGCCGGTTTTGGGTTACTTCGTCATCAAGCCGCCAACCTTTTCCGGAAAATACAACATAGTTCCCTCCATCAAGAAGAAAAGGTGTCCCGCCCTTGCGAGACACCCTCCCTTTTTCATTTGACCTCGTACGCCGTCCATGTCGGCTTCTTCACTTTCGCCGACAGCGAAATAATTTTGCTTTTCACCCGGGTTGCTTCCCGGCCTGTTAGCGGCATTGGTTGGTAGTTGTTTCTTGTCGTAACTGACGAAATGCGGAACGGGATGATGCGGATTTGTTTTTTCGCCGTCCGCTTGCCGTTTTGAAAAGAAAACACTTGCTGGAAGACAAACGTATCTTTGTCGCTCGGGTTTTTGTTTCCGCCAAACATAAAATTCCCTAAACTGTAGACAATAAACTTGCCTTTATACTCCTCGATCCCTTGCACAACGTGCGGGTGATGGCCGACAACCAAATCAGCGCCGCTGTCGATCGCAAAGCGGCCGAGCGCCTTTTGCGTGCTGTTAGGCACATAACTCCGTTCCACTCCCCAGTGGAAATGGATGAGAACAAGATCGGCTCCTTGCTTCCGTAGCGTGCGGATGTCATTGACGATTTGCTTGCGCAATGTGTTCGTGTTGCTCCATCCCTCATAACCAAGCGCCCCGATTTGGATTCCTTTCACCGTTTTCAACAGCCGAAGGGTGCGGCCGAAATACCCGATATGTTCTTTTTTAAGATTGGCAATCGTGTCGTTATATCCCTGCTGCAAGTAATCGTATGTATGATTATTGGCCAAGTTTACAGCATCGATGCCCCCGTACGTTAACACTTTCGCATAACTCGGGTGACCGCGGAAACGAAACTTCTTGCTCGCCTTGCGCGTCGAGGTCGTCAACGTCGTTTCCAAATTGACGGTCGTAAAATCGTCCTTTTGGAAGATCGGCTCAATGTATTTTGTAAAATAGCGCAAACCATGCTTCCTCGCTTCGTCATCAAACGAGTACACATAGCCGTAGTTCTCATCGCGCCCGAGCGTCACATCGCCTGCCGCGCTTACGACGATGCGCACCTCACTTGGCGCCGCCGCTTTTGCTGCTGCCCGCGCCACCGCCGCTTTGTCGACAGGACTCGGCAGCGGTGGATGCTCGATTGTTTGCCCCGCCAGTTCGGTTGGTGCCGCCAGCACTTCCTCGACGCCGCGATCAGCCGCGTTGCTGCATGAAAATAAACAGATGGACATCATACACACAAGCGCTGCATTTCTCCTCTTGCCCCGTGCATTCATGTTTGTTTCTCCTATCAATCTACTTTCTTCAAGATCAAAACATTTCCGCTATCGATATATTCAACATCTCCCCCATTTATCCCTTTTCGTTTCTTTGAATTTTAGAATGATGGCCTCATCCAGCCATGATAAAATCAATGGGCAGGCGTTTCTTTCCAACTTTCTCATCTTGAAAGCCTTCTTTTTCGTCGAAACGCCCCTCATGAACACCGTTTTGCATAGAAAGGAGTTTCGTAATGGAAGAGCCTTTACACCAATCGACCGCGCTTGTCCAAGGCTTAGTCGAGAACATGACCGTCATGAAGCAAGACATGAAAACCGTTAAGCAAAACATGGATGCCATGAAGCAGAAACTCCAAACGGTGAGAAGGCGGAATAAAATCGCTCATCAATTCCTCTCGGAGCGTCTCAACATTTTTAACATCTTTCCGAAAAAAGTCTCCCACTTCGAAGCGAAGGGAAAGTGGGAGATGAATGTCGGTTGGCGTTAGCCAACGAATAGGATCGAATATGGCGAGAACGGACACCTTCGGAACGAAGGGAAGCGTAAAGAGTTCTTGTGTGTGGCTTACCGTTCGGCGAACACACACAAGTCGCTTGAAGCCCCCACCTCTAAGCGAAGTGTAGGGGGTGGGTAGTTCACAGCCATGAGGGTGTCCTGTTGTTTTGAGGACACCCTGCTTCATCCCCGCCACAGGGGAGTATTCGATTTCCCTATGCTCTCACCGCGCACGCAACGCTTTGCTTGTCTCCGTCGCTGCCTGATCAAGCGCTTCTTGCGGATCCACTCCTTCATACAACCGTTCCATCGCTTTCACGACATGCTGTCTCGATTCAGGGAAGACGGCTATGAGCGCTCCTTGAGTAGCGGGGGTAGGCTTCGTTTCATGCAACTGATCCACCGTTACTTTGAGCTGTGGATACTTCTCCCATTCTTCTTTCACCCTCGGTTCCTCGTACGCAGCCGGGTTGATGGCAAAATAGCCTGTACGTACATGCCATTCGGCCTGGACCGGAGCCGTCGTCAAGTATTTCATGAACTCCCACGCCGCTTTTTGTTCCTCTTCACTGCTTCCTTTCATCATCCAAAGCGAAGCGCCGCCGATCACGACACCTTGACGCTCGACGTCGTCCGGAACAGGCAAATACGAAACACCAACATCAAACGGCGAGCTGTTCACCAACGTTTTTACACCAGCCGATGAATCCAAATACATCGCGATTTTTCCTGCTTGGAAAGCAGCACGCATATCGTCCCAATTTTGGCCGGCGTTGTAAAATGTACCGTCTTCGTACATGTCCCGAATCAACTCAAAGACACGTTTCCCCTGTTCTCCATTAAATACTGCTTTCGTCGCATCACCGCTCCGGCCGTTGTTGTTGTTTACATACAGCCCTCCTTGTACGGCCACCATTTCCTCAAAAAACCATCCGTAGTTCAAAATGGAGAATCCGTACCGTTCTGTCTCCTTTCCTTTCTTCTTCGTCAGCTTTTTCGCCGCTTCTTTCAACTCGCTATAGGTTAACGGCGGCTTTTCCGGATCAAGCCCCGCTTCACGGAACGCATCCTTATTATAAATCAGCACGGGGGTGGAGGAGTTAAAGGGCATCGAGTAAATCTGCCCGTTCACCGTATAATAATTGACAATGTTTTTCTCCCATTGCGAAACATCGTACTTGTCTTTCTCGATCCACGTTTGCACCGGGGTAATCTTTCCGCTGTCAATCATGTGCTTTGTCCCGACTTCAAACGTCTGCATGATCGTTGGCGCATCTTTCGTCCCTGCCACCGCATTCCATTTCGTCAACGCTTCTTCATACGTGCCTTGAAATACCGGCTTTACCTCAATCTCCGGGTGAGTTTGGTTAAAATCCGCTACAATATCGTTCAGCACTGTTTGCAAATCCCCGCTCATCGAGTGCCAAAACACCACTTCCGTTTTGCCTTCCGCCGCCTGACCAGCATGTTCACTTGAACATCCCGCCACAATCCAAATAAGCACGAAAAACAAAACACCGGCCCAACTCTTTCTCATCTTCGCTTCTCCTCTCCGTTATTGAATCGCTCCGCGCATAAGCCCTTTACGCAATTGTTTCTGGCCAACAAACAACAGCAGCAGTGTCGGCAACATCGCGACGATGGCTGCTGCCATAACGACACCCCAACTGCTGGCAATTTCCTGTGTCTGCAGTTGCTTGAGCCCGATCTGCACAGTGCGGACACCGTTATCATTTGTGACCAACAGCGGCCATAAATACATATTCCAAGCGTCTAAAAAACTGTAAATAGCCAGTGTTACCAAACCCGTTTTTGAAAGCGGCAGCACGATGCGGCAAAAAAAGCGGAAATTCCCGATGCCGGATAACTGTGCCGCCTCGTACAGTTCGTACGGAATTTGCTTAAATTGTTGGCGCAATAAAAAGATGCCAAACGCCATCGCCCAAAACGGCACAATAAGCCCTATGTAGTGGTTTGTCCATCCAAGCGCTTGAATGGTCAAAAAGTTGGGAATCACCGTGGCTTCCCATGGGACGAGCATGGTGGCGATGCAAACATAAAACCACCGATCCCGACCCGGAAAACGGAGAAACACAAAAGCAAAAGCGGCTAAGCTCGAAACAATAAGGCGTCCTACTGTAATGACCGAAGCAACGAGAAAGCTGTTCCATAGATAACGTCCGAGCGGTGCTTGCTTAAACGCATCTTCATAATTCGTCCATGCCCACTCCTCAGGCCATACGCGCCCCCCTAAAATAGCCGCCCCATCCATCAAGCTCATCAGAAAAGCGTAAGCGATCGGAAACAAAATCACCATCGAACATAAGCATAGTAACGCATAATAAACGGTTGTCCGCACCACTCTCATTGGTAGTGCACCTTCCTCTCGGCAAACCGAAACTGCAAAAAGGTGACTAGGGCGATGATCAGAAAGAGCAGCAAGGCTTGCGCGCTCGCGGGCCCGAACTGATAATTGACGAATGCCTCCCGGTAAATCGCGTAAACGAACACATTTGTAGCTTCAACTGGACCGCCCTTTGTTAAAAAGTCGATTTGCCCAAATGTTTGCAACGCTTGAATGAGTGAAACAGTCGTGACAAAAAACAATGTTGGGGATACAAGAGGCACGGTCACTGTCCACAGCTGACGCCAATAACTCATGCCCATGACGCGGGCACTTTCGTACAAAGATGGGTCGATGTTTTCCAAACCGGCCAGCAACAACAAAAACGTGAACCCAATATTCATCCAAATCGTCGTCACCGCTACCGCATACAATGCCGTATCCGGATCAAGGAGCCACGAAACCGGAGTGCCGCCGATTGCGGACAACAGGCGATTGATGACCCCAATCGCCGGATTGTACATAAACATCCAAATCACGGAAGCAACTCCCACACTCATTGCCATTGTAGAAGCAAAAATCGTCCGGAAAATCCCGATCCCTTTCCGTTTTTCATGCACAAGCAGCGCCAAACTAAACGAGATGATGACGGTTGTAGGAACAGTGAACACGGCAAATAAAACCGTTGCCTTGAGGCTGTGCCAAAACGAAGGATCTTGAAGCAAGGCGGCAAAATGCGCCAAACCGGCAAATTCTGTCGGCCGCCCTTGATAATCGGTGTGAAATACACTTAAATACACCGTCCTCCCTAACGGATAAAAAAGAAACACGCCAAACAGAAGAAGTGAAGGAAGAAGATAGGCCATGCCCTCGAACCACGATTTGATCGCAGCATAGCGCGTTGCCCGCTCTATGCGGGCCGACCATTGTGGCGGTGGAAAGGCCGGCGAAACACGCTCATTCATGGGCCGATCCACACCTCCTCCCTTTTGATGGCCGGCGGGCTGATTCGTTCCCCTCGTTCATTAAAAAAGAGCAGCGCCCGCTCATCAAACGCCAATGACACCATTTCTCCCGGTCTCATGTTCCATTGCCCGTGCCATCGCGCGGTCCAATGGAGATGTTTCGCCAACTCAAACATTACAATCGTTTCACTGCCAAGCCATTCGATATGGCTGACTTTAGCTGTCATATGTCCTTCCCCGAGTTCCGCCTGACGAATATGTTCCGGCCGGATTCCTACAATCACCCGTTCCGCCTTTGGCAGGGGACGGCGCTCGAGGCGAATCGGCCGTTCGCCTTGCAATAAAAGGGAATGTTCGAGCACATACGCGTCCGTTAAATTCATCGGCGGTGTTCCGATAAACGAGGCCACAAATGTATTATCAGGGCTATTGTATACATCAAGTGGACTGCCAATCTGCTGCGGACGGCCGTCATGCAAAATCATCATCCGATCCGCCATTGTCATCGCTTCTGTTTGATCGTGAGTGACATAAATAACGGTCATGCCGAGCTGACGCTGCAAACGGCGAAGCTCACTCCGCATTTTCGCCCGCAGTTTGGCATCTAAATTGGAAAGTGGCTCATCCATTAAACATAGCGGCGTCCCCGCAACGATCGCTCGTCCTAGGGCGACGCGCTGACGTTGTCCTCCCGATAATTCCCTCGGCTTCCGTTGCAACACATCCGTCAGCCCGAGCATTTCCGCCGCTTCCAGGCAACGTTTTAGTTGTTCCTCTTTCGGCACTCTTTGCGCCTGCAGGGCAAGGCGCATATTTTGCTCCACGGTCAAATGCGGATATAACGCGTAGTTTTGAAAGACCATCGATAATCGGCGGGCGTGAGGGGGCCAATCGTTCGCCACTTGTCCATCAATCACCACGTATCCCGATGTCAGCGACTCAAGACCCGCGATCAGCCGCAAAATCGTGCTTTTGCCACATCCAGACGGGCCGACAAGAACAAAAAATTCCCCTGATTCAATCGCAACATCCACATTCTCGACCACGTTTTTTTGGCCATCATACGACTTCGTCGCCTCAACCAACTCTAGAAATGCCATCCACTTTTCTCCTCCCTCCCCTTTTCTATTCCACTGTAACGTATTTTTGTAAATACTATCTAAAGTCATTTTTTGATTTGTGTAAATATTCTGTTAAGTAAAAAAAAAAAAAACGCCCTGCCCGCGCAGAACGTCTTAACCACAACATGACACTTTTTGATTCATTCGTTTTCTCTTCCAAGACAAAGGGCAGCCGATGGATTAGCGTACACCCTTCATCAGCCGCTGAATAGCCGGAGCGAGCGCAAACAAGATGATGCTCAACACAAGCGCCGCCCCACCGATCGTGCCGAAATAGGCCGTTTCATTTTCCGGCGTATAGAAGCGGACGAGCTGGGCGTTGATCGCCTGCGCCGCGGCGTTCGATAAAAACCAAAGGCTCATCGTTTGCGCCGAGAAAGCAGCAGGCGCGAGTTTCGTCGTCGCCGACAGGCCGACCGGTGACAGGCAAAGCTCGCCGAGAACCACGATCAAATAGCTTAACACGAGCCAAATCGGATGGACGAGCTCTCCGCCGCTCAAGTAGCCCGGCACTAAAATAACGATGAACGACAAACCGGCAAACAACAAGCCGAGGGCGAATTTTTGCGGGATCGTCGGCTGGCGTTTGCCAAGCTTCACCCACATCCAGGCGAACACCGGCGCTAAGAGGATGATAAACAGCGGGTTCAGCGATTGGAACCAAGCCGGTGAAAGGTGAATGCCGGCGACATCCAACTGCGTCCGTTTATCCGCATAGTTCGCCAAAATCGTTGACCCTTGTTCTTGGATGGCCCAAAACATCGCCGATGCGACAAACAGCGGAATGTACGCGATGACGCGCGACCGCTCCTCCGCCGTTGTTTTCGGGCTGCGGTACATGACGACAAAATAAATGATCGGAATGATAATGCCTAAGACGCCGACAAGGGAAATAAACGTTTCAACAGTAAACAAGCCGTTTGGAATCAAGATCGCAAGCAGGATGGCAATGACAACGGCCGCGGCCGCCACGATCGCGGCGGTTTTTTTCTTTTCATCCGGCGTCAGCGGGTTCGGTACATACGTCCCGGCCAACCCCAAGTTTTTCTTTCTTGTCGCCACAAACACAACAAGTCCGAGAAACATCCCGACAGCGGCAAGGCCGAAACCGAGGTGGAAGTTATACTTCATCCCCGCCGTCCCGACAATAAGCGGAGCCAAAAACGCCCCTAAGTTAATGCCCATGTAAAAAATGCTGAACCCGGCATCGCGGCGGTCATCACCCGGCTGATACATATCGCCGACAATGCTTGAAACGTTCGGTTTCAACAACCCCGTTCCAAGAACGATCAGCGCCATCGACATAAACAGCGCCGTCGCCCCGCCAGGGATCGCCAATGCGATATGGCCGGCCATAATGAGAATGCCGCCATAAAAGACAGCCCGTGACGTTCCGAACACCCGGTCAGCGAGCCAGCCGCCGATGATGCCGGACATGTACACAAGCGCCCCGTAAATCGACATGATCGCAAGCGCCAAATGTTCGTCAAGGCCGAGCCCGCCTTTCGACACTTCATAATACATGTAGTACACCAAAATGGCGCGCATCCCATAGTACGAGAAGCGCTCCCAAAACTCCGTGAAAAAGAGCGTGAACAACCCTTTCGGATGACCGAAAAAGCCGCGTTGAGGAACGCTGGAAGCGATTTCTTGCTTATCGATTGGTGACATGACAAACCCTCCTTTAATTCTTTTACTATAATAATTTATTATGTTTGTATTGTCAAAAAAATTTTCTATATTCCTTAGAATAGACATTGTTTAGTTACAAAAATTGAACGTCGTTATATTTTTTCTGAATAATATAATTTCACCAAAAATGGCCACTATTTTGACTGAATTTACCTGCAACCTTACTGGGGGATCTGTCGAGGTGGGCTTGTCTGACCGGTTGCAACAGAGCGGGGACGCCCGACAGGCGGCGGACTATCTCCGACCGGGGCAACAAACTATTGAAAGGCAGCGGGATCAACGAACGGTTTCCTAGTTTGGCAGATCCGCGCAGAGTGTGCGGTCCTGATGCGCATTTCGCTGGCCCGAACGCATGACAAAGCGCCCGACAAACGGGCGCTCCGTGCATTGGCCTCGGAAAACAGGCATCAGTTATGCCTTTTGATAAGTTCTTTCCAGCTGTTGATGCCCCGCTCGACAACGCAGAGATGGGTGGTTTTCGCCAACTCCATTGTTACATGCATCGACGAACGGACCGTTACGGAGGATTGGACGAACTCGCCCGCTGAAACGGGCACGCCGGCAACGATGTCTCGTCATCGCGCAAAAAATATTGTTTCCATTCATAGTTGTCCGGATTTCCATAGCTGTTCAAGTCCGGATGGACCGGAGCCGTGTCGTACCGGCCGAGCCGCTCGCGGATGCGTTGCTTTATTTTCTCCGCCTTGACGGGTTCGGCATAAAACTGTTCAAGCACCCACCTCGGTGTCGCCGCCAACATAAACCATGGAAAATGACGGCTTTGTCGCTTGCGGTGCGCCGGGGTGGCACAGTACATAAAAAACCGTTCGCGATGAAAACAAAATTCCCAAAGCGGGTCATTCGGGTCAAGCGGGACAACGTCCAACCACCCCCTCACATCTAGCGCACTCGTTTGACGAAGCAGCTGCCAAAACAGCTCCTCAAACTGGGCAACCGTATAACCGTCCGCCAATTCGGCCGGCGTGTCGAAAAAAACGACAAGCGCGGCATCATTTCCGATTTGGCGGGATGTTTCGGCAAATTCGGCCAGAAGCGCGGCCAACTCTTGCGCCGCCGTCTCGCTGCGCGGATCGCTGGCAAACCCGTAGCGCAGATCGTCCAATGCGTACGCCTGCACCGCCGGAATGCACGGAAACAGCCGGCTTCGGTCAGCCATTTTAGCCGCAAAGGCGGACATCGCCTCCCGCTGCCATGGCAGCCAATGTTCCTGGTTTGCTTGTCGACTGAATAGTTGCACCATCTCCCAATCCCCCTTAGTGCCGTTACATTGTATTCGCACAAAGGGGAAATGGGTGAATGTCCGCCGTTGAAATGTTTCATGATCCGTTACAACCGCAGCATGAAAAGCCGCAAAGGCCAAAGCTTCACATCCCGCGCTTTCGTCAGTCCTCTCCTGCAGACAAAATTTTCTGTATATGCAGATAATATGGTATACTTATGATGGCCACAACAACATATGTCAGGGGAGGATGAATAATGCTGCATCCATATAACGGAAAACGTCCAAATGTTCATGAAACGGCCTTTATCGCACCAGGGGCTCATCTCATCGGCGATGTCACCGTCGGCCCGGAATCGACAATCTGGTTTAACGCTGTCTTGCGCGGGGATGAAGGACCGATTACGATCGGCGCCCGCACGAGCATTCAAGACAATACGACCTGCCATTTGTACGAAGGATCGCCGCTTGTCGTCGAGGATGAAGTAACCGTTGGGCATAACGTTGTCCTTCACGGCTGCACGATCCGCAAACGGTCGATCATCGGCATGGGGTCGACCATTTTGGACGGGGCTGAAATTGGTGAAGAGTGCATCATCGGCGCCAACACCCTCATTCCGTCCGGCAAAAAAATTCCGCCGCGTTCGCTCGTTGTCGGCTCGCCCGGAAAAGTGGTGCGCGAGCTGACGGACAAAGACCTTGCGCTTATTCAGCTGTCGATTGATACATACGTGCAAAAAGGAAAAGAGTATCGCAAACAGCTGGACAATCATCAATCATAGCGCCTACAAAGCCGCTAGTGGCAGCTATCTCCACGCAAAAAAGAGCCAGCCGAAGGGCATGGCTCTTTTTTCCGATTCCGGGCCATTGCATTCCATGCACGCGCAGCAGCAGGAGGGTGGCAAACGGAACGTGCCGCTTTTCTGCCGTGCGTTGCAAGTTGGGGAACGTGGAACGCTGACCCTTCACTTCTGCGAACAGCCGCTCCATGAAGAGGGAATCCAGTTTCGTCAGAAGTTCATCACGTTTTCAATCGCATGCAAAACGCGCGCCGGCGTTGGCACGTAATCGTCTTCATAGGCGAAAAACGGCACCGGGACGTCAAATCCTGTCACCCGTTCCGCCGGCGCTTTTTGATAGAAAAACGACGTGTCGTTGATGACGGCCAAAATGTCATTGGCCAGCCCGCCTGTCGCATGGGCTTCCTGAACGATCACCGTTCTTCCCGTCTTTTGCACCGACTCGGCGATCAAGTCTTTATCCAGCGGATAAAGGGTGCGCAAGTCGATGACATCCGCATCAATCCCTTTTTTCTCCGCCTCTTCCGCCGCTTTCATGGCGACCGGCACCATGGCGCCCCACGCAATGACGGTCACATCGTCCCCTTCGCGCCGCTTTTTTCCTTTGCCGATATCAATCGTATATTTCCCTTCCGGAACGTCCTCGCGAAACGCCCGATAGCTGCGCATCGGTTCCAAAAAGAGGACGGGGTCCGGATCTTCAATCGCTGCAATCAGCAACCCTTTGGCATCATACGGCGATGCAGGACAGACGACTTTCATCCCCGGCATATGGGTAAACAGCGCTTCCGTGCTCTCCGAATGAATTTCCGGAGCCCTTACTCCTGCACCGTACGGGGCGCGGATGACCAACGGCACGGTAAAATGCCCTCTCGTCCGCGCCCGCATGCGCGCCGCGTGGGTCATGATTTGTTCATAGGCGGGGTAAATGAACCCTAAAAACTGAATTTCGACAACCGGGCGAAACCCGCCAAGCGCCATTCCGATCGCCGCGCCCGTAAATCCGGCTTCACTTAATGGCGTGTCGATTACCCGCTGCCCGCCAAATTCCTCAAACAATCCGTCAGTGGCGCGGAACACACCGCCGTTTTTCCCGATATCTTCCCCGAGCAGAATGACATCTTCACGCTCTTGTAACATCGTGCGCAACGCATCGTTGACCGCTTGCACAAGCGTAAGCGTCTTCGTGCCCACTTTTGTCGTCATCATTCCATCCCCCGCTTCCACTGAAGATACGCTTCTTTCTGTTCCGCAATCGTCCATGTCGGCTGTGCGAATACAAAATCAAACATATCCGACACGTTCGCTTTTGGATAGCGCTCCATGTCCGCCACCGCCCGCTCGATTTCAGCGTTCACTTCCTCTTGCACGCGGTTCGCCCACTTTTCATCCCACCAGCCTTCTCGCTGCATAAAGCGCTCGATCCGCTTGATCGGGTCGGCTGTTTCGCGCCGCTTCTTGCTCTCTTCTTGGTCGCGGTATCGTGATGGGTCATCGGACGTCGTATGAGCGCCATACCGCCATGTCACCGCTTCGATTAACGTCGGCCCTCCTCCGTTTCTCGCCCGCTCGAGCGCCTCTGCCGTTTTGAAATACACGACAAACACGTCATTCCCATCGATGCGGATGCCGGGAATATCGTAGGCCAGCGCCTTTTGGGCAATCGTTTTCGTCTTCATCTGGCGGGTGATCGGGACGGAGATCGCGTATTGGTTGTTTTGGTTGAAAAAGACAACCGGCGAGTTGAAAACGCTTGCAAAATTCAACCCTTCATGAAAATCCCCTTCCGATGTCGCGCCGTCGCCGAAGTACACAATGACCGCATGGTTCGTTCCCTTCCACATTTCCGCACATGCTGCCCCCGCTGCTTGAGGAAGCTGGGTGGCGATCGGGACGCTTGGCGGCACAATCTTTTTCCCTTCAGGCGGAACACATCCTTCCGTCCGCCCTTTCCAATACAACAAAGTTGTCGTTAACGACCGGCCGAACGTTACCATCGCTCCATGATCGCGGTAGGTCGGAAACATCCAATCGCCGTCGTGAAGGGCCAGCGCGCTTCCAACTTGGCACGCCTCTTGCCCCTCGTACGGCACATACGTCCCGATGCGGCCTTGCCGTTGGAGACTGACACATTTTCGGTCAAACGTTCTCGTGCGAATGAGATGGCGATAAATCGTCATCGTCCATTCTTTCGTGATTCGTTCACGATACTCAGGCCGCACGATCGCTCCTTCTTCATTCAGTACTTGCACAATCGGGAAATCACGTTCCATGCCTTCGCTCCTCTCCATCGTATTTTAATGGCTCATCGGTCAGCTCAATACCGCCCGATCGCTCATGAGCTGTTCCCCGCGAATGCGTCGGAATTCCGCGAGCAATGTTTCCACCGTTAATCGTTTCTTTTCGGCTTCATCCACTTCCAAAATGATTTGTCCTTTGTCCATCATGATCAGGCGGTTCCCTAACTCGATCGCCTGCTGCATGTTATGGGTGACCATCAACGTCGTCAATCGATATCGCCCTACAATCTCTTTTGTTAAGTTGGTGATCAACTCCGCCCTAGCTGGGTCGAGGGCCGCTGTATGTTCATCAAGCAGCAAAATGGCAGGTTCAGTAAATGTCGCCATCAGCAATGACAACGCCTGCCGCTCGCCGCCTGAGAGCAAGCCGACTTTCGCCTGAAGACGGTCTTCTAAGCCGAGATGAAGCGTCGCGAGCAACTCGCGAAACTCATCGCGCCGTTTTTTCGTCACCCCGCGGCGGAGCGTGCGCTTTTGATTCCGGGCGTACGCCATCGCTAAATTTTCCTCAATCGTCATGTTCGGCGCCGTTCCCGCCATCGGGTCTTGAAACACCCTGCCGATATAGCGGGAGCGGACGTATTCCGGCATCATCGTGACATCTCGGCCGTCAATCCAAATCGTTCCTTCATCGGGAAACAACACCCCGGAAATCACATTCATCAACGTCGATTTGCCTGCGCCGTTGCTGCCGATCACGGTGACAAAATCGCCTTTTTGCAGCGTTAAGTGAATGTGTTGAAGGGCGATTTTTTCATCCGGCGTTCCCTCATGAAACACTTTACAAATCCGATTTAACTGCAACATCCCCTTCACCCTTTCCGTTTGCCACAGTCATCCCTGCGTGCGCCCGCTTTCTCCTGCTGTCTTCCTTGCGTTTTTTCTCTTTTTGTTGCCGAACTATTTGCGGAACGACGAGCGCCAACATGACAATGGCTGCCGTAATGAGCTTCACATCCCCCGTTTCAAGAAATTGGATGCGCAAGGCGAGGCTCACGACAATGCGGTATATGATCGCCCCGCCGATCACAGCCAGCGTAGCCCGCGCGATCGTTTTTGTTCCAAATACCGCCTCGCCGATAATGACGGACGCCAAGCCGATAATGATCATGCCAATCCCCATCCCGACATCGGCAAATGCACCGTATTGGGCCACAAGCGCCCCCGAGAACGCGACCATGGCATTGGAAAGGCCCAGCCCAAGGATGATGAGCAAGTTGGTGTTCGCCGACAAGCTGCGAATCATGCGCGGATTGTCACCCGTCGCCCGAATCGCAAGCCCCACTTCCGTCTGCAAAAACCAATCCGTAAACCATTTAAATAAAAGAGCAAGCAGCGTCATGGACAGGATCGTCCCCCACGTTTTCGCGGCGGCGGCGTCAAGCCCGAGCGTTGCCGCCCATTCCTGAATGGCGGTAAAAATCGTCTTTTCATTCAAAAGCGGCACATTTGAACGCCCCATGATGCGGAGGTTGATCGAGTACAAGGCAATCATCATTAAAATGCCGGACAAAAGCGAGTTGATTTTCCCTGCCGTATGAAGAAGCCCGGTCATACAACCGGCAGCGAATCCGACGACAAGCGCCAGACATGTCGCGGCAAACGGATTGGCGCCATTGACGATCAACGTCGCCGCCACCGCGGCCCCGGTCACAAAGCTGCCGTCCACCGTTAAATCCGGAAAATCCAAAATGCGAAACGACAAATAGACGCCTAACGCCATAATGGCATAAATGATCCCTGATTCGACTGCACCTGTGATGGCTGTCACCAACAGCGGTCACCCTTTCATTCCATATATTCGGCCATTTGGTCCCATTCCGGCTTCACTTTAATCCCTTGTTTTTCCGCCGCCTGTTTATTGATCACCAATTTTACGTTTTTTGGATATTCCGGTTTGATCTCCGACGGTTTGGCTTCTCCTTTTAAAATGGCGACCGCCATTTGCTCGGCTTAATACCCGATGTCATAGTAATCAAACCCATACGCCGCAAAACAACCTCGTTCTAATAAATCCAACTCCCCCGTTTGGGCAATTGTTTTTTCAAAATCGAAAGATAAGGTTTTATATTCAATATTTTCAGACATACAATTCCATATGAAATCCCGCTTTACCGTCGAATCTCCCACTTCGGCCGCTTTTGGTGCGTGAAGAAATGGTTGCGGCGTTTGCGTTTCTCAAGCCGCTCTTCGCAAAATTGGTCAGCTGCCTCGACCGTCGTCGTTCCTTCCGATTCGGCCCGCGCATAAATGGCGAGCAGCGTGTCGTAAATCGCTTTCGTTTTCGCCAACACCCGCTCTTTGTTCGCCCCGTACAGTTCATCGGCCACTTGGATGAGACCGCCGGCGTTGACGATATAATCGGGGGCGTATACGATGCCTTTTTCTTTCAACATTCGGGCGTGGCGTTTGTCAGCCAGCTGATTGTTCGCCGAACCGACAACCGCTTTCACCTGCAGGGCGGCGACTGTGTCATCGTTAATAATGCCGCCGAAGGCGCACGGGATGAACACATCGGCTTTCGCGCGGTAAATGTCGGTTCCATCCACCGGTTTGACGGACGCCCCGATTCGTCTGCCGTACGACACGACTTCTTTCACCGCCGCTTCGTTCAAATCGCATACGTACAGATCCGCCCCTTCTTCAAGCAAGCGAAGCGCCACTTTTTTTCCGACTTTTCCAAGCCCTTGGACCGCATACGTTTTGCCATGCAAGTGCCGGCTGCCAAACACCACTTCGTTTGTCGCCCGAATGCCGTACACGACGCCCTCAGCGGTTGGCACCGATGAGTCGCCGCTTCCGCCATACGCTTCCGGGACACCGACGATGCAATTTGTCTCTTTCAGCGCGTGCACGAAATCGTCCGGTGTCGTCCCCATATCCGTTCCCGTGTAAAACCGGCCGCTTAATGACTCGACAAACTGACCGAAGGCGCGAAACAATTCCGGCGATTTGTCTTTGCGCGGGTCGCCGATGATCACCGCTTTTCCGCCGCCAAAATCAACATCAGCGGCTAAGCATTTATACGTCATCCCTTTCGACAGCCGCAGCGCATCGGCCAGCGCCTCTTCCGTCGTCGCATACGGGTGCATCCGGCAACCGCCGAGCGCCGGTCCAAGCACCGTGCTATGAATGGCAATAATCGCTTTCAGTCCTGCGGTTTCATCATGGCAAAACACGACTTGTTCGTGTTCCCGCATTTGCCAAAACATATCGAAGCTTTGTGACATGTTTGGCGATACCATAACATTCATCGCTTCCCCTCTCCTTTGCTTTACCGCTTGAAAGCGCTTTCAAGTTAATGCAACAAAAAATATTTTTGTATTATAATAATTTTTACTATTCTTATGGTAACGATAATGGTTAACAATGTCAACCGTTGCGAAACCGTTTTTTGTCACCAAAAAAAGACGCCATTTGACAGGCGTCTTTCGTACCTTAGCGAAACTGTTCCGATAATGATTGCCACTGCGTTTTCGCTTCCATCATCATTTGTTCAAAGAGCTCAGCCACCGTTGGCACATCATCGATGAGACCGGCGATTTGCCCGGCGTTGATAAATCCTTCATGGAAATCACCGAGAAGGGCGCCGCGGCGATGACGGTCTTCCGACGTATAGGCTTGGAACTGCTCAAGCGGCATGCCTTGCTGTTCGTATTCGAGCAGCTTTTCGGTGTATGGTATGCGTACAACGCGGCGAATGCGTCCGACCGAGCGGCCGACAATGATCGTTTCATTTTCTTTCGCCTCAACAAGCCGCTGTTTATATGCTTCATGGAACGGCGCTTCCTTCGTGGCTACAAGCCTTGTGCCAAGCTGCACCCCTTGGGCGCCGAGCGCGAATGCGGCGAGCAGCCCGCGTCCATCGCCGATGCCGCCCGCAGCAACGACCGGAATGCGGACGGCGCTGGCGACCTGCGGAATGAGCGTCATGGTGGTCAACTCAAGCGGCGAGTTGATCCCTGCTGCTTCGTATCCTTCGGCGACGACGAGATCCGCCCCGGCTGCTTCCGCTTTTTTAGCCTGACTGGCGGATGCGACGACAACGATCACCTTGATGCCATGCTCGGCAAAGCGCGGAATCCACGGCGCCGGATTGCCAGCGGAAAGGGAAACGACCGGCACGTGATGTTGGATGACAAGTTCGGCCACTTCCGTGGTGTGCGGCGTCACCTGCAGCGGAATATTCACCGCAAACGGCCGGTCGGTACGCCGCTTCGTTTCGACGATCAACGCCTCAACCTCATCAGGCGGCATCGTCCCGGCGCCGATCGTTCCGAGCCCTCCCGCTTCCGATACGGCGCTTGCCAGCTCGGCGTTGCTGATGTTCCCCATCCCCCCTTGAATGATCGGATAGCGAAGGTCGAGCAAACGACAAACATCATTCATTAGATTCACACCCCGTAAAAAATACGTTATACCCGAATTATACCGCATTTTTCTGGAAACGAGAATAATCGATAATAGGAAATTTTCAAAAAAGAAATATCCCTCTTCTTTCCACGATAACACGGCACTTTCAGACCGACGGCCTCATAAAACATCGCCCCGAACACGTCGTGTCGAATTAAGAAATCTTCCCTAATCCGCTCTTTCCCTGGAGCCCAAAACATCCATCGAGCGAAAATCGTTATGTTCCGTCCGCTTTTTTGCTGTTCATTCAGTAAACAAATGAGCAGCGGCCCGACGCGTGGGCACCCCGGCGATTCTCATTTACGAATTACTTCCCCCTTGCCACAGTCTGCATGAAACGTTCTGAAACACCAATCGGGATGCACAGCCATCGTTACGCCGTGCATCCCGATTCATTCCACAGGCATTTCTTCTTCCTTTTTCTCGAGTTCGACCCCTTCTTGGAATACCTCTTCGAAGAAACGGCTGGCCGGTGCGGCAAGTTGTTGATAGTAGTCCTTAAACAACGCGGCGGCATGGCTTCCCATCCACTCATTCGGCAGCAGCTCTTCCGGCAGGCCAGGGTCGATGAACAAAAACTTCCGGTACTCATGGACGAGCTTCGTCCGCTCGACAAAGCATTCCGCATCCGACATTTCGCCGCGCTCGATTTTATGCTTGTCAATGACATATTTTTGGCTGTAGATGGCAATGAACTGTTCGTATTTTTGGTTGATCTCGTCCAAGTTCCAGCACGTTTCCACAAGCCGTTTGTCCGTATGCGGACCGTCATATTCGGCCAGAAAAAAGTCGACGTACGGGCGGATCTCATATTTGTCGATCAAGTCATACACTTGCTGCTCCAAATTATTCGGTGAAATCCAGCAACTGTTGGAAATTGTCCCGAATCCGCTCCATACGAGTTCCTTCCTCAGCTCATCGCGCAAATGCCGCTTCTCCTCAGGAATCGTATAAATAAGAATGCGCCATTTCCCATCCCAATGCCCAGGACGCGTTTTGTAGATGCGCTGTGCAGCTTCCTCCATCCGCTTGACGCCGCGTGCCGTAAGGGAATAATAGCTTTTATTGCCCCGTTTTTCCGCCTGGATCCAACCTTGTTTGCTCATGCGCGACACTGCCGCCCGCACCGCTTGGTCGTTATGGCCGAACTCGCGAAGAAGGCGAATTAAACTGCCGATCCAAATTTCACCGCCATAACGACGGATGTAGTCGCCGTAAAGCGTAAAAATCAGTGAGCGCGTATTCATTTGAATAAACTCCCTTTATTCTGTTCTCGAAATATAATCGTAGCAAACTTTGATTACACCGACAAGACGAACGGAAAAATCCGCGGAATAAAAAAGTGCCGCACCGCCGGAAAGCAGCCAGCTTCCGGCGATGGGCAAACATGTTAAAACTACTTTCGGTGCATAGAAGGTTACACCGAAAGCCGCATCATTGACCATCCTCTAAACAAAACAACCACTCCGCCGGACTGTGGCAGGACGCTCCTACCGTTCGTCTGCGTGCTTCACGATCGTCGCGATCCCTTGGCCGACGCCGATGCACATCGTCGCCAATCCATAGGTGACGCCGCGTTTTCGCATTTCGTAAATCAATGTCGTTAAAATGCGTGCGCCGCTCGCGCCGAGCGGATGGCCAAGGGCGATCGCCCCGCCATTGACGTTTACTTTCGCCCGGTCGAGCTCCAGCTGGCGAATGCACTCCAGCGATTGCGAGGCGAACGCTTCGTTCAGCTCGACAAGCCCCACATCGTCAAGCGACAACCCGGCGCGGCCCAGCGCCTTGCGTGTTGCGAAAATAGGACCAAGGCCCATCACGGCCGGTTCGACGCCGGCGACCGCTGAAGTGACATAGGTGGCCAACGGCTTGAGCCCGAGTTCTTTTGCCTTTTCGGCGCTCATTAACAAAAGCGCTGCCGCCCCGTCGTTAACGCCGGACGAGTTGCCAGCTGTCACCGTACCGTTTTCAAACAACGGCGGCAGCTTGGCCAACTTCTCTAACGTCGTATCCGGACGGGGATGCTCGTCTTTGTCGACCACAATGCGGTTGCCTTTCCGATCGTAATACACAACCGGCACCAGTTCATCAGCGAATCGGTTCGATTCCATCGCCTGTTTCGCTCTCATTTGGCTTTCATAAGCAAACTCATCTTGCGCCTCGCGCGTAATGCCGAACCGCTTCGCCACGTTTTCTGCCGTTTGTGGCATACTGTCGGTGCCATACATTTCGTGCATTTTCGGATTAATAAAGCGCCAGCCGATCGTTGTATCGTACATCTCGATGTTGCCGCGCGGAAAATCACTCGCTGGCTTCGGCATGACAAACGGCGCACGTGTCATGCTTTCCACGCCACCGGCAATCATGATATCCGCCTCATTCGCCAAAATCGCCCGCGCCGCATAATTGACAGCATCAAGGCCAGAACCGCACAACCGGTTGACCGTCACCCCTGCGATCTCAATCGGCAGCCCTGCCAACAACGCCGCCATGCGGGCAACGTTGCGGTTGTCTTCGCCGGCTTGATTGGCATTGCCAAGAACGACATCATCAATTTGTTCGACCGGCAAACCCGGATTTCGCTCGATGAGCGCCCGGATGACCATAGCAGCTAAATCATCCGGTCTGACGTCTTTTAATACGCCTTTGTAGCGGCCAATTGGCGTGCGCACCGCATCAACGATGACCACTTCTCTCGCCATCTTTTTCCTCCCCCTTGCTAAACCGAACCGTCAGTCCATCAGTTGTTCTCACGATTCGTGTAGTCGTAAACACCACGTCCCGTTTTGCGGCCGAGCCGCCCGGCTTTAACATATTGCTCCAACAATGGTGCTGGACGATATTTTTCCCCCAGCTTTTCATGCAAATATTTCAAGTTGTTCAACCTTGCATCAAGCCCAACTAAATCCGCGAGTTCAAACGGCCCCATCGGGAAGTTGAGACCGAGTTTAATCGCCTTGTCAATCTCTTCCGGCGTTCCCACGCCTTCTTGCAACATGTAAAACGCCTCATTTCCGACAAGGGCGCTGATCCGGCTCGTGACAAATCCCGGAAATTCATTAACGACAACGGTTTCTTTCCCCATTCGCCCGGCGACTTCCTTCGCCACTTGCGCTGTTTCATCGCTTGTCTCTAGACCACGGATGATCTCGACCAGCTTCATTTTATGAACCGGATTGAAAAAGTGCATGGCGATAACCCGTTCTGGCCGCCCCGTGAATGATCCGATTTCCGTCGGGCTCATCGTCGATGTATTCGTCGCAAAATAGCACGACGCCGGCGCATGGGCATCAATCGTTTCAAAGACTTGCTTTTTCAACTCAATCTTTTCCGGCACGGCCTCAATCACCAAATCAGCGTCACGCACAGCGTCAGCTAAATCAAGCGAATACGAAAGGCGCGCTTCAGCCTCTTGCCGCTCTCCCGTTGTCAGTTTCCCCCGAGCGACCGCTTGTTCAAAAATCGAGGTAATTTCGTTTCTAGCATGATCCAACTGTTCTTGCTTGATGTCAACCAATGTCGTCTGAAATCCGCCGACAGCGCCGACATAAGCGATGCCTCTCCCCATTACGCCGCTGCCGACAACAACAAGACGTTCGACCATTGTCTTCCTCCTCTCACATGTTGAACTATAGTGGCTGATGCATCGAGCAGGGGCTTCGTTTCGCCAAGCCGAAAATGCTGTGAAATGAATGGTCACCCCATCGATGACGACAGGGTGCACCGCAAACCGAAACATGCCTTCTGTCGCCCGGACAAGCGGGCGGATGACTTACGCTCCCTTAGAGACATGTCCGGCAACGCCATTTTTTCAGCCATGCTGCCGGACAAGCCCTCCCTTACACACCAAACGGATTGAGCGGACGCGGTCCGTAATATGACAGCACGCTCTTCGTTTCCGTGTACAAATCAAGCGCCTCGACGGACAACTCGCGCCCAAATCCAGATTGTTTGTAACCGCCAAACGGCGTGCCCGGGAAGGCGGAAAACGGGCTGTTGACCATCACAATGCCAGAGCGCAGTTGCTTCGCCACGCGAACAGCACGTCCATGATCTTTCGTCCAAATCGCGGCCGCCAGACCATAGTCGCTATCGTTCGCCAACTCAACCGCTTCTTCTTCTTCGCGGAATTTCATGACGACGACAACCGGCCCGAAAATTTCTTCTCGAACCGCTTTCATTTGATGGTTTACGTTCGTCAAAATCGTCGGCTCATACCAGTAGCCATTTTCAAAGCCCTCGACTACCGCTTCTTTCCCACCAGCAGCGATCGTCGCCCCGTCAGCGACCGCTGACTGCACGTATTCATCAATGACTTGGAGCTGTCCGCGGCTGATGATCGCCCCAACATGCGTACCGGCATCAAACGGATTGCCGAGTTTGAGCTGCTTTGTTTTCGCCACGAACGATTCCATAAAGGCATCATAAATGCTTTCATGCACGTACAAGCGAGAGCGCGCCTCACACGATTGGCCGCTATTATAGAAAATGCCGAACAACGAACCGGCAACAGCAGTCTCTAAGTCAACGTCCGGAAATACAAGGCTCGGCGACTTGCCCCCCAACTCGAGCGTCACCCGTTTTAATGTTTTCGACGCCTTCTCCATAATTTCCTTCCCGACTGGTGTCGATCCAGTGAATGCAACTTTGTCAACAAGCGGATGCTCGACCAAATAATCGCCAACTTCCGACCCGGCACCGGTCACCACGTTGACAACCCCCTCCGGGACGCCAGCTTCATGACAAATTTCCGCCAACACAAGGCAAGTGAGCGGCGTCAACGATGCCGGCTTGATGACAACCGAGCATCCTACTGCAATAGCAGGCGCGATTTTCCAAGCTGCCATCATCATCGGATAGTTCCAAGGAATGACTTGTGCACAGACGCCAACCGGTTCTTTTTCTGTATAGTTATGAAACGCCCCTGGCATCGGATTGACCGCCCCGCGGTGGCCAATGAGCGCTCCGGCAAAAAACTCAAAATCTTCAATGGCTTGCATGACTTGTCCTTGCGCCGCTGACAGCGCTTTGCCGGTATTTAAAATCTCCAATTCAACGAGTTCATTGAAACGTTCACGCATGATCGCCGCAATTTGATACAAGATGCGGGCTCGCTTTTGCACCGGGAAATGACGCCATTTCCCATGATCAAACGCACGCCGCGCTGCCTGCACCGCCCGTTCGGCATCCTCGCGCGTCCCCTTCGCAACGCGGGCAACCGGTTCGCCCGTGGCCGGATTGATCACCTCAAACGTTTCTCCTGAAGCGCTTTCCACCCGCTCGCCGTTAATAATCAAATGATAGAAATCACGTTTTGTCGGCATGGATTCCATTTTCTTTTGTTTGACAGTTGCCATGGTCTCTTTCCCCCTTGTGCTTAGTTTCCTTGGAACGTTGGTTTCCGTTTTTCGAAAAACGCCTTGACCCCTTCGCGATGGTCGGATGTCAATCCCGCAATGCGCTGGCATTCCGCTTCCCGTTCGAGGTAGCGGTCAAATGCGGCTTCTTCGCTTTCCTGAAGCAGCCGCTTCACAAGTCCAATTGCCTTTGTCGGCATAGCAGCGAGCCGCTCGGCAAACTGCGTTACTTCCTCCTCCCAATTTGATAGAGGAATCACTTTTGTTGCCAGCCCGAGCGAGACGGCCTGTTCAGCAGATATTTTTTCCCCGAGCACCGCAACTTCAAGTGCCTTCGCCCGTCCGATGAGACGAGGCAAATAGTAGAGATGGCCGGCATCCGGCACAAGGCCGATATGGATAAACGCCGGGGCGAAACTCGCTTTTTCCGAAAGAAGCCGAAAATCGCACGCCAACGCCAAACTCATACCCGCACCGGCCGCCACCCCATTCACTGCCGCGACGACTGGCTTTTCAAGCCGGTGAAGCGCTCTCATCATCGGCGCATATCGAGTGCGCAACACATCGCCATGGTTCATCTCTTCTGTTACACCACTCAAATCTTCCCCGGCGCAAAACGCCCGCCCGGCACCTGTAATCACGACACAACGCACGTTTTGGTCCGCCGCTGCCTGCTTTAACGACTTAATCACTTCGGCGTTCATCTGCTCTGTAAACGCATTCATCTGATCAGGCCGGTTCAGCGTCAACCAAGCGACTTGCTCCTTCACTTCATACCGGATTGTTTCGTACATAAAGCGCCCCCCTTTATTTTCCTTGGAAGCGCGGCTTCCGTTTTTCCAAAAACGCCGCCATCCCTTCTTTTTGGTCTTCCGAGGCGAACAACAGATAGAAGTTTTTCCGCTCAAATTGCATGCCTTCATACAGTGGATAATCGACCGCTTTTTGCACCGCTTCCTTGATCAGCCGGAGAGCCAACGGCGGCTGTGCGGCAAGACGCCCGGCTAACCGCATCGTTTCTTCCATTAGCAGTTCAGGGCTGACGACGCGCGTAACGATGCCGAGTTTGTGCGCCTCCTTTGCTGACAAGCGCTCCCCGGTCCATAGCCACTCAAGCGCCCGTTTCGGTCCGATTAGTTTCGTTAACCTCTGCGTGCCTCCTGCACCTGGCATAACGCCAAGGTTCACTTCCGGAAAACCGAACTCCGCGGTTGACGAAGCAATCAAAAGATCGCACGTAAGCGCCAACTCAAAGCCGCCCCCAAGCGCCAGACCGTTTACGGCAGCAATCATCGGGGTTTTGATGATGGACAGGCGATCCCAATCCGCGAACTGGTTCAGCAACTCAAGACGAACAGGGTCATCTTCCGCCATCTCTTTAATATCCGCCCCTGCCGCAAACGCCCGCCCGCGCCCGGTAAGCACGATGACGCGCACTGCTTCATCCCGGTCAAACGTTTCGGCCGCCATCACGATTTCCGCCACCATTTGGCGGCTTAACGCATTCAACACATCCGGACGCGCGAGTTCAATGACGCCAACTGCCCCCTCTTGCCGCACGGCAATCGAAACAAATTCACTCATGTTCCACTTCCTCACCCACCATAAACGTGACAAGATCCCCGGCGAACGACATGACGTCTTTGGCCGATGCTTTTGCTTCTTTCGTTTTCATCGCTTCTTGAAACGCTTCCCGGCTGTCGTAATACATTTCACATAACAAATAATATTCGCTTTCTGTCCCCATCGGCGTGCCGGTAATTTTCGTCACCTTAATTTTTCGAAGGCCGGGAATTTTTTCTGTCAGCGGCACGTGCGTTCCGTAATAGTGAGCATCGAACTGTTCCTTATCTTTCGGTTGTTTGTATAGGGCGATCATTTTAAACATCGCGAACGTCTCCTCCCCTTTTTCTTATCCTAACGTTAATACGGGCTTCATCGCTTCAAACGGATTTTTGCATTGTTTGCAATAGAAAATGCTGCGACAGGCGGTCGGACCGAACAAGTTTTCCATCACTGTCCGCTCAGCTCCGCAATACGGACACTCGACTTGCCATGCCCCCGGCGACATTTGCTGCGGCGGCGGGGCAATGCCGAACTGCTTCAGCCGTTCGCGCCCGGTTTCGCTGATCCGGTCAGAGGTCCATGGCGGCTGGCGAAGGAACTCAACCGTCACCGCCGAGGCCCCTGCTTCCTTTAACGCTTCCTCCACCCTGGCGCGGATGATATCGAGCGCCGGACACCCGAGAAACGTCGGCAACAAAGAAACCGAGACCGATCCATCATGAACGTCAACCTGTTCCACCATCCCGAGATCGACGATGCTAACCGAATGGATTTCCGGGTCCTTCACCAACTCCAACGTTTTCCAAACCTCTTCCTTTGTCATGGTTCTCCCTCACATGTTCCGATCGTCAATATGCTTCCCGTCCCTCCGGCCCGGGCACCGTTCCGCCCTGCTTGCCTTCCGCGCGGCCGACCACGTTGCTGTCGGCTGCTGTTTCAGAAGGACGGGAAAGCGATGACATCGGTCTTTTTCGAAACAAAATGCGTCTCTCACCATACAGCTTGTGGAATGGCGCGATAAACTTCTGAGAGCGTTGCCAGTGCATCATCCAAGTCCGGCGTATGCTCGCCGTTGCGGCCGTTGCCATGTTTCATACCGAATGGCATGGGCCACTCGAGCCCGACTTCAGCAAAAGCCGGCGCCAACGCTGCGATCGTCTTTTCTGTCAGCTCCTTTTCGTCGTCAATCAACCCCCATCGCGCCATGTCCGCCCCTTTCGCCCCAAGCGTCAATACGCCGGCAAAATCAGCCGCCACATCTTGAACGGCTTTCGCCATTCGCGTCCGCGCTTCACCCGGGGCATTCGTCAATTGAACAAACCACGTATGCCAATGGAGCAAATGATAGTGCAGCTCCACTTGAATTTTCGCTGCCACTTCGGCCAACGGCGTATATGCGCTTTTTGTCAATGATTCAAGGCGAACGCGCTTCGCCTGTGTATAAAAGTACTGGCGGACAACGGTGAATGCCCAGTCATAGCGGGGCTCACGCAAGTAGTGCCCCGGACCGTTTGGCAGCTCGAGCAATACCGCGTTGCGCCGCGCCGCAGCCGGCCGGGCGTGGGCCAATTCATCAGCAGGACCGTGGCCCAGCTCTTCAAGCAGCTGATAGTACATGGCAGCGTGCCCCATCGTGTCCTGGCTGATGGAAGAAAACGCGATGTCTTCTTCAATATGGGGGGCCAACCCAAGCCATTCCGACCCCCGGTAGGCAACTAAAAAATCATCATCCGCAAGCTGGAACAACAACTCAACAAGCGCTTCCTGACCATCGGGATGAAAATGGATTTGTTTTTCGCTCATCGCCGAATCTCGCCTTTCCATGATAAAATTTCTTTTTCATCAAACATCTTTTGCTCGTATTTACGCCACCGTTTTTTCAAATCTCCGTATCCTCGCGTCAACCGGTAATCTTTGTTATCGAGCCGCTTAAGTGCTGCTTTTTCCTCTTCATTGATTCGCCGGATATAATCCCGTTTCACAACCCAAAGGTCAGAAACCGGCTCGCGGCGCATAAAGTTCTCCTGCGCCATGACGAACGCAATCTCCTCATTCGGAGCAAGCAGGCTGAATTGGTGTTGAAGCGGTGCGTCCGGCGTTCTTCGACTGAACACCTCAAACACTTGATAAAAGCCTTGTTCTTTCCCCATTGTGATCATCCCCCTTTCATCCAACCGCCCGTACGGCGCTGAGCGCTTCGCGCACCCAGGCGTTCTGCTTATGCGCCGTCCGGCGCAATTCAAGCCGCTCTTGCGATTTCGGTCCATTGTTGCGGATGATTTCTTTAAATTTCTCCCAATCCGGTTGCCGGTAAATCCACTTTCCTTGCTCCTTATCAAAATGCATCGTCTCATCCGGAATCTTCAGTCCGAGCGACCAAATGCGCGGCACATACTTTGTAAAGTAGTCTTGGCGCAATTGTTCATTTGTTTTGGTACGGATGCGGTATTTGATCGTGGCATCCTGTTTGGACGTTCCTGTCGTTTCCGCCGTCGGCGGGCCGAAAAACATGAGCAGCGCTTCCCACCAACGGTTAAGTGCCTCTTGGAGCATCTCTTTTTGTTCTTTCGTTCCCTCGGCTAACGCTAAAATAATCGACTCGCCATGCTGGGCATGAAACACCTCTTCAGCGCAAATGCGCTTCAATGCCCGCGCATACGGTCCGTATGACGCATCCAGCATATTGGTCTGCGTCATAATCGCCGCTCCGTCGACAAGCCAACCGATCAACCCGGCGTCCGCCCACGTCGGTGCTGCCATATGAAAGACATTGTGAAACTTCAACCGCTCATTCAACAAATCTTCAAGAATATCTTCCCTTGTCTTGCCGAGAGGAGCCATCAAGTCCTCTGCGACCCGAATCAGCAGCTGGCCATGTCCCATTTCATCCTGCACTTTTGCCATAATGCCAAGCTTTCGGCGCAATGACGGCGCCTTTGGCACCCACTCTTTTTCTGGAAGCGCCCCCATAATTTCGCTGACTGCATGCATCGCGATGAGCTTAATGAGTGTCGTCCGATATTCGTCCGGCATCCAATCGTCTGCCTCGATTTTCTCCCCCGCCTCGATGCGGCGCATAAACCGCTCATACTTTTCCTCTTCAGACAGGCGAGTAAACACCATTGTCGTCCCCATTATCCATCCCCCTATTAATATGATTTAAAAAATATATAACGTTTATTTAACGTCATTATATTTTATTGTTATAAACTTTGCAAGATTTTTTTCTATCTTTTCCCTTAATTCAGATAAGTTGCTTCGCTTCGAGCTTGCGCTGATCAATGACACGCACCGCTTTTCCCTCTGAACGAGGAAGCGTTTTCGGTGGATGAAGACGAACACCAATCGAAATCAAGCAATGCGTTTTTAACAACGATTGGACACGTCGAACAAGCTCAAGCGCCGCACCGCTTTGCAAATCGCCGCCAATCCTATTGTAAAAATATTCCGTCACCTCAGCATGCAATTCAAGCGCTTCCAAATGTCCTTTGAGAAGCCGATGCAATTGATAGTGTGGAGCCAGTTCCGAAACACGAAGGAGGTGATGCTCAATTTCCGATGGAAATACATTGACACCACGGATAATAATCATGTCGTCAACGCGTCCTTTGACCCGCGACATGCGCACCGTCGTCCGTCCACAAACACACCGCTCTCTTGTCACGGAAGCGATATCACCTGTCCGATAGCGGATAACCGGAAATGCTTCTTTCGTCAAACTCGTAAAAACAAGCTCTCCTTCTTCCCCTTCGGCCACCGGCTCAAGCGTTTTCGGATTGATGACTTCAACAAAGAAATGATCTTCGGCAATATGGAGGCCGTTTTGCGCTTCATGGCATTCCATGGCCACCCCAGGGCCGATCACTTCACTTAATCCATAAATATCACACGCTTTAATGCCAAATTCCTCTTCAAGTGTACGCCGCATTTCTTCCGACCATGGCTCCGCACCAAAAATCCCGTATTTCAACGACGTCCGCCGAGGATCTTTGCCCAATTCTCTCATCCGCTCGGCAATGTTTAACACATAAGACGGCGTGCCGCAAATGATGGTCGGCTGAAAATCTTCAATGATCATCACTTGCCGGTCAGTGTTGCCGCCGGAAACAGGAATGGTGACCGCCCCAAGCCGTTCACTGCCATAATGAATCCCAAGTCCGCCTGTAAACAGCCCGTACCCATATGCATTGTGAACGATGTCCCCCGGCTTTCCACCAGCTATAGCGAACGCCCGCGCTACAATATCGGCCCAATGATCGATATCCTGTCTTGTATAAGCAACAACTGTCGGTTTGCCGCTCGTGCCGCTTGATGCGTGCAAGCGAACGCATTGAGTGGTGTCAACCGCCAACAGGCCAAACGGATAATGTGCGCGCAAATCGCTTTTGGTCGTAAACGGCAACCTACGCACATCATCCAACGTCCGAACATCCTCAGGCTTCACACCCGCTTGGTCAAACTGCTCGCGATAAAATGGCACCCGCTTATACACCCGTTCCACTGTCGCCTGCAACCGCCCAAGCTGGAGTGCCTCAAGCTCACTGCGCTCGGCTGTCTCAATGTCATGCAAAATCATTGTCAAATCCCCCTTTTTTTAAAGCGATTTCATCGGGAATAAAAATATATAACGTTTATTAAACGTTATATATTAAAATATCATATTTAATTTTAAAATAGGTTAAATATTTTAAAATGTCAACACTTTTTTGAGCAGAAAACGGTCAAAATAATGATGAAAGTGCAGCGAGACCTCTGCTTTGCATGTTTGCTGGAATAAATTTCCGATCTCAAAGGACGGGAAGAGCACAACTCGGGAGTAGGTGCAAGATGAATGTTAGTGGACGTCAGCCAAACCGCAGAACGAACGAAAGATCGATCATGTTCTTTTTGGACTGAATGTAGAAGGCACGGAGAACATCCAATGGGAAAACGAAGCGAAATCTTCCAAAGATAAAGGATTCATGGCACGGACGAACGACCAATCACCGGATATGTTTAAAGGGCGGGAACAGCCCAAAATACGCTCAAGGAGACGAAAGGTTGGTTTCGCCGCGAAACGGAAAATCTTCCTCTTCAAGCTAAAGGAAGGGGAAGCCGTTCACATTTAAATCGTTTCTTCAAAATGATCAATTTTCTCTCGCAACATACGAGAAAAGATTCACAGACGAGTTTCTCCCCCATCCGGGCATAAAAAACCTTATCAAAGTGTGCATATTTCTAAATACATCTATGAGCAGGCGTTGCTCGTCCCCTAGCATGAAAATGCCTGATCAAGGCGCAGGCATTTTTACGGAAAAAAGGAAAGCAGCGCCCATAATAAGTGAGCGCGCCTTCCTGTTCCCATTCATTCCATTAAATTTTCATAATCCCCCCCGTGCTCGCTGAGGTGACATGCTTCGAGTAGCGGGCGAGATATCCGGTTTTCACTTTCGGCTCAAAGCCTTTCCAGTTCGCCTTCCGGCGTTCGAGCTCTTCATCAGAAAGCTTGACGTTGATCGTCCGTTTGACCGTGTCGATTTCGATGATATCGCCGTCTTCGATAAACGCGATCGGCCCACCCTCAGCCGCTTCCGGAGAGACGTGTCCAATCGACAAGCCGCGCGAAGCACCGGAGAAGCGGCCGTCAGTGACAAGCGCCACCTTTGTACCGAGCCCCATGCCGACAATTTGCGATGTCGGGGCGAGCATTTCCGGCATTCCAGGGCCGCCTTTTGGCCCTTCGTAGCGGATGACGACAACATGGCCAGGTTGGATTTTGCCGCTGGCGATGCCTTCAAGCGCTTCCTCTTGAGAGTCAAAGACGATCGCCGGCCCTTCATGGCGCGTAATGCCGCCTTGCACCGCCCCGGTTTTAATGACGGCGCCGTCCGGAGCCAAGTTGCCGAACAAAATGGCGAGCCCGCCCGTTTCCGAATACGGGTTGTCGATCGGCCGGATGACGTCATAGTTTTTCACTTCACAGCCGGCAATGTTTTCGCCAAGCGTTTTGCCGGTGACGGTGAGCGTATCGAGATGAAGCGCCCCTTCTTTTTTCGCCAGCTCGTTCAACACCGCCGAAACGCCGCCCGCTTCATGCAAATCTTCGATGTAATGGACATCCGATGCCGGGGCGAGTTTCGCCAAATGCGGCACGCGCGCCGCCACTTCGTTAATGCGCTCAAGCGAGTACTCGATGCCGGCTTCATTGGCGATCGCGAGCGTATGCAGCACCGTGTTCGTTGAGCCACCGAGTGCCATATCAAGCGCGAACGCGTTGTCGATCGCTTTTTCCGTGACGATGTCGCGCGGTTTAATGTCATGTTCGATCAAATACATGAGCTGTTTCGCCGACTCGCGGACAAACTCCTTGCGCGCCGGGTCGATTGCCAAAATCGTGCCGTTGCCCGGCAGCGCGAGCCCAAGCGCTTCGGCCAGACAGTTCATCGAATTGGCGGTAAACATGCCTGAACACGACCCGCACGTCGGACAGCCGTATCGTTCAAGCTCTTCAAGCCCTTTCTCATCGAGCGTTCCCCCTAAATACGCCCCGACTCCTTCAAACACGGACGAGAGGGAAATTTTCCGCCCGTCTTTCGTCACGCCGGCTTTCATCGGCCCGCCGCTGACGAAAATTGTCGGAATGTTGAGCCGCATCGCCGCCATCATCATTCCCGGCGTAATTTTGTCGCAGTTCGGAATGCACACCATGCCGTCAAACCAATGTGCGGAAACAACGGTTTCAATCGAGTCGGCGATAATTTCCCGGCTCGGAAGCGAATAGCGCATCCCGATATGCCCCATCGCAATGCCGTCATCGACGCCGATTGTATTCATTTCAAACGGCACGCCGCCCGCCTCACGGATCGCTTCCTTCACGATTTTCCCAAACTCTTGCAGATGGACGTGCCCTGGAATAATGTCAATATACGAATTGACAACCGCGATAAACGGTTTGTCAAAATCTTCTTCCTTCACGCCGGCCGCCCGCAACAAGCTGCGGTGCGGAGCCCGGTCAAATCCTTTTTTGATCATGTCGCTGCGCCGTGTTTTCATTGAAAGTCCCTCCATCGTTCAGATTAATAGGTTGCTAGTATTGTACCACTTTTTCTAATAAAATGACAATTAACTTTATTCCGAATGCGTTTTCATTCCTTGTTCCCGCCGACGTCGCGCCAAAATCACCTGTTCCCCTTGACAATGGAGAGATTTGGCGGCATAATGTCTTACAAACTACGAATCGTTGAAATGCCCTTGACAGTGAAATACTGATAACGGCACGGGACTAGTAAACCGAGGGAATGCGCCAGAGAGTGGGACCCATAGGCTGGAAGGTTCCTCGCAGGAAGTCGGTTGAACCTGCCCTAGACGGCCGCTTATGCAAACATAAGCCGCACGCCTGCGTTACAGGTCAAAGAGGGTGCTTTAGGCGCCAAAAAAGGTGGTACCGCGGAACGCTTTTCCGTCCTTTTACGAAAGGAGGAAAAGCGTTTTTTGTTGCTCCGCTACTTTGCAGAATGGCCATTCAACATACAAAGGAGGGAAGAATGCGATGAAACGGCAGCGCGTCGTTGTCAAAATCGGGAGCAGCTCGCTCACCGATCCGAAAGGCGGCCTTTGCCGCGACAAACTGCTCAACCATGTCGAAGCCATCGCCCATTTGAAACAGCTCGGCCATGACGTCATTCTCATCACCTCCGGCGCCGTCGCCGCCGGGTTCGGGCCGCTCGGCTACCCGGCGCGGCCGACGACGATCGCCGGCAAACAGGCCGCTGCCGCCGTCGGGCAAAGCTTGCTCATGCAGGCGTACAGCTCGGCGTTCGCCCGCTTTGGCTTCACGGCTGCCCAACTGTTGTTGACGCGCAGCGACTTTTACAGCCGCGAGCGGTTTCGCAACTTGTTCGCCACGATGACGACGTTGCTCGAACATGGGGCGATCCCGGTCATCAATGAAAACGACTCCGTTTCTGTTGAAGAATTGACGTTTGGCGACAATGACATGCTTTCGGCGCTTGTCGCCGGCTTTTTGCACGCCGATGCGCTCATTTTGCTGACCGATATTAACGGGCTGTATGACGCCAATCCGAAAACGAACCCGCAAGCGAAAAAATATGCCTTTTTGCCGCACATTACAGACGAGATGGTCGAAGCGGCCGGCGGCAGCGGCTCGGCGGTCGGCACCGGCGGCATGCGCTCGAAGCTGTCAGCCGCTCAAAAAGCGTTGTCCTTCGGCGTCAGCGTTTTTATCGGCACCGGACGCGGCAAAGAAACACTCGCCGATATTTTAGCCGGAAAAGGCGACGGGACGTACATCGGCGCCCCGTTCCCGAAACAAATGCAAATGCATAAGCAATGGATCGCGTATCACGCGCCGGTTGCCGGCACGATCACCGTTGACAGCGGCGCGGAGGAAGCGCTCCTTGCGCGCGGCAAAAGCTTGCTTCCCGCCGGCGTCACAGCCGTTTCCGGCGACTTTCATGCGATGGATGTCGTCGATGTCGTCAATGAAAAAGGGATCACGATCGGCCGCGGCCAAGTGTATTATGCCGCCGCCGATTTAGAAAAAGTAAAAGGACTCCCGAGCGACGAAGCGCGGCAATACTCGTACTTGCACCGCCCGGAAGTCATTCACCGCGACAATTGGGTCACATTGCGAAAGGAGAGTGTATTCAAATGACCGAACTGCTTGAAAAAGCCGAACGTCTGAAAACCGCGGCGCAGACGCTGGCCATGCTGTCAACGGAGGAAAAAAACGCGGCATTGGCAAAAATCGCCGAGGCTCTTGACCGGGAACGCGCCTTCATTTTGCAAGAAAATGAGAAAGATATGGCTCAAGGTCGCGAGCAAGGGCTGTCACCGGCTTTGCTTGACCGACTGCAGCTCACCGACGAACGAATGGACCAAATCATCGGCGGCGTCCACCAAGTCGCTTCCCTTCTCGATCCGGTCGGGGAAATCGTCAGTGAGTGGACGCGGCCGAACGGACTTCGCATTCAAACGGTGCGCGTGCCGCTCGGAGTGGTCGGCATGGTGTATGAAGCGCGGCCGAACGTCACGGTCGATGCCGCCAGCCTTTGCCTGAAAACCGGAAACGCCGTCCTGCTCCGCGGCAGCTCGTCGGCGCTTCACTCAAACAAAGCGCTTGTTTCCGTCATGAAAGGGGCGCTTCGCACCACCGCCGTGCCCGATGCGGCCATTGAACTGCTGGAGGACACGAGCCGGGAAACGGCGCAACAGATGTTCCGCCTCAATAACTATTTGGATGTGCTCATCCCGCGCGGCGGCGCCGGGCTCATCCGCTCGGTCATCGAAAATGCCACCGTGCCGGTGCTTGAGACCGGCGTCGGCAACTGCCATATTGTCATCGACGAATCAGCCGAGCGGCAAATGGCGATCGAGATCGTCCTGAACGCCAAATTGCAGCGGCCGTCCGTCTGCAACGCCGTTGAAACGGTGCTCATTCATGAAACATGGCCGCACACAAGTGACTTGCTTGAGACGCTTCACGCCCGTGGCGTTGAGCTGCGCGGCGACGACCGCCTCGCGTCATCGCATCCGTTCATCAAGCCGGCGACGGAAGACGACTGGCATGCGGAATATTTGGCGCCGATTTTGGCGGTTAAGCTCGTCGCCGATGTCGATGAGGCGATTGCCCATATCCGCCGTTACGGAACGAAGCACTCGGAGGCGATCATCACCGAAAACGAAACGAACGTCCGCCGCTTTTTCCAAGCGGTCGACGCCGCTGTCTTGTACCATAACGCGTCCACCCGCTTCACGGACGGCGAGCAGTTCGGCTACGGGGCGGAAATCGGCATCAGCACGCAAAAGCTGCACGCCCGTGGCCCGATGGGGCTTGTCGCCATCACGACGACGAAATCGCTCGTGTACGGGACGGGGCAAATTCGCAAGTAAAGCAAATCGGAGCGCCTTAGCGAAGCCGGCAGCTAGAAAATGGGCGGCCGGCTCTTTTTCCACCAAAACGTACACAAGGGGAGTCATAGCAATACCTTTTATGGATTTTCGCAGCGATACAGTGACCAAACCGGCGCCCGAGATGTGCCGAGCGATGTTTGACGCCGAAGTCGGCGATGACGTGTACGATGTCGCCGGTGTAGAAACGAACATCGTTCTTTGCGATATTCACGGCACCGGACTGTCCAACGACGAGTTTGTCGCCCGCCTAAAAGAAGCGGGCATCTTGGCCAGCCCGTTCGATGCCGGCGTCATCCGCTTTGTCACCCACCGGGAAATCACCGCCGACTCGATGCAAACCGCCAGCGAGCGGATGCGCCGGATGCTCTCCTAAAGCATAAAACGATCCGGACCCAACGCATGGCTTCCGGATCGTTTTCTTATTTTCCCGTTTCCGCAAACACCCAAACACGGCTGCCGACAAAGTTCACCGCCATCCCGGCCATTGTAGCCGCCATTTTCGTCAGCCAAAGCGGCGCGAGCCGTTCCGCTGCAAGCAAAACCGCCAGCGACGCGCCAAGCGACAACCCGTTGACGGCAAGAAAGCGCAAAAATTCCCCGATATTCGCCTTTCGCTTCACTTCAAACGTCCAACGCCGGTTCCAAATGTAGCTGTTGGCCATCCCGGCACCATAGGAAGCCATTTGGGCGGCCGCCGCCGGGACGCTGAGCGCCGCAAGCACAAAAAAGACGACAAAATCAATCGCCGTATTGCCCACCCCGACGACGGCAAACCGCCATACCGCTTGTTTTTCTTTACGAAATGTATGAAGGTTTTCGTTCATGTTTCGTTGTGACTCCCCATGTTTCGTTGATAATATAAAAGCGGCCGATCTTTCACTTCATCGTAAATACGCCCGATACACTCTCCAATTGCACCAAGCATGAGCCATGTCACCCCGTTGCCAAGAAGCATGGCCATCAACAGCGACGCCCAGCCCGCGACTGTCGAATGGGCGAACCATTTGGAGCGAAGGACGACGAACATCCCCTCAACGCCGGCAGCCGACAACAAGAATCCAAGCCAACCCGCCAGCTTCAGCGGCCTATAGGAAAAGGAGGTGATGCCATCAAACGAAAAGCGAATCATTTTTTGGAGCGGGTATTTCGTCTCACCGACGAAACGCGGCTCTCGCTCGTACTCGACCGCCGTCTGCCAGAAACCGCCCCAGCTCACCAGCCCCCGGACAAAACGGCTTCGCTCCCTCATATAGCGTAACTGATCGCACACCTTCCGGTCAATGAGACGCAAATCGCCCACATCAACAGGGATATCAATCTCGGTTGCCGTCCGCAGCAACCGGCACTCTTCGTTTCCCCAGAGAAGGCGCCGGGTTTGCCGATGCCGAGGTTGACGCCTTTGATCAATAGCGGCTCCCAGCGCCCGTTAAGGAAAGATTGTCCAGCAAGAACGAGCAAGGGCGGCGTGCCAATTTTCCTTGGCGGTCTATCGCCCTTCAAACCATAGCAAAAAAAAAAGCAAGCCCCTTGCTAGGAGCTTGCCCGCCGCCATGCCTCCCCTAGGGGGGATGGTGATGTAGTGCAAAATACTACTGATTCCATCAACTTCTCAATTAGAGAAGCTTCGCACAATCAGCTTTCCTTTCTGATGAAAATGCCGCCGATTCGCGCGTGACAGCCGTTTTTCACCTGCCTTTTAGCGGTTCGGCTCATAGACGTCCCATGTCCATTTGATCGACTCGACGATTTGCTCGGCCGCCTGTTCCGCTTCCAGTTCATTGATCACGACGCGCGAGTGATGAAGCGCGTAAGCCGACTGCCGCTGGAAAAAGAGCTGCTCCACTTCTTCCAGCGTCTTGTTTTTCAACACCGGCCGGCTGTCGACAATAAGCGGCAGCCGCTCTTCTTTCCAATGCTCCCACGACAAGTCAAGGAAAAAGACGATGCCATGAGCCAAACAGGCGCGCCGCACCTCTTCCTGCAAGTACGCGCCGCCGCCGAGCGAAAGAATTTTCAGCCTTGTATTTGTGCACAAATCGACGATCAGCTCGCGCTCCACCTGCCGAAAGTACGCTTCCCCTTTTTGCGCGAACATCTCCGGAATCGACATCCCGTGCCGCCGCTCGATTTCCGCGTCGACATCAATAAAGTCACGGTACAGCTTTTTCGCCACCAGCTGCCCGATCGTCGTTTTCCCCGCTCCCATAAAGCCGATCAAAATGATGTTCCGTTCGCGGAGCGGGATGGCGGTTTGTCTGTTCATGATGCACTCTCCTTTCTTCCCCAACCGACACGTACTCGCCAAGCCTTAGCCATATTCCCGCCAACACCGGTCAGCGGCTATATGTTTGCAAAACCGACAGCACCGCCCGCACATCCTCAATCGGAATTTGCCCTGGGGCGGAGCTTTGGTTTCCGACAGCAAACGTCACCGCTGAGCCAAACAGCCAGCCAGCCAGCCGGGTAATAGCACCGAGTCCGCCCATCGCCATCGTAATGAGCGGGATCGACAGCTCACATCGCGCTTCCTCTGTCGCCTGCAACAAGACAAGCACATCTCCCGGCGATTTAGGCATTACCGCCACTTTGGCGATGTCGGCGCCGTACCGCTCAGCCGCGCGCATATCCGCCACAATCGTTTCTTTCGAAGGAGTGCCGTCAAAGTAATGGCGCGACACAATGAGTCGAATGCCGCATTGTTCCGCCATGCGGCGCACATCCGCAATACGGTCTCCATAAGCTAGCTCATAGTCTACCAAATCGACCGTCCGACTTTCACACACCGCCGCAAGCAGCCGCTCCCTTTCGTTTTCATCGAGCGGAATCGGCTGCCCCCCTTCCCGCTCGGAACGGATCGTAAACAAAATCGGAATGTCCCCCGCTACGCTCCGAAGCGCACGGGCCGTCGCCAATACGCGGTCTTGATCATCAATCATTCGAAAAAAATCAGCCCGCCATTCAAGCAAATCCGGCCGCTTCCGGCACACTTCCTCCGCCTCGCGCAGCACTTGTTCGTCATCCGCTCCGACAATAGGAGCGCAAATGCACGGCTCTTCGCCGCCGATCCATATGTGTCTCACTTTTATCGCCTTTCGTTGCATCAACGGCTCCTCCCATCATGCTTGTCAAACAGCAGCCAAAGGAAACGAAGCCAAACGGAACGTATAGCACCGTCCCCAGTCTGCCCGCCGCAAACCATTGTATAAGATTCCCTTCCCTAGGCATCACCGCGAAAAATCAACTTGTCAAGCACCTGCTTTTTAGAAGATAACAGAAAACCCGTTCTTATGCAATATTCAAACAATATAGACAGATCAAATCTAGTTTGCTATAATTCTTTTTATCGCTTCACTGCAAAAAAATACAAAAGGTGGAACGTTATCCCCTCGTACACCATTATAATTCTTTCAAACGTAGGATGGTGAATCATTTATGGTGAAAAAACGCCGCTGGGCGGTTGCCTCCTTGATTGCCGTAGGAGTCATCGTCAACTATTTTGACCGCATTAACATGTCGGTCGGCATTCAGCCGCTTTCCGAAGAATTCAACCTAACCCCGGGGCAGCTTGGCATTTTGCTATCAGCGTTTGCTTGGTCATACGCCCTGCTGCAAATCCCAGCCGGCGTCATCCTTGATAAAATCGGCGTCAAATGGGTGACGCGTGTCGGGACGATCATTTGGACAGTGGCGTGCTTTTTGACTGCCATCGCCAGCGGCCAAGGGCTTGTTATGTTGTCACGCGTTCTCTTGGGCATCGGAGAAGCACCGTATTTCCCGGCAGCCGCCAAAGCGGTCGGCCAGTGGTTCCCACGCCACGAGCGAGCGACCGCGATTTCCCTTTATGACGCCCAATCGAAGCTGTCAAACGCCATCGGAACCCCGATTATCGCTTGGATCATCACCGAATGGGGATGGCGGGCCGGTTTTTATACGACCGCGGTGCTCAGCTTAGTTTACGCCGTCATGTTCTGGGTGACATACCGCGATCCGCATGAAGACAAACAGCTGTCCAAAGAAGAGTACGACTATATCGTCCAGGGCGGAGCGCAAAAGTCAGACGAAACGTCCGGAAACGTTTGGAAAACGATCCGGTATTTGCTGACGAAGAAAAAGGTGTGGGCGACATTGATCGGCTTCGCCGCGTATGGCTACTCGTGGTTTTTGTTTCTCACGTGGCTTCCTGGCTATTTGGCAACGGAAATGCATATGTCGGTGCTCAAATCAGGCTGGTATGCCGCGATCCCGTGGATCGTTGGCACAATCTCCGAAATCGTCATCGGCGGATGGCTTGTCGACCGGTTGATAAACAAAGGAGGACGGGCAACGCGCGTACGAAAAACGTTTTTGGTCATCGGCATGCTGCTCGGGCTGTCCGTCATCGGCGCCGCCTTCACGACGAATCCGAACATCGCGATTCTTTGTATCTCAATCGCGCTCGGCGGCTTAGTCATCACCTCATCGATCGCCTACAGCATCCCGACGTTTATCGCCCCGCCAGGCACCGTCGGGACGTTAACCGGCCTATTGACGTTCGGCAACAACTCAATGGCCATTGTCGCGCCGATCGTCACCGGCTTTATCGTCCAAGCAACCGGCTCGTTTATGTACGCGTTTCTCGTCGCCGCGCTCATTTTGCTTGCCGGCATTTTCAGCTATCTATTCCTGCTGACAGATTTAGAGCCGATCGAGCCGATGCCGGAATCAGCCAACAACATGCGCATCCATACAAAAACGCATTGAAGCCGAATACACCGAAACCCAACGCAATACAATGTACCAACAAATCTGTTCTCTTGCATCAAGAAGCACAAAAGGTGTTTTCTTTACGCAGACGAGCTAGTCCAAACAAGGACTAGCTCCTTTGTTTCGCATGACGCTCCAAGTTGAGAATACGAGAATGGCTTCCCTTTCCCGCCGCGCAAACATTGCCATCATCCGAACTGCAGCACCACTTTTCCAGGCTGACCCGACGCTGCCGCTTCATATGCCTTTTCATATTCGGCAATCGGGAACGTTTTCGCAATGATCTGCTCAACTGGAAACGGCATCATCCGTAAATAGTGGATGGCTTTCATATAATCGCCCGGAAACTGATAAATAATGGAGCCATGAATGATCAGCTCATGGCGGACGATGCGAACAACTGGAAACGTCGCCTCATTCACTAAACCAAGCAAAACGACATGTCCGCCCGGCCGGGCAAGTTCCACCGCCTGTTTAGCCGCGCTCGCAGCCCCGGCGGCCTCAATCACCACATCATACTTCTCCTCGGGAAGCGTATCATATGTAAACGTCCGCACATCAACGATCGTCTTAACCGTCTCAAGCTTAAGCGGATTCACGTCAATTGCCGTCACATCAGCCCCCAAATAGCGGGCCAAAACAGCAGCCATCATCCCCTCATTGCCGCAGCCGACCACAGCGACTTTCGTTCCTTTGTCAATCCCGACTTTCCCAAGCGCATGAACCACGACAGCAAACGGCTCAACAAGCACAGCCCTTTCATCGGCCAAGTCATCAGGAACCGGAAGCACATAGCGCGAAGAAATCACAAACTCCGACGAAAACACCCCGTCCATATTCACGCCAAGCGATCGTTTCTTTTCACATATATTTGTTTGCCCTTTTCGGCAAAACTCGCACTCTCCACAATACGTATTCGGCAGCACAACGACCCGCGTCCCGACATCATACCGCGCCCGCTCCCCCTTCTCAACCACCACCCCAACCAACTCATGTCCTGCCCGCACCGGGTAGTCCGCATGCGGAAGCTTTCCTTTCCAGACACTAATATCCGATCCACAAATCCCGCCATACGTCGGCCGCACCTTCACCTCCTCTCCGACAGGATGGCCCGCCTCTCCAACATACCGCCACTGCAGCTTATGCGGATTCGTCACATAAAGAGCAAACATATCGCCACCACCAATACCGAAACGTTTTTTTCTTCCTAATGATACGCCTACTTCCTTTCCTCATGCAAGACAAATTCCCCATATTTCGTCACAGCCGCCCCCTGCCTTCGTGAAACATAGAAAACCCGGAAAGACGGCAACAGCCCATCCTTCCGGGTGCACGATATTACGAATCTGCTGTCACTCGCATCCTCTAAACGAGGCCCATTTCTATCAAGGGAAACAACAGCCGAAATTGATGGTGCACTCAAAACCTGTTTCAATCCTCATAAACGAGGCCCGTTTCTATCAAGAGCATCTTTCTTTTGCCATTGATTTTCTAAGGCGGCAAGGGGCTGTTTTGCCCCCCCCTTGCACCCCTGAAAAATAAAATATGGTTATGTCAACTTAGGCGATTGAGTGAAATCGTCAACCGTCCAATCGTTGGATCAATCAACAACTTATTTCGCCTAACGAAAGAAAAACCGCCTTGCACACCTCCCGCATTTCGGCGGCCGTTTTGGGGTGTGCCGCTCCCGTTCACCGTTTCCCGAGCACCCGCTCGAGCCCCGCCGCCACGCCGTCCTCTTCGTGGGAGCGCGTGACGATGTCAGCCTTCGCTTTCAACGCTGGCTCGGCATTGTCCATCGCCACGCGATAGCCTGCAACCTCGAACATCGACAAATCGTTATGGCTGTCGCCAAAGGCCACTGTATCGCGCAGGTCGATGCCGTAATGGGCGGCGAGCCGCTTGAGCGCTTCGCCTTTTGTCGCCCGTTCGCTGTTCATCTCAATGTTGTGCGGATGCGACGAAGTGACCGTGACGCCAGGGAGCGCGGCGAACCGGGAGGCTGCGTCGCGCAACCGCTCGCGGTCAAGGGCAAAAATGAGCAGTTTGTATAACGTAAGTTTTGGGTCGTCCCACACCGTGCCGATGTCATCGACGTATGTCACCCGCGCCTGCTGGAACTGTTTGTTCACCAGCCATTTCACATCCGGGGCCGCATCAGCCATCCCGGAGGCGAGCGCTTCCCATTGGGCGCGGTTGTGGAGCCCGACGTACACCGCATCGCCTGTGTACGTCTCGCAGTACAAATCCGGCTGTTTGCGCACCCACTCGAGCGTCGGGCGGACCGCCGCCCGTTCGAGCGGCGCCTCGTTGATCACCGTTCCGTCCGCAAGCGTCACAATCGCTCCGTTTAAGCTGGCGATCGGACAGACGAGGCCTGCTTCACGAAGCGGGGCGAGCGCATCTTTGCGCGCCCGCCCGGTGATGACGACGACGATGTGGCCTTGCGCCTGCGCCGCGGCGATGGCCGCCCGGTTGCGTTCACTGATGCTTCCCTCTCCATTTAATAGCGTTCCGTCCATATCGAGCGCAATTAACATGTTCATCCCTCTTTCCATCTGCATGTACTCCAAGCCGTTCTGTCGGTCGCTTCCTCATTATAACAAAACCGTGGCAAAAAGGTGAAATGTTCCCTTTTTCCATAGTATAATAGATGAGAAATATTCTCATTGAAAGCGAAGGGATGCCTATGTGGATCGTGTATGCCGTTTTGGCGGCGGTGTTCGCGGCGCTGACATCGGTGCTGGCGAAAATCGGCATTGAAAACGTCAATTCCCACCTTGCGACCGCCATTCGCACCGTTGTCGTGCTTGCACTCGCGTGGATGATCGTCTGGATGACGGGGGCCCACCATGGCCTGAAAGCCATTTCAGCGAAAAGCTGGTGGTTTTTATGCTTGTCCGGAGCGGCGACCGGGCTGTCGTGGCTTTGCTTTTACCGGGCGATCCAGCTTGGCGATGTCTCGCGCGTCTCGGCCATTGACAAATCGAGCTTAGTGCTGACGATTTTGTTCGCCGCGATGTTTCTTGGCGAGCCGCTCTCGGCAAAAGTGGTGATCGGGGTGCTGCTCATTACGGCGGGGACGTTGATCATGATGTTTTAGACAGCCGTCCTCGCAGGCGGCTGGCCCGTTTTTCCAAAGCCCGCATCGCGTGCCAATTCGGAATTTTGCCATGAATCATCTAGACAAGGCAAACAAAAAGATGGTATGATGGGATTCATATGAACCAAAAGCCCGCCCTGCCTCTCACCGGCTGGGATAAAAGCAGCTTTTGGCCAGAAAGAATTCTTCGTGATGATCGAGAGCGGGTGACAAGCTTCGCCGCTGCTTGTCAAACGGAGAGTGGAAGGAGATATGGAATGAACGATTTTCACCCGTTCGGTTGGTATGCGGCGAAAATTTCCCCGCACTTGCCCAAAAAAGCGTTTCAGCCTGTGAAGTCCCGTCTGTTTGGAGGTTTGGCTTATCTCTTAGTGGTCATTGGCGGCATCCTCGCTGTGTCCCTTTTCGACTTTCATCCCGTATGGAACGTCCTCATCTCTGTCGTGCTTGGTTTCAGTTTTGCGGCGTTAGGATTTTTAGGGCACGAAATGTTGCACGGCACGGTCGTCAAAACGCCTTGGCTGCGCGATCTTCTTGGAGCGATCGCCTTTTGGCCGCTTTGCACCGGGCCGAAGCTATGGCGAAAATGGCATAACGCCACCCACCATGTGCACACCCAGCATGAAGAAAAAGACCCGGATGCATGGCCAAGCATGGAACGGCTGGCAAAAAGCCGCCTGCTTCGCTGGGTATACCGCATCCCGTTTCCGATTCGCGCGTTTTTCGCCTTTAGCTCCTTATCTGTAATGTTTACGCTTCATTCGATCCGGATGCTGTTTTACTTTTTCCAAGATTTTCACCGGAAAAACCGCGCCGTTGTCCTGTTTCAATTTTTCTTGCCATGGGCGACATGGCTTGGACTGTTATGGCTGGTCGGCTGGGAAAAGTGGGTATTTGCCTTTTTGCTTCCGCTGCTTGTCGCCAACACGATCGTCATGAGCTATATCGCAACGAACCATCGACTCAATCCGTTAGTGCCGGTGAACGATCCGTTGGCGAACAGCTTGTCCGTCACGGTGCCGAAGTGGCTCGATGTTCTCCACTTCAACTTTTCATACCATACCGAGCACCATCTTTTCCCGGCAATGAGTTCGAAATACTATCCGCTCGTCAAAACACACATTAAACGAATGTGGCCGGACCGCTACCACGAAATGCCGATGGGGAAAGCGTTGGCCGCGCTGTGGAAAACACCGCGCGTCTACTACGAACACGACGGGCTCATCGAACCGAAGCAAGGCCATGTGTACGGCACGCTCGGCAACGGGCTCGACCCTGACCGGATCACGCCTCGCGGACTCGAAGCAGAAACACCGCCGCGCGCTGCCAAAAAACACGGAAAAGCAAAGAAAGCGGCGGGAGAAGGAAATGGGTAGAAAGAAGCAGCGTTTCAACCATGAGCCTGCCCTTCCAACGAAGCGGCGGAGAAACGCCCGCAACCTTGTGTTCCCGTATCCGACCTCACAACCAAAAGGTGCCCCTCACGCGGGACACCTTTTTCCTTTTCACTGACGGCATTGGTCAATGCAAGCGGCCAGCCGCTTCTCAATGTCGGCCGCCAACTCTTTAAGCGCCGGATCGTTCACCATGCCAACGAGCATCGTCGGTTTCGGCATGCCGATTTTCGTTGTGCCGTTCTCTTGATAGACGACGATTTTACAAGGCAAAAAGTAGCCGACCAACACGTTTTCATTTAACACCCGCGCCGCTTCTTGCGGGTTGCACACTTCTAAAATGACCATCGGCGTGGAAAACTCAAGCCCCTTTTCTTGGAGCTTCTCGGTGACGCTAAACCGCCAGAGCACGCCAAAGCCTTCTTGTTTCAAGCTTTCTTCCAAACGCTCGATCGTTTCGTTCAGATCCGTTGCCACGTCAACCGTGTAATGAAACATTGTCCATTCTTCCCTTCATGGATATTTTTTCATTGTTTATCATGCCCAAATGGATTTGCAGAAAACAAAAGGCGAAACATAATCCAGTTTCGCCTTCACACCTGTCATGTTCCGTCGCCCCATCGTCTTTCAATCGCTCCGCTCATAAAATGTCCGCCCAAATTTTCACCGCCGTCGCCAAAATCAACACGGCAAGAATGACTTGCAGCACCTTCGTGTTCATCTTTTGCCCTGCTTTCGCCCCTAATGGGGAGGCAAGCAAGCTCGCGACGACCATAATGAGCGCCGGGATGTAATCGACTTGGCCGGTGGCGATTTTCCCGAACGTAGAGCCGATGGAGGAAATGAACGTAACGGCCAAAGACGTGGCGATCGTCATGCGCGTTGGGATTTTCAAGACAACGAGCATGACCGGCACAAGCAAGAACGCCCCCGCCGCCCCGACGATGCCGGACCCGACGCCGATGAGGAACGCTAACGCGGCGGCCAGCCATTTGTTGAACACCACTTGGTCAAGCGGAATGTCATCGATCCCTTTTTTCGGCACAAACATCATGATCGCCGCCAATGCCGCCAAGATGCCGTAAACAACGTTAATCGTTCCTTCGCTCATCAGCTTCGAGCCATAGCCGCCGACAAAACTGCCGACAAGAATGCTTATCCCCATATACAAAATGAGCGATTTGTTCAAATAGCCGCTTTTTCGATACGCCCACACGCCGCCGATCGTGGCGAAAAACACTTGCACGGCGCTGATCCCGGACACTTCATGGGCGCTGAACGCCGCCAGCCCAAACAACGGCGGAAGGTACAAAAGCATCGGGTATTTGATAATCGATCCACCGATTCCGACCATGCCGGAAATGAATGAACCGATAAAGCCGATCAAAAAAATGACAATGAGAAACACGAGCGAACTATCCATCGGCCATCCCTCCCTTTTCGTTTCAAAAGGGACGGGGGCGCGCCCCGTCCCTTGCCAAACTGTGCTGCTTCTTTAGGCATGAGTGTGATGCAGGGCGCAGCGGTTCGGGCCGATCTCCAGCTCCCGTTGTGTTTCGCCATCCACCGTTTTGAGCCCGCGGTTGATAGCGACAATGTCTTCAAAGTTCGGCGGTGTTTCCGTATTGGCGCTTTGGATGACGAGATCGATGAACTCATCTTTCGGTTTGTTTTGCATCATCTCATTGCGGGCGCGGATGCGGCCTAGCGTATCGCCGACATACCCTTCCGCATTGATTTCTTCATCTAAATTGGCGTAGTGAGCCGGCAAGACGATCACCTCATCAGCCATGGCCGCGACTTTTTCGTACACGGTGTCATACAAATCCGCTGCCCATTCCGCCACCTTGCCGCCAAGGTCCGGCCGCCCGAGACCGCCGACAAAGATCGTGTCACCGGAGAACAACCATTTGCCGTTGACAAAGAAGGAGACGCTGCCTGGCGTATGCCCCGGCGTTTTCACCGCCAACACTTCCAAATGAACGTTGGCAAAGTCGATCGTGTCATGTTGCTCAAGCGGCTCAAAATCAAACACCGCTCCTTCGCTTTTCATCAAGTAGTACGCAGCCCCAGTCCGCTCAGCCAGCTCCTTGCCGCCGGACAAGTGGTCGGCATGCAAGTGCGAGTCTACGATATGCGTGATCGTCACCCCTTCTTGTTTAGCCGCTTGTTCATACACATCGACAAATCGCAGCGGATCAACAACAAGCGCTTCGTTGCCGGAGACGACCATATACGACAGGCAGCCTTTGCCGACGCGGATAAATTGGTAAATTTTCAATTGATCGTCTTCGTATACTTTTGTTTGATGGAGATGCTCGCTCCACGCCTGCATCCCGCCGGCGAGCGTATAAACGTTGTCAAACCCGGCTTCGGCCAGCTGCTCGGCGACAAACGCCGCCGATCCGCCCTTCGCGCACACCACGACGATGTCTTTGTCTTTCGGAAGACGGTCGACAATCGCGTCCACCCCGTCGATCAACTCAAAATACGGCACGTTCAAATACGAGAAGTTTTCCCCTTCGATTTTCCAGTCGCGAAAATCACTTTCGTTGCGAACGTCCAAAATGAACAACGCTTCTTTGTTCAACACCTTTTCCGTCATTTGTTGCACGTTCATTTCTTTCACCATATCAATATACCCCCTAATGTATATTTGGCTGTTTAAAAAAGGCCGCTCCATTATGACTGAGCGGAATCAAGCGGCCCGTTCCATTGCGACATGCCGGGAACGACGTTGCGCACACGGTCAAATCCGTTTTCGGCCAGCTTTTGCGCGGCCAAATCGCTCCGCGTCCCCGTGCGGCACACGACGTAAATCGTTTTGTCTTTCGGAAGCTCAGTCATCCGATTGTCAAGCTCCCCAAGCGGAATCGAAACGGCGCCCGGAATATGGCCAAACGCGTACTCCGCCGGTTCGCGGACGTCCAAGACAAACGAATCAGGATCATCCAGTTTTTCTTGCAACTCTTCATTCGATACGACATGAGGAAATGTCGTTTCTTTGCGTGTTTCATTTTCCGTCGCCTTGCGGATATAATGTTTTAAAACCCCATTTTCTTCAATCGTTCCTACATATTGATGCCCTGTGCTTTCCGCCCATGCTTTAATATCGGCTTTGGATCCCTTGTCCGTCGCCTGCACTTCGAGCACTTGGCCTGGCTGCAGGTCATTGATGGCTTTTTTCGTGCGGACGATCGGCATCGGGCAGGACAATCCTTTCGCGTCTACGGTCAGATCAACTTTGATCATTGGCAAGTTCCCTCCTTGATGGTTGATTCGATTGGCCCTTCCCAGGCGAGCATGCCGCCTGTCATGTTGATGACGCGATAACCGCGGCGGTCAAGAAACTCCGCGGCGCGGCCGCTCCGTCCGCCGGAACGGCAGACGAGAATATATTCTTCATTTTTGTCCAATTCATGCATACGGAACTCAATCAAACCGAGCGGAATGTTGACCGCTCCGGGAATTTTGCCTGCGGCGACTTCATCCGGCTCGCGCACATCGATAATGTGAAGCGCCTCACCTGCACGCAGGCGTTCTTCCACTTCTTTTGGCGTGATCGTTTTCATCGTCATCCTCCTTCACTGCCAAGCGTTCAGTCCACCTTTGACGTTCGTGACATGTTGAAATCCCATTTTCTTTAATCGTTTGCTTGCCTTTTGGCTTCGCATCCCGCTTTGGCAAATGACCACCACTTCCTTGTCTTTCGATAGCTCATGAGCACGCGTGGCCAATTCATGCAGCGGGATGTTCCGAAATCCGGGCAGATGGTAAGAACGAAACTCCATCGGGGTTCGCACATCAATATATTGCACCCCGGGTTCTCTCAACCGGCGTTTCAATTCCGCTGTTGTGATCATCCGCACCCCTTTCGGCGGGATGAAGCGGCTGGCGAGAAACCAAGCAAGCAAAACAAGTAGCATGATGTTGATGATCGTTTGCGACATATCATTCCCTCATTTTAAATGAATAAGTTCACGTTCCCTTCCGACGCATCGGCCAAATAGGCGGCGACGCCGGCAAACTCAATGCCGTCGATCAATTCCTCCGGCTTCAGCCCGAGCAAATCGACCGTCATTTGGCAGGCGACAAGTTTCACGCCTTGCTCTTTCGCCATCTCAATCAACTGTGGAAGCGGCATGGCGTTATGTTTTTTGATGACCTTTTTGATCAACGTTGGGCCGATGCCGGCAAAATTCATGCGCGACAGCCCCATGCGGTCCGCGCCGCGCGGCATCATCTTCGCGAACATCTTTTCAAGAAACCCTTTTTGCACGGGAACCGGCGCCTCTTTTCGCAAGGCGTTCAGCCCCCAGAACGTATGGAAAATCGTCACGTCATGGTCGTAGGCCGCGGCGCCGTTGGCGATGATGTAAGCCGCCATCGCCTTGTCATAGTCGCCGCTGAACAAAATGATTGTCGTCCTTTTCTTCGGCTGTGTCATCTTGATGCCCCCTTTCTATATACCTGTATAGGTATAAGAAGATCGAAAAATTAGCCTTTTTGAATCCAGAAGATCAACACACCGTTTTCCTCTTTCATCTCAAGCACCGTATGGCCGCTTGTGTTTGCCCATGCCGGCAAATCGTTTTTCGCCCCTTTATCGGTTGTGTGCACCTCGAGCACTTCCCCCGATTGCAATTCATCCATCGCTTTTTTGGCTCTCACCACCGGCATCGGGCAAGCCAATCCTTTTGCATCCAATACTTTCGTTGCGTTCATTTTGATAACCTCCTTGACATCATATGTTTTATTACCATTACCCCTATGGGTATATTACTACGAGAAAAAGAACGTTGTCAACACCTTTTTGTTGAGCAACGCATTAACGGCTTTTCACAAGCAGTTCCACTGCTTCTTTGACAAGACTGTCTGTGCTTTCCCCTTTTTCCATGCTTTCACGAAGACAATGTTCCAAATTGGTGCTGACGATGACGGCAATGGCGCGGTCAATGGCATTGCGCGCCGCCGACAGCTGGGAAACGACGCTCTTGCAGTCTTTCCCTTGTTCCATCATGCCAAGGACGCCTTTAATTTGTCCTTCAATCCGTTTTAAGCGGTTTTTGATCTCTTTGTTATATTCCATCGGCTCGTTCGCCCCCTTTCTTGACAATCGCAAGCCGTGATCGAATAGCTGTTCACCTCATAGCCATAGCGGCGCAACAGGCGGATGCCGACGTTTTTTTCGATGTCATCCTGAACGATGATATGAAGCGGCTTTGGCGGAATATCCCGCGCATGCCGTTTCAAATACGCCACCGGAATATGCAACGCTTGGCCAAATATGGAGCCGTTGCTTTCATTATAATCGCGCAAGTCAAGAAGAAGCAAGCCGTCCGGCACCTCTTCTACCGGAAGGCATGGGATATGTTTTACAGGATAGTAGCGTCGATACAACGCCACGGCGAAAAGAATGAGAAAGAAGAACAAAGTGGCGACGATCAACGATTCACCCCCTCTATTCACCCTATGCATGATCATTATATACCCTATACGGTATAATGACAATAAGAAATATTTTCCTCAACAATTGGTTATTCCCAGCGAATCAAAAGACCATAGACAGCCGGATGAAAACGGACCAATTCCACGTTGTTTGCCCTTTGTTTCATATAGGAAAGCAGTTCATCCGACGGAATCCGCTCATGAAGCGGCGGCCCCATTTCGCTTTCCACCGCTTCCCATTCGATCAACAGAAACCGCCCATTTGGCTTCATCACGCGACAAATTTCGTCAAGGGCGGCTTCTTTTTGTTCCACTTCGTGAAAGACGAACGCCATGATCCCTTTGTCCACCGAATGAGAAGGCAAGGTAGTCGAGGTGACATCCGCCACCCGATATTCGATATTGGTGATCGCTAGTTTCTCGGCTCGCTGTTTTAATAATTCAACCATTTCCGGCTGCACATCGACCGCATACACTTTTCCGTTTGTTGCCTGTGCGAGAGGAATCGTAAAATAGCCATTGCCGGCGCCAAGATCGACGACCGTGTCATCCGGTTTCACGGACAACATCGAAATCGCCTGTTGCGGGTCAATCCATTCTTTGCGCTTCGGATCGAGCAATCGATCCGCGTGTTCATACTGAAAACGGTGTCCTGCCATCTTTCTGCCTCCTATTCCATCACTTCGATCATAGTATAATACGCATGCTGGCCGTTTTCAAACAACTTCCGCGAACACCGCCAGCCCGCCGCAACCGAAAAAGAAAAAGCCGGCTTGAAACAAACGCCGGCTTCCTTGTCTTTACCGAACGGCGCAACGGTTTGGACCGATCTCCATCTCTCTCTGCTCTTCTTCTGTCGGATTGAGTTTCCCCATATTCGTCTGTCGAATTTCTTGATAAGCATTCGGCTGCGGCGGCAAGTTTTCGGTGACAGTGCGGCGAAACTCTTCATCGTCTGAAATATTCAAACCGTGATTCTGCTTATAAAGTACACCGAGCCGCTCAGCGACACTGCCGTCCTCATTCATTTCCTTCGGCCCCATATAATGCGCCGGCAAGACAATCAAGTCATCCGCCAACTGTTTATAGCGGTCATACAACGTTTTTCGCAAATCATCGACCCAGTCTTGCGCTTTCCCGGCAAGATCCGGGCGCCCGATCGAGTCGATGAATAAAATATCACCGGTTAACAAATATTGATCGTCCACAATAAACGATGTACTGCCGATTGTATGCCCAGGCGAATACAGCGCTTCAATCACGACATGGCCGACGCGGATGCGGTCGCCATCTTGAATTGGTGTATAGGTAAACGTCACCTCTTCTGCGTCTTTCGGCGGCAAGTAATACGTTGCACCTAGTTCTTCCGCCAACTTGCGCCCGCCAGAAATATGGTCGGCATGCAAGTGTGTATCGAGCACATGCTTGATTGTAATACCGCGTTCGTTCGCAAAACGGACATACGCATCCGTCATACGATTCGTATCGATCAACGCCCCCTCGCCGTTCGATTCAACGAGATACGAGAGACACCCTTTGCCAAGGCGGACGAATTGATAAATCGCTCCTCCACTTTTTAGCTCGCCAATTTTCACTGGTTCCAAATGCTCGCTCCACGCCTTCATGCCGCCTTCGATCGAATAAACATCCGTATAGCCCGCCGCTTCCAACTGTTCGGCCACAAACTCCGACGAACCGCCCTTCGCGCAAACGGCATAAATCGTTTTGCTTTTATCTTTTGGCAAACGGTCCAAATATGGTTCAATGCCATCCAACACTTCAAAATACGGAATATTGACAACTTCGACTCCTTTTCCTTCAATGCGCCAATCAGCAAAGTCTTCAGCGTTGCGGGCGTCCACGATAAATAGCTTTTCGCCGCGCATGATTTTATTGGCGATCTCTTTTACCGAAATCGTTTTCGCCAACAATATCCCTCCTGACCCCATGGTTTCGTCAATGGTCCGTTATTCTCAGCGATGATTCGCTTGATTCCACAATGCCATAATGGCCTCCGGATCATACCCGAGCACCCAGCGGCCGTTCACCTCGATTTGCGGCACGCCCATTTGTCCGGTCGTTTCCACCAGTCTCCGCGCCGCTTCCGGATCGAGCTCGACATTCACTTCCTTAAACGGAATCCCTTGCGCGCGCAAAAAGTTTTTCGCCATCACACAATACGGGCATGTCGTTGTTGTATAAACAGTGACTTGTGCCATATTTTCCTCCCCCTCCTTAATTAGAAGGCCAATGTAATATCGGCGTCTTTCGCAAACTGCAGGAACGTCGCCGCCCCCGCCACCTCAATGCCATCGACGAATTGGTTTTTGTCAAGCCCCATAACATCCATCGTCATTTGGCAAGCGATCAGCTTCACCCCCATCTCCTGCGCCATTTGAAGCAATTCGGCAATCGATGGAATGTTCGCTTTTTGGAACCCTTGTTGAAAATGTTCTTTCCCTTCTGGAATCGGCAATTGTTTGTGCGCTTCTTTATGGATGAGATTCAACCCTTCAAACGTGAAAAACACGCCGACTTCTGCGTCTGCCGCCGCAGCGGCTGTCGCGATGTTGAACACTTTGTACGCATCAAACAATCCCCCGTTTGCTGCAATGATGGCCACTTTCATACGCGTAACCTCCTTATGTTTTTCGTTCATTATGTTTTATTGTCTGCCTCAAATTTATACACATATACACGTTTCGCCATATACATATACGTGTATGTGTATATCACGTAAATAATATTATCGAATTGTTTACCTTTTGTCAACAGAGAAATACGCATCCAATTCTTAAAAAAGAGAAAAAGCAGCAAAACAAAGGCTGCTTTTAAATGCAACATCAAACATAAGTTCACCCCCTTTATCCGGGATCCATACCGAGGACCTACCTATAACTATTTTACTTCTGCGTATTATAAGGAAACTTCCGCCTGCCTTCTGCTCCGAGTTATTAGCAAAAAACAGCTTTCGTCCAATCTTCTCATCAAAACCATTTTCCATCTTTAACATTATACCTTTCTCACGGTAAAAAATTTCCTTAAAAGCCATGGTCCTGGCGCAAACCCTAGCGCCAACTCCCATGCACCGACGCCTGCGATCTGAAATTGGCGGGCCAATTTCATTTTCTGTCCCATGCTTCTGACATCTTCAAACCATACCTCATGAATGTTGCCAAGTTCATCCGTATATCGAAAAAACGGCGATTCATATTGAAACGAATATTGAATCGGTGATTGGTAACGCATGGCGGTTGAAACCGCCTTTTGGTTGGAGAGAGCATCCGCCGACGTCCCGGGTTGGTATGGAATGATCCAATCGTATCCATATAACGGGAGTCCAAGCAAGATTTTTTTTCGAGGTACACGCTCGACGGCAAACTGAAGGGTCGATCTCACCTCACCAATTGGCGCAACGGGGCCAGGTTCACTTGTTAAATGATGCCAATCGTACGCCATAAGAAACATATAGTCGACGACAGCGCCAATGCCGCCATAATCGTACCCTCTTAGCCAAGGGATCTCCTCGCTCGTTTTCGCCGGAACGGCGATCGTCAAAACATATCCAGCCGGTCTTAACCGATCGCGCAGCTGGCGCAAAAATCCAGTAAACAAATCACGATCCTCACCGCGAACTTGTTCGAAATCGATATTGACGCCACCATAGCCTTTTCGTGATACTAAATAAAAGATGTTCTCAACCAAATTCGCCCTTGCTTCCGGATTGTTCAAAACTTGGCTCGCCAGTCTCGTACTAAATCCTTCCGATGTTAGGTTCGTCACGACCGCAATGGGTGTCACACGGTTTTGCCACGCTGTTTCAATCGCTGCAGCGTCATTCCGCATCGTAATAATATCGCCATTAGGCGCAAAGCGATATTCGAACAAGGCAATGTACGATGAATACGGAGCAAAATCCCGCACGAGCGCCCGATCTATGTCCGGTTCGCGGAGAGTGTAATACGCTAACGTTATGGCTTGATACCAGGAAATATCAGGAATATAAATTTTCATCCCTGGAAGCATTCTGTACGGATCCACCGTTGGATTGGCAACCCGCAACTGTTCGAGCGTCACAAACGCTTTCCGTGCAATGGCGCTTAACGTGTCTCCTGGCTGCACTGTATACGTATAGCTGGGAACAAGCAATGCCTGACCCGGAACAATATTCGTTTCAACTAAGCCGTTGACAAGACGGAGACGTTCCAACGGATAATCGTATCGCCTGCTGATGGAAAAAAGCGTATCGCCAGGCTGAACAGTATGGATAAACACCATCATCCCCCCATTGAATCACCAAAGATTCGGCACCAATACGATAAATATATATGTTTATGACCCGCAGATGCATCTTGTCTTGCCATCTTCTGCCCCATATATGTACATCGCCCCCATCATGGCACGTATAATGTCGTCGAATCATTTTTCCTTTTCATCAGATACTGCCCCCTTCTCTCTCCATCAAGCAAGTGAGGCCGTCTTATATCGCGAATCCCTTCTTGTATGTAATCGCCAATACATCCTGAGCATCAACTTGACTGAGCGAACGACGACAGTCAATGGCTGTTCTTTTATTTTTACTTGTGCGCTACTCTTACTCCGAAAACAGGGCAAAACAAAAAGCGGCAAACAAGCCGCTGTTACAGCAAGGTGAAAAAATAATATCCAAACAATCCAGTGATCAACAACAATAGAGAAGCTAAAAACCAAATTAACGGGCGCGACGGCCGGAACGTTTGTTCATTAATTTGTCTCGTCTTTATGACATAACTAACGGTGGAAAACACAATCGTGCAGACGGAAATGACCACCGCCAACGCTCCGATGAGCTGAACGAGAAATGTCGACAATGCGCTGGATGTTGTTTTTTCATGCAAGTTGATCACCAAGAAGGCAATCCCAATTACAGCGATCGAGGTGCGAATCCAAGCGAGAAACGTCCGTTCGTTCGCCAAGTGCTGCTGAATATATTTGGAGTCTTCTGTCGGTTGCTGTTTTGTCTCTTTCATCCATTATTTCCCCTTTTCTCAACTACTAACTTGCTTATTGGATCGATTCCATTTGGTCCACCATCCAATCATAACTCATCGGTCCGATCATTTTTTTTCGTATAATCCCTTTCGAATCAAGGAGATAACTTGTCGGAATCGCTTGAGCCTGATATTGGCGAGATACCTCTCCTTTTTCATCAAGAACGACCGTAAACAAAATGCGCCCCTAAATAAATCACTATCATCGAATTCATCAACAAACGCATCGAAACATTTCGGCCATAGGCACGAAATATAATCACGATGGCAGCCGCCACTGCTCCAAGCATCACCCCCCGATCCCCGCCTGGCAAATACAACACCCCAAGCGGATTATGCCATAACGACGAAGGAGCCATTACTACCGGGCTGATTTTCCAAACAACTACGTAAACGAACACGCCGTCTATTAACAATTGTTGTATGCATCTCCGCTGTTCGCTTGAACCCGTCCAGACAACACGCCAAAACAAATACCCCCCAGCGACCGCAGCCAGCCAAGTGAGCCAGCTCGTGCGAATAAGCAAAGGCCCCACAGCAATGACATCATTCATGTTCTGCACTCCCAACGTTGGATGCTCTCTAACTGAAAAAAAAATTCCACTTCATTCCTCTTCAAATAAATTTTATACAAATACCCCTATAGGTATGTTAAACCGTGAGCTAGACGTTGTCAACTCGTGGTGCTATATACCATGCAACATGAAGAGTTAACCTCTCCGTTATCCTGCACACCCTAAGCGCTGCAGCACTTCCTCCAAAGACCCTGCTCAATCTGCAAGCTGAGCCATGAGGGGGGAGTTAGTTGCAGGATAAGGCAAATGTTAACTTTTCAATGAGCATGTATATAACTTAATTACATTGTATATATTCCTAGATCATATACCCATAGGGGGATTCCCCTGATCTTTTTGTTGCAAAAATCATGGGAAATTTATAAATCCGCCAGTATACTAAAAACGCCTTGCCGCTTTGGGCAAGGCGTCCTATTCATGACTGTTTGACGGCGGCGTACAACCGGTAGCCGCCATCAACATTTTTCGCTTGAAATCCGTGTGACCGTAAAATTCTTACGGCAATATACCCACGCAACCCTGCTTGGCATATTACATAAATCGTCTTTCCTTGCGGGAGTTCTTGCAGGCGTTCACGCAATTCGTCCAATGGAATGTGAATCGAACGGTGGATCATGCCACGCGCCGTTTCTTCCGCCGTGCGGACATCAATCAATATACCGCCTTCCTCCACAATCTTATCTATTTCATGCCACTGCACCGTCTCGACAAGTCCGTCCATCATATTCGAAGCGACATACCCTGCCATATTGACCGGATCCTTCGCCGAAGAAAACGGCGGGGCATACGCTAATTCCAAATCCGGTATATCCCGAACCGTTAATCCCCCTTTAATTGCGGTGGCAATGACATCGATCCGCTTGTCAGCCCCCTCTTTCCCGACCACCTGCGCACCATAAATGCGGCCAGTCTCGCGGTCGAAAATCAGTTTGAATGTCATCGTCTCGGCGTTTGGATAATAACCGGCGTGGCTAGGCGGATGGATATGCACAACTTCATATGGAATATGAAGCGACCGCAGCGTTTTTTCGTTAAGCCCCGTCGCCGCAACCGCCAATTCAAATACTTTGGCAATCGATGTTCCCAACGTTCCACTGTACTTCACGTCATAGCCATGAATGTGGTCGGCGACAAGCCGCCCTTGCCGGTTGGCTGGCCAGGCGAGCGGCACAAACGTTTCAAAGCCGCGAATATAATGTCTCACTTCCACCGCATCCCCAATAGCGTAAATCGACGGGTCGGACGTCTGCAAATATTCATTCACTTTGATCGCACCGCGAACCCCTAATTCCAATCCCGCTTCCTTCGCCAGTCGATTCTCCGGCTCGACACCGATGGCCAAAATAATCATATCTGTTTCAATCACATGCCCGTTTGTCAAGACGACACGGCGGCCACGCGCTTCCAATGCCTGAACCCCATTTCCCAGCAAAAGCTCCACCCCATGCTCCCTCATGTGGCCATGAACAATGGCCGCCATTTCATAATCAATCGGCGCCATTACTTGATTGGCCCGCTCGACCAACGTCACATGGATGCCGCGATGTGTCAAATTTTCAGCCATTTCCACCCCAATAAACCCGCCGCCGACCACGACAGCGCGCCGCGGTTTTTGTTCGTCAATATACGCTTTGATGCGGTCTGTATCCGGCACCGTACGCAATGTAAACAACGCTTCCGCCTCTTCGATCCCTGGAATCGGCGGCACAATGGGCTTTGCTCCCGGCGATAAAATGAGAATATCGTATGTTTCTTCGTACTCTTCCCCTGTCTTTACATTCCGGACAGAAACAGTCTTGCGGTCGCGATGAATGGCAGTCACTTCGTTCAACGGACGGATATCAAGCCGAAACCGTTTTGACATCCCTTCCGCAGTTTGCACAAGAAGCTTGTTTCGCTCCTCAATCACTCCCCCGATATAATACGGCAACCCGCAGTTGGCAAACGAAATATATTCACCGCGCTCAAACAAAACAATGTGATCCTCTTCGTTTAGCCGACGAAGACGCGCAGCCGCCGTCGCTCCCCCTGCCACTCCGCCGACAATGACGATTTTTCTCATCTTCATCATCCTCCCTAAATAATGATGCAATTTCCCCCATCCTCGTACATAGGCGAGTTGGGGAAACACCCTTATAAAACATATACCCCTATATGTATAATAAAACCCATGGGGATGGAATGCAGTGATATTGATCACATTTTCCATCTTCCTAAAAAATGCTATTGACGCCGCAACCATAGAATCGCGGCGCCGATCCGATCGATTCAATCCTTCATTGTCGGTGCAAAGCCAACAGCTGCAACACCGTCTGCTCTTTCGATCCACAGGCTGCGGTCTCAATTCGATGGACGATAGCCCCATTTTTCATAAATACAATGACATCGCCGACATCTGCCGCCACATCCATCATATGTGTCGAAAAAATAACGATCGTCCCCTCGTTTTTTCTCTGTTTCAATATATCGATAAACCGATCAACCCAAAACGGATCGAGACCGTTTGTCGGCTCATCAAGCAGCAATAATGACGGATTTCCTAATAACGCTTGGCCGAACAACAACCGTTGCCGCATTCCTTTTGATAAATGCTTGATCCATTCCATTTTTTGCGCTTCCAATCCTATGTCATGAAGCGTTTCTTCCACCTGTTCTCGCGTGACTTTTCGCAATGATGCATAAAACGAAAGAAATTCCCAAACGGTCACCATGGGCGGCACATGGAACTCATCCGGCATGTATCCGATGCGCGAAATGTATTGCTTTCGATTCATCCGCAAGGAAACACCGTGAAGTGTGACCGTTCCATCTGTCGGCGGCAAAATGCCTGCTAAAATTGAAAGAAGCGTGCTTTTCCCCGCTCCGTTTCCCCCGCATAAAACGATGCACTCCCCTTGATTCGCCTGAAAGGAAAGTGAAGACAACGCGGTTTTCTTCTTATACATTTTTGATACTTCCCTCACATCGAGTCCAATCATTGTTGTTTCCTCCTTGTTAACTTCCACGTTGCCATGAACCATAACACACATAGATAGCCAATAATATATACGATCAATATAAGCCCAAACCTTTTTTGCCATAAATGGATCAAGTGATCATAAGCTTGTCCGAAAATGGCGCTCCCCCCCAATTTGACCACAAACGCTACGCGCAATATCTCAGCCGGATTAAGAAGCGTCGCCGCTTGCAACAAAGGGACAACGAGCGGATAGGGAACGATGTTAAGCACAGCGATTAAAAACGTTGGCCAAATCAAAATGAACAAAAACCATACTCCGACCGATACGGTCAACGCTTGCCATCGAGTCGATGTAAACGCACCGACAGCCAGGCCAAACATCAGAAACAAGGCAATTAGGAATAATGAAAAATTATAGAGTGCAATCACCCATTCCACTGGCAATGAGATCCTAAAAAAAGAACTTAGTGCCACACTTAAACCAAAACTCAACGTAAACAAAGTCGTCTGCCCTAACCATTGTCCAAACCATTTTCCGGCCACATACATGGCCTGTGACAACGGGTACGTACATAACAGACGCCATTGTCCATTTTCCATCTCTCCTGCGATCGCAAACGAACCGGAAATGAGCATAAACAGCGGCAAAAGATATAAGAGAATGCTCGCAATCGTTCCTGTAACATTCGTATATCCAGCAAAATCAGCATCGTTCCTGGCGATCAAAAACAACATCGACAATATAACAACCCATAACAAGACGAACGAATAGGAGAAATATTGGCGCATCACCATCCGCCATTCCATCCGTCCGATATTCCACATCCTTCTCTATCCTTTCATCAATGTTTGGCCATCCATCCGTGAAACAACTAAATCCAAACAATTTGATCCCACAACAAAATAGCTCTTTCAATCGACAGACAGGTAGACAAAAAGGCAACTAGCGGTCAGTTGCCCATATGGTCCCCCTTTTGCTTCTCCATTTTCATATGTTCTTTTTTCATTTCCATCATCATCTCTTTATTTCGTTCCCACGTATGGCGATCCAGTTCGCTATACGTCAAAACCGTTCCACCATGTTGTTCGACAAATTTTTTTGCCTTATCTTCATCGTTAAAGGAGATCACATTGTATGCCATAGGGGTGTGAATCGTTTGATCGTATACATATGTCGCTTTCCTCGCCTCCATCCAATCATTCGTTTCATAATCGCGAACAAACGTGGCTTCGACTGTTTCGCTTTCATGTTCTTTCATCCATCGATACATGCACCCTATGTCATCGAACTTCAGCACTCTTCCATTTTTCAACACAAGTTCTGTCGCAAATTGGTTATTTCCTACCGCCATATGACAAACAGCACATTTATCATTTTTTTCATCAATCGCTACTGGTTCAACCTTTTGACTGCAACCAGTTATGACGACAACCATAAGCACAAAAATCGCCAACCACATTTCTTTTGCTTTCATGACCGTTTCCTCCCTATTATGAATCCACTAAAGCTGCCAGTGATCATCACAGCACTCATCACATACAACAAGCTTGCCGGCCGGGAAGGACGATCCTTCCTTGCTGTCGGTTGCTCGATGAGCGGAGCGTCATCCGTCAACACTTGTTCATCAGAACTGCGCAACAACTTTTGCAAGACAATCATACCTGGTGACTGAAAAAACAATTGGTATTCCGGCACATCGATGGTAAGCGCTAGGAAAAACGGGTCGACTCGATACGGGAGGGCGCTGACTCCCGTGCCCGTTACATCTAACTTAGCCGCTGCATCCCAATAGTTACGGGCGATAGTATTGTCACGACTGCGAATGGCTTGTGCGTCATAGACATTGCCAATGAACGAATTGTCCGAAACACGATTGTTCGACGATTCGTTCCACTGCATGCCGATAAAATTGTGAGAAACATCATTCTCAATGAATTCGTTATGGCGCGCTTGCTCCACATAAATCCCGACTCGATTAGCCGCGATTCGGTTCTTTCGTATGATCGTTTCCGCCGCATCGTATAACAAAAGGCCTTGAGAGTGGACATTTCTCTCGTTTTGCACGAACGAATTTTGTTCAATGATTGTTTGTTCCGTCCCCATCACCATCGCTCCGGCGATATTTTTTTCGGAAATGTTGTTTCGCAGCGCAATGCCATTCGAAAACATGACATGAATGCCATAGCGGGCATTATAAATGTGATTGTCGCCTAATACGTTGTTATGGCTGTTTTCCATGTAAATGCCGTCTTTTACCTGATCGATTTCCGCATAACGGATCACGTTTTGCGTTGATTTCCATAGATCAATGCCGTTGCCGCTTTTCTTGCCTTGAACAGTGCAGTGGACAATGGTTGTATGATGCGCATGATCAAGCTTGATGCCTTGCTGATTTGTCAATACGCGCACACCGTCGATCGTATGGTCATGTCCGGTTACGTAAATCGCCGGCATATCAGGCACATCGCCACATTGCACCACACGAATATTTTTGAGCACAACATGCTGGCCGTATATCGCAACGACAGGAGACTTGCGGCACGAACGAATCGTCACCTCCCCAATCCCTTCCAACGTAAGTGGTTTCGATAATATGACCTCTTCATCATAGACGCCGCTTGATAGCCTCACCACTCCATACTCCGGCGCTTCATCGATGCGGGCTTGAACGGTTTCTTCCGCACGCGCCGACAACGGAAAGACAAGAAACAACAATAGAACAAGCGGCCAATGATCTGCATATCTCCTCATCGACTCACCCCCTTCTTGTGATACAATATCAAATAATGATGTGAACTTTTTGAAAACCGTTTGTCAATTTCTCAACATTCACGTCCCTTTTCCTAACGAAAAACATTTTTTATTGGCGCCGCAACTATAGAATCGCGGCGCCGATCCGACGTTTTCTGATCGAGGAAACACACTCTTGCTTTCCAATTACTCTCCCCCGCTCTCCTTAATTGTTGAAGGAGGTTGGATGTATAATGATTATTTAGAACATAGTTTTGTTATAACAAATTATAGCCTCAATCCCCCTCGCTGACACAACAAGGCCGAAGCGTGAAACGTCCGGCAGCGCGCCGCTTTCTTGCCGATCCCGCCCCGCCCCATGGTGAAGAGGCTCTTCTAAGCATAATACAAGTGTAAAGGCGATCATCCCTCTCATCATACCGTGTCCGAAACTATGTTCCACCGATGCTTGCTGAACAGCCTGTTAAGCAACAAACAGGAGCGTCTTTCCCCGTAGATCCTGTCTTTCGTCAGGCACAAAAAAAAGGAAGATGTTCTCCATCTTCCTCAGCCAATCGGCGCTAGTCATTCAGCCCGTAATACGCACAGACGACACACCCGACAGCCTTCGCCGCAACGAGCAGCGCGTCTTCATCGATATCAAATTTCGGATGGTGGTTGAAATACGGTTGTTCCACACCTTTCGGGGTGCAACCGATATAAAAATAACAACCAGGGATTTTCTCCAAGTAGTACGCAAAATCATCTGACGGCGACATCATCGGATATTCGACGACTTCCCGAATATCGGGGTCGTTCGCCCGCATCAGGCTCTCTTTCACAAACGCCGTCACTTCCGGATCGTTGTATAGCGGCGGATAATCCGGAGTGAACGTCAACTCGCACGCCACGCCAAACTCCGTTTCAATCCCGTCCGCAATCCGGCGCAGCTCCGTTTCGATGACTTGCTTTGTTTCATTGGACATATAGCGGATATCCCCTTCTAACGTCACACGGTCCCGAATGACGTTAAACGTCCCCTTTCCGTCAAAAGAACCGATCGTGATGACGCCCATATCAAACGGATTCAAGCGGCGGCTGACAATCGTTTGGGCCGCCGTGACAAAATGCGCCCCCGCCACAATCGCATCGTTCGCCTTATGGGGAGAAGAGCCATGGCCGCCGCGTCCTTGAATCTCCACCTTCAAATACGCTCGGCCCGCCATCGAATAGCCGCTATGATACCCGACCACCCCTGCGGGATGCATAGGAAGCAAGTGTATGCCAAAAATATGGTCAACATCATCCAGCACCCCGGATTCGACAATGCTTTTCGCCCCGCCCGGCGGCACCTCTTCGGCATGTTGGTGGATGATTTTAATCGTCCCGGGAATTTCCTCTTTTAATTGAATCAAGCAATCAGCCAACACTAACAAATACGCCGTATGCCCATCATGAGCACACGCGTGCATTACACCTTCGTTTTTCGATTGAAACGGCAGGCCGGTCTCTTCGACAATCGGAAGGGCATCGAAATCAGCGCGCAAGGCGATCGTTTTGCCCGGTTTTCCGCCCTTGATGGTGACGACAATCCCATAGCCGTTGCCGACATTCGACTGAACGGCCACGTCTTTGCCTTTATAAAAATCCAATATGTACTGCGCCGTTTGTTGTTCTTGAAAAGATAGTTCAGGATGTTCATGCAAGTGGCGGCGAATGCGAATCATTTCTTCTTTCCGTTCTTTAAGCATCGCCATGAGTGTTTGCTTCATTGTTGATCACCTCACATCTCATTCCATACCCTAAAATCCGCAGGCAAACGGACGCTTCCCCGATTCCACAACGGGCGGCTCTTCACCCCGGCATTTGCACAACGACAAAAGCGGGGATTGCCTACCGCTTGCCCTCACACCATTTCTTTTTCACTACCCGCTATATTTCCCCCTTCCGCTTTGTTCTTATGTAACGAAACAACCGCGGCCTCCTCCCCCCTTTGGTCATCGCCATCCGCCCACGGTCCACACAAGAAAGGGTGGCCCTTACTAATAGCCTATCATACCATTCAAATGTCGAACAAGATTGCCGCATCCGGCCTGGGCGAGGGATCCCTGGCGAAACACAGCGGTGGGAGAAAGGGCTACGTTGCGAAAAGGGATTCGTCCCATTTTTCAAATCGGAAGGATCCTGACTGAGCCGGCTCTCCTTCTTGGCCAGACGCTGCCGGTTTAGGCCAAACACTCGTTTTTCCTCCGCCTTCTGAAAGCCGGTGAAAACTGGTGGGGCGTGGCCAGTGCCACTTTTCGCCCCCTCAATGAAATCCCCCGTTAAATTCAAAAGGGAAAAACGATTGCTTTCTTCCTTTAGTTGCGTAAAAACGTGCAAGATAATTGATGATTTAGAACATCGTTTTGTTTTAGAAGTATATCATGTTTCCCACGGAAACACGTCACTCGCCCGGCAAAAAATGCGATACGAAACGCTAGGCTGACGGCGGCGCGCCGCCTTGGAACCGATGCGCGTCGTTTCGATCATCTCCTCCCAAAACGACAACCGGGTGCGGAGACGTTCGATCATTTTGCGGATTGCCGCTTCCGTCACCCCGCGTTCCAAAAAGGAAAAAAACAGCGTTTCGCGAATCTCTTCCCCTGTCAGCGGCCGTTCGCTATGCAGCAACAATGCGAGCAAGTAAAACGAGGCATAATCCAGCGTCATCCACTTGCCGCCCTCATAGCGAACAAGCAGCCCATCGCCGTCACTGATCAACAGTTGCACTTCACGCGGAAGGCATTTTTCCTGCTCAGCGAAATACCGTTCTTCCGCCACAATGTCTCTGCCGTCTGGCGTCACGATGCAATACAGCGCCCGCGCAAAATCTTCCGCCCGCTGCAACAAAATTTCACCGCGGTAGCGTTCAACGAGCTCCTCATCATACGAGCTGTCTTCCATCTCTTCAATTTTCTTCAGCGCCTTCGATGCCAGCAAAATTCCGCAATTGGCAAGAAGCATGCAGCTAATCAGCTGTTGCGTGTCCGTCAATTTTCCGCCTCTCTCATCGGAAAGCGCACGTTCAAAATGGAACGCCGCTTTCCCGTACTCGGCTTCGGCATAATAAACGTGAGCAAGACGGTAGTTGGCAATCGCATGATCGGGACGATACCTTAACGCCTTTTGCAAGTACACTTTCGCCTGCTTCGGGTCGGGGCGGGACATTTTGAAATATTCGCCGACATACACGTACAACGAGACGAGCTGCTCTTCAATCTTTCTTCTTTTTTCCCGATCTTTTTCTTTTTTCCATTCCTCACACAGCTGCCGCTCCCGTTTATGCGGAAAAATTTCCTTCTCTATCATTCGTTCTCTCTCCTTCCCCTGTGACAGGCTGTCACAATGTGATTGCTATAGTTTGTATTGTAACGAAAACGAGAGGAGATGGATAGAATGGAAAAACACATGAAATGGATGATTCGTCACGGTTTTCTTCCAGGAGGAGAAACAGGCATTACAGGGCAATGGCTCGGACAAACGCTCGCCAACCTCATTCGGCAAGGACAGTCATGGGAACAGCTTTCTGAACAACAGTGGATGGACGCCCTCGCCCATGCGGCAAAACAAATCGACACTTACTTCGACGTCCCGGGCCGGGAATCGCTCATCGACCCGACGGCAAACGAATTGCCGCTCATTCAAATCGACCCGTACGTCCGCGGCATCGTCCGCTGGCTGAACATGATGCATATGTACACCATTTGCAGCTGCGACGGGGAAGGGAAACGGCCAGCCGTCATTTACTTCCTTGACGACTTATCCGCCGAACAGCGGACGATCATCCGCGCCTGCGCGCCCAAACGGGTGAAGGTTCGCTTCAGCGAACGCCATCCGAAATACGTCAAACTTTCTTTGCACTACGGCCCCGACCACATCGACGACTTGCTCGTTATGGCCGAGCGGCTGTATGATGTGTGGCGCAACCCGGACAGGCTGTTGGACTACCGCCTTGAGACGTTCCAACAACGGCTGCTTCCTTTATTGGCCATTAACGGGCCAAGCGGACGGGAACGATCCATCCGTGCGCACCTTCAGCGAATGCTCCGGAAAAAAACAGATGAACTGACGGTCGACCCGTACGGCAACTTGCTCGCCATCGTCCGGCGCGGAGACGGTCCAACGATTTTGCTTTCCGCCCATCTGGATACCGTCCGTCCGTTTCCGCTTCAGCGCACTATCGTGCACAAAGGAACAACATGGCGGGCTTCATCAGGGATCTTGGGAGCGGACGATCGTGCAGGCATAGCGGTCATCTTGGAACTGCTCGATTCCGTCCCCTGCTCCCGCTTCAGCGGAACACTGAAAATCGCCTTTACCGTTGAAGAAGAAATCGGCTGCCTCGGCTCGCGCCATCTCGATCCGGACTTTTTGCGCGATGTCGACGCCGCCATCGTCGTCGACCGCCGCGGCACCCGCGACATCGTCACCTCTAACGGCGGCACGCCGTTTTGCCCGGACGAATACGGGCGATTGTTCGAACAGGCCGGAGCGCTCGCCGGCATGCCCGACTGGAGAACAACCGCCGGCGGGGTCAGCGATGCGAAAGTATTCGCCTCTTTCGGCATCCCGTCCGTCAATTTGTCCGTCGGCTACGAAAACGAACATACGGAAGATGAATCGCTCAACGTTCGGGCAACGCTTGAAACGGTGATGCTGCTTGAGAAGGTGTTCGACGAAAACTTGTTAACTTCGTTCGTCCAAACCGAAGTCATCCGGCCAAGCTAAAAACGCATCCGCCAATATACATGGAAGAAAAAGCAGCCGCATGGCGTCGGCGAGCGGCTGTTTTTTTATTTCCCTGTTTACGTTCCTGTTTCCCTTTTCGGCTAAGTCCCCCAAAGAACCGTCAACTCTCTTCTTTGGATAGATCAACCAATCGGGCAATCTCCTTGACTATCATTCCTTTCCGCGCCATGTTATGGGACAGTCTCTTCATTCCTTCTTGATCCCCCTCCTCTATTTTATCCATATAAAACTCACAATCCCAACATCCTCCTTTTCCCTTCGTTTTTATTGCCTTCACCCCGCTTCGGAGTTGTTACTCTTCTTTCTCCGACAACGTCACATACGTTTCAAAAATCTCAACAACAACCACAACTCATCTATATAAATGCTCATTGAACAATTCACATTTGCCTTCTTCCGCAACTCACTTCTTTCCCATGGATCAGCTTGCCGATTGAGCCCACATGTTCTTTGTAGGAAGTACTGAAGCGCTTAAGGAACGAAGAGGTTAACTCTCCATGTTGCATGTATATAGTTCCAATCGAACTAACATGCACAAAAACTTTTTTAGTTCGACTTGCTTATTTTTAGTATCTCCCTTTTGGCTAAGTAAACAACATATCAGCAACCAAATTGTCGCGGCGAAATATCATTTCATTAAGTTTACCAATACGACTCAACGGTGAAAAAGTAGAAGTGAAGAACATTGTCAAACAGAATATTGCACCGCTTTATCTATAAAAACGCAAATCACCTTATCCAAAAAATGATGATTCTAAAGGAGAAGTAAAAAAGCCATAACTAGTAATTTGTAACATGTGATAATATATTTTTAAAAAGATAAGCTATTTTTGATATGCGAAGATGGGGGAGAGTTTTATGGATGAAAAGGATTGGATCATCTTAAAAACTATATACGAGGATCGCAACATTACCAAGGCATCGGAGCGGCTGTACATCTCTCAACCATCCTTAACTTATAGAATTAAACAGCTAGAAAAAGAATTCGGTGTCAAGATACTCTCTAGAGGAAAAAAGGGAGTGGAATTTACTGAACATGGTGAGTACTTAGTACAATATGCGAGCAATATGCTGTCTCTTCTCGAAAGAATAAAAGAGCAATTAAGTAATATGAACGATAAAGTAAAAGGGACGCTAAAGTTGGCTGCATCACGAATTTACGCACGTTATGAACTTCCCGGTATATTATCTCTATTCTTAAAAAGATACCCAGATATTGATATTCAACTCAAAACCGGCTTTAGTTCGGAGGTTTATCAAATGTTGCATAAGGAGGAAGTACATGTAGGTATAGTAAGGGGAAACCATGACTGGGATGGACCTAAGATTTTAATTAGTGAAGAAAAAATTTACGTTGTATCGAAATACCGTATTGATCTTTCTAACCTACCTGCTATACCTAGGGTGAATTATACAACTGATCCCTCATTAAAAAGTATCATAGACTCTTGGTGGAAAGAAATATTTGATATCCCCCCAAATATCACCATGGAAGTTGATCTTATCGATACTTGCAGGGAAATGGTGATTCACGGTCTAGGGTATGCTATTCTGCCAGGTATATGCTTAAAAGGTTTAGACAATTTATACAAATACGAGATCACATCAAAAGACGGAAGTCCAATTTATAGGAGAACATGGCTTATCTTCCGAAACTCAACATTAGACTTATCTAAAGTCAGCGCCTTCGTCGATTTTGTTCAAACTAACTATAAACAGCCGGCTAGGGAGCATAACTGATACGTCTATACAGATGTAACGGAAAAATTTAACATATCCTTGACGAAAAAGCCGCTTATCTATTTTTTTCGGCTGACGAAGGTGAGCCTGTGGCCTGCCTTCGTCACGTTAAGACGTGACGGAAGACCAATCCCCTAAACAGGTCTGGCGGTGTTGTTCAGTCGCCCAACAGTCGGTCCGATCACTCTGTAAACACTACAAATGTTAAAGCTTTAAACTGTATCGATATACCGCAGAGAAAAATTCATTTAAAGTAATATGATCTCGGAAAGCTGTTTTCCATTTTATATGCTTGACATCTTCCAAAATGGCAAATAGGGGAAGTCATAAAGGAAGTTATAAACTCAAACGCGAGGAGGAAAATTCCTCCTCGCTCAGAAACTGTTCACCCTTTGGATATATGTAATAATCTCTTTACTTACTTCTTCGGTAGAGGAATTCCCCCCTAAATCTGGAGTCTTTTTATCTCCACAATCCAAATAATTCCATATAGCTTTGTATAGCAAACCCGATACCTGCACCAACTGTGGATCATTGTGCTTTCTCCCCAGCCAATTAATTAGCATCTGAGCGGATAATATTTCCGCTACGGGATTAGCAATCCCTTTGCCTGCGATAGAGGGAGCCGAGCCGTGAACAGCCTGCGCGACAGCAAAATGATCTCCTTCGTTTAGGCTAGGGGCCACTCCTAGCCCCCCGACAAGCCCGGCTGCCAAATCTGAAAGAATATCCCCAAACATATTAGTAGTAACAATAACGTCATATTTTTCGGGATGAAGGACTAAATACATTGCAAAAGCATCAACATGATGGTCATCCGTAAAAATATGCGGATATTGTTCGCTTATCTTATAACATTCCTCTAAAAACAAACCGCATCCCTCCCTCTAGAAATGTTGATATATCAAGGCTTTTCGGCCTCTCAGGGGTGCCGAAAAAATATTTTTCGACAAAATCCCTTACATCCTTTTTCAATTTTGTGGATATCTTACAGACCTAGGGTGCGCTTCGCGGCCACGCCTGGATCCATTTTCCTGACGTGGGAGGAAGTGTATTCGATGCACCCTTGGATCTCCGCATCGCTGATGAGGACGAACCCTCCCATGTCTCCGGGCGTCTTTGCGCCAACATTCCCTCGTTCGGTCTCGTCATCAGGCGGAGGCCGGCCAAGCTCCTTTCGGGACTCGAGGTCGAATGGATGAGATCACGCCAGCTTCTCCGGTGTCATCCTGTTGTCCAACACTTCTTCCGTTCGTGGGGGGAGGCCTTAGGCCGCCCGGTGTGGAACATGGGACAAGACGTCCTGCCTCATTCGCTCCGCGTCAAACGCTTGTTTCTTCGTGCAAATCGCAAACAGCACATTCAACAGCTTTCGGCATAACGCGACGATGGACTGCTTTCCGGTCAGCGGGTTGACGGGCCGGGTCGTATAGTACTCATGCAGCTCGCGAAACGCCTCATTGTGCCGGATCAGCGGAATCACCGCCCGAAACAGCACCGATCGCAGCCGTTTCCGTCCCCGCTTCGAGATGTGCTTTTGCCCTTTGCGCTGGCCGGAGGAGTTCTCCTTGAGCGTCAGGCCCGCCAACTTCACCAATTGACGCGGGTCCCGATAGTGGGCAAAACTGCCGATCTCCGCCAGCAGATCGATGATCGTGGCATCTCCCAACCCGTCGACCGTTTTCAGCCATTGATACTCCATCGTTGTTTGAACCAATGCCTTCAACTCGGCGTCCAACGCTGCGATTTCGGCCTCGAACTGGCGGTATTGGCGGACGAGCGCGGCGATCTCAAACCGGGCCATCGTCGTCCCTTCCGTCACCCCAATCGAGCCCTTCGCGGCGTCGATCAACGCCTGAATTTTCGCTTTCTGCGGGCATTTCAGCCCTTCGCTTTGCCGGTACGCCTCCAGAAGCTCCTCGGCGGTCCGACCCGCCATATCGGCCGGAAGCGGCGTCCACTCCAGCACCGCCAGCGCTGTTTTCCCCAGGTCGCGAAACACGGTCCAAAACTCTGGAAAATACCGATCCGTCCAACGGATGATCGCGTTTTTCACCGCCGCCTGTTCCTTCCGGAGCTTCTCTTTGAGCGTGCTCCCGACGCGCAAATCCGCTTCGATCTCGTGCAGCAGCCGGGGGACGAGGAATCGCCCGTCTTTCGCCAGCCTGGCGATGACCAGGGCGTCTTTGGCGTCGTGTTTCGTCGGCAGGTTGTCATCGAGTTCTTTCGACCGGCACACATGCGCCGGGTTGACCATGACCAGCGGGATCCCGTTTTCCTCGAGGAAGTAGGCCAGGTTCAACCAGTAGTGCCCGGTCGGCTCCACAGCGACGATCACCTGTGACTTCCCGAACGCTTTCCTCCCCTCCTGAATCGCTTCATACAGCTGTTGAAACCCCTCTTTCGACTGGAAGATCGGGAACGACTTGCGAAGCACGCGCCCCCGGTCATCCACGAAGCAGGCGTAGTGGGTTCGTTTCGCGATATCGATGCCCACGACCAATGTGTGTTCCGTGACTTGATTGATTTTCTGATTTTGTGTACAATTCATCTGAAGTCCTCCTTGGCATGATGGTAGGTATTGTTTGGCACCCCTGCATCATACCAAGAGGGCTTTTTTTGATCAAGTCCCCGGAAAAGCTCCTAACGGGAATGCTTCTTTAATACATTGGCTTTATGAACAATGGATACGCGTTTTTTATTCCCTCTCTCTTCAGCTAATCGAAACGCTGCCTTAGCAACGTTTCTACTCGCTTGACGTGTGACGAGTCTTAGAGAAATGACAGTATCGTTGTCAATCTTGAATTCCCCAGGTCCCTCTAGCATATTTCTGTCTGCATACATGCCTTCCGTATTTTCACGAACAATAACCATATCGATGTTTCCATACTTGCATTGACTGATTGGAATAGATCGAACAGGCCTGATATTAGCATATAAGTTAAATCTTTTTCGTATTTCTGCACTGGGGTTGGGCATACTTTCACCTTTGTATAGGTGAGTGGATAGCGGGCCCAAAATCAATCCATGGCAGCTGTCTAGTCGACTGCTTGTTGTGTCAGGGAGTGTAGTTCCATACGTTTCATAAGCTTGTAGTCCTGCCTCAAGCTTAACCCATTCAAATAGCCTGCAGTTTATTTTCCGCTCTATCTCTTCTATGACCCTGACCGTTTCTCCTACAACCTCCGGGCCAATACCATCCCCTTCTATAACAGCTATTTTGTACATGATTCTCCGTCCTCTCTAACCCATTAAAAATCCATTTTACCCGGAAGCCAAAGCGATAAACCTGGAAACAGGATAACAATCACTAGATACAACAACATTAGTACAATAAAAATCGCACTCCCTTTGAATACTTCGCTTAATTTCTCCTTAGCTATCCCACTAATAACAAACAAGTTCAAGCCTACAGGCGGGGTGATTTGAGCTACTTCCATATTTATAATCATCGCTATCGCAAAATGATACGGGTCAATATTTAACATCTTCATAATTGGGAGCAATAAAGGTAATGTAATCAACATAATCGAAGAAGATTCTAGGAACATTCCCAGTATCAAAAATAGAATTGCGGTAGCGACAAAAAAGATGGTTTTGCTCAAAAATTCCCCCGAAACTAATAGAGAGGCAATCGTTTGCGGGATTTGCTCTTGGGTCATGTACAACGAAAAAACACTGGCACCCGATATGATAAACATAATCATTGCACTGACCCCTATAGTATCCTTCAAAATAGCATGCCAGTCTTTCCAAGAGGTCTCACGATAAACAAACAACGAGACAATTAGTGAGTATACACATGCGATAACTGATGCCTCCGACGGCGTAGTAGCACCACTATAAATACACAATAGAATTAAAATAGGTAAAAATACTCCCCACGAAGCCTTGCGTAATGAACTCCATCTTTCATTCCATGATGCCTTTTCAGCACCACCGTATCCTTTGAGACGGGCATAAAAGATCGAATATGCAACTAGCACAAGGGTAAGAACGATACCAGGTACAATTCCCGCTATAAACAACTTACCGATAGATTGCTCGGTTACAATTCCATAAACAATAAGTGGGATGCTAGGCGGGATCAGTATCCCTAATGTCCCAGAAGCAGCTACTAGCCCCATTGCGTATCTTTTGTTGTAACCAGCCTCCACCATAGCCGGGATCATGATAGAACCTACTGCGGCAGCGGTAGCTGGACTTGACCCACTAATGGCTGCAAAAAATGCACAGGCTAGAATCGTTACAACGGATAACCCACCGGATATGTGCCCTATCCACGCTCTCAACGCATCAATAAGATACTTCGATATCCCACCTTTAGCCATAATCGCACCGGCAAATACAAATCCGGGAATGGCAATCAATGTTGTAGAATTTATGGATGTAAACATTTTATGAGGAATGGTCCAAATATTAAACATACCCGACAGAGAAAACATAATAACAGACGCTACCGTTAAAGCCAACGCTATAGGAATTCTAAGCAAAATTAATACAGTAAAGAGACTAAAAAGCATTGCGGTATTCATCTAAACTCTCCTTTCCTAAACCTAAGTGATGATCCCCCTGGTGAATACTCATTCTCTCTTTTCGCACCTCATTTAGTTGACCAATAAAACGAACCGTCAATAATAGCCCTGAAAATGGTATAACCATATAGTATATCCACATCGGCACTCCGGTTTCCATAGATAATTGTCCTGTTCGCCATGTCTGTAAAACGATCATAGTTCCTCCTATCGTATAAAACAAACAGAACAATATCCCAATAACTCCGGCAAAATAGTCTATTACCTTACGCAGAGACTTAGGAACAATAACATAAAACAAATCCACGCAAATATGGTGTTTATCTCTTAAAGCTACAGAAAGACCTAATAAGATTCCCCAGGTTACCATAACTGTAGAAACTTCCGTAGTCCACGTAGTTGGAGAGTTAAAAATATATCTCATAATAACCTCAAACACTATGAGACAAAGTCCAACTATTAAAAATAAGCCGGCTAGTATATCCTCGATTAACGAATAAACTTTTTTCACTTTGCCCATTATCCCATCCTCCTACTAGTATTTAGGTTTCTAAAGAGGCTAAGCTCTTTAGAAACCTAACTTCTATCATTAATTTTGACTAGTCTCTTGGGCTTTTTGCAGAACCTCTGGGTCGATCTCCTTGCTCCACTTATCAAATACTGGTTGCAAAACATCCGTAAACTTTTGGCGTTCTCCATCTGTTAGATTATGAATTTTTATTTTTCCCTCTTTTTCCATTTGATCCAAGGCTTCTTTTTCTAGTTTGGCCTCTAATTCACGCCCTATCTCAGCCGAAGTCTTGGCAGCCTCCATAAACAACTCCTTTGTTTTTGCGTCAAGTTTATCCCACCAGGTTTTACTCGCCACTAGAATATACTCAGAACGTGCATGGCCGCTTAAAGTTAAGTATTTTTGTACTTCCGGATATCGCTGGGTTTGAATATTCACCAAACTATTTTCCTGTCCGTCCACTGTTCCTAATTGCAATGCTTGATATGTTTCATTAAAAGCGATTTTAGCCGATGAAGCTCCTAATGCTGCATACACCTCATTAATAATTGTTCCTCCATGGGTGCGAATTTTCAGACCCTTGAGGTCAGCTGGATCATCGATCTCAACCTTATTGTTCGTGATATGTTTGAAACCGTTCGGCCAGAACCCTAAACCGATCATCCCATATTGGTCTAACTTATCTAATAGTTTTTTTCCACCTTCCCCATCTTCAAAACTATATAATGCTTGACTGTCTTTAAACACAAACGGCAGATCGAAAATTTCGAACGACTTCTCAAATCCGCTTAATTTGGCAGATGACGGCGCTATAATTTGGACGTTATTTGCTTGCAGGGCCTCAATTTCATTATCATCACCGTATAATTGCCCAGATGGAAAGACTTTTACCTGAATTGCCCCATTACTTTTGGACTCAACAACTTCCTTAAATTTCAATGCCGCTTGGCCCTTTGGCGTGTTTTCGGCTGCCACATGCGAGAACATAACTGTCATCTTTGGATAACCATTGCCACCCTTTTTTGCGTTGTCGGACGAGCTATTACTACTGTTACTAGACGAACACCCAAACAACAAAGCGCTCAATAAGGCAATAAACAGAATTAGACAGGTAGGTTTCAAGATCAGTTTTCTTCTCATTTTCCTCGATTCCCCCTTGGAATTATTTTCAAATATAATGATAGCGTTTTCTAAAAATTCACCACTCCTCCCAAAAAAAACTTTTCTGACTGTTCTGTCTTTAATTATACAAAATCGTTAGACATAGATTAAATATATAATTTTTATACCCGTGGTGCTAGTTGAGCTTTAGCGCTCAACTAGCCCAAGTGTAACCAGGGAATAAGCTAACAATATACCGTCTAGTGCCACTTCAAATCCGATAATCGAATTGGCTCGGATCCCCGTGATGCGATAGTGGTCAACCAGAACCGAGAACACCGTCTCGATCACTTTGCGTTTTTGTTGGATCCACTGCTCCCATGTCTCAGACGCACGATGTTTCTGGTTTTTTCGAGACGGAGTCCAAAGCGCCATTTGGTATTCTTCGTACAGCCTTTTTTGCAAGTCACGGCTAATAAATCCTTTGTCCCCAAAGTTATACGGGTGGGGAATTTGGGTCATCACGCTTTCGGCTGCGATTCGATCGTGGCAAGATGCTTCCGTCACCACATACCCCATTGGCAGCCCTTGATCGGTCACTTGAAGGTGCAGCTTCAACCCGTAGTACCATTGCTTTTTGGAAGCGCAATACCCGATGTCGGCGATCTCTTGAAACCGTTTGACGCGATGCATTCTTGCCGTATGGCACAATGGGAGCGGCAAGCTGTCCACGACGGCATAGGCATGATGTTGGCCGCGTTTTGCCAACTCATGGCGGATCCATTTGATAGCGAAGCCAAGCGCCCGGCAGCGGCGGTTATACCGGGAACGTTCGAGAAACGAGCCGTTTGTGAACAAATTTCCCGTGACAAAACGATGCCACGCCCGTTCAGAAGTAAAACCGAGCAGCTTTCCTAAAAGATGAATGGCGATGATGACAGCGTCCTCTTGCTTGACCAAATGGCGATTTCGACGATGAAGATGCACCTGAATGCATGAAAGTTGAGCAGAAACAAAAACGAAAATGGCGGCATATTGCTTTTGAATCTTGGCCCGATCTGTAGTAAAATGAAAGTGCTCTTGCATAGGGATCCTCCTTTTTAATGGTTGGTTGCACTTTCATTTTAAGGGGATCCTCATGCAAGGGCTATTTTTATGCTTGTTTGAGTTTATCTAGCACCACGGGTTTTTTATGTAACATCATAAAAAATATTAATGTTCACATTTCCTTAGGAAATGATTGATCATTTATACGACATTGCCTTGCCAAATGGCCTTTGCTACTTAAGTTCTCAAGCATCCACATAGATATAACCAAACGCTAGAGAAGCATTTGCTCTATAAAAAATATCAGCTACGGTCATCCACTTTGATAAAAGACTTATCTCCAAATACCATCAGGGCATGAAAGCTCTAAATACCCCAATAGAAGAATTAAGTTAACGCTTTTTAGTCAAATTTAACAATTTAATCCGCAAGTATCGTTCCTTCTAACAGAAATGTTTTCCTTAACCTTTCTCATGCATTAAGGGTTTATTCTCGAAATCCTTGCAAAAAGTCCTCCCCGCAATCAGGGAATAGAAATACCCGAAAGAGTATAATCCCCTCCGAAATAACCTCTAGTTATCCCTCACCCTGTTGCCTTAATTCCATAATTCGTATCCAATAAACAAAAAACATCCATGAGTAAGCTTTTACTCGCCACCCAAGCATGAAAATAACCGCTCATGGATTCATTATTTTCACAGAAAACATCCATGAGTAAGCTTTTACTCGCCACCCAAGCATGAAAATAACCGCTCATGGATTCATTATTTTCACAGAAAACATCCATGAGTAAGCTTTTACTCGCCACCCAAGCATGAAAATAACCGCTCATGGATTCATTATTTTCACAGAAAACATCCATGAGTAAATTTTACTCCCCACCCAGGCATGAAAATCCATCTCTCCTTCCATAATGGAGGATGAACGCAAACAGTTTGGAAAGACGTGCTTTTTAATGGTGGTTCGACCCTGTACAAAAAACTGTTTGAGTCCATTTGGTGTTCCACCCATTGTAAGCCCTTTTCATTTGGAAAAGGTGACTACGAACAGAAAAATGCCTAACGAACAAGTGGACTCACTGTTTGCGAATTCATCAATGGAAGGAGTCCGGATCATGGATGTGCTTTATCATCGTTGCGCAGGTTTAGATGTTCATGCCAAAACGATTGTCGTTTGTGCGCTTTGGGGAGAAGAAGACCACATTCAAAAGGAGATCGAAACGTTTTCGACGTTTACCAAAGACTTGTTTCGCCTCCTGAAATGGCTCGAGGATCGAGAAATCACTCATCTAGCGATGGAGAGTACGGGGGTTTACTGGAAACCGGTCTTTAACATTTTAGAGGACTACTTTGACATTACCTTGGCCAACGCTCAGCGAATCAAGAATGTCCCAGGGAGAAAAACGGATGTATCCGATGCGGAATGGATCGCTAAATTATTGCGTTATGGACTGATTGAAAAGAGTTTTGTGCCACCCGCGCCAATTCGAGAATTGCGGGACTTGACCCGTTTACGCAAAAAGTGGGTGGGTCAATTGATTGCGGAAAAAAACCGAATTCATAAAGTATTGGAGTGTTCCAATATCAAGCTGGGTACGGTGATTTCCGACATCTTCGGAGTATCGGGCCGAAAACTCTTGACCCGTTTAATGGAACAGGGGTACATCGAAGAAGCCGATATCGACGCTTGCCTTCACGGAAGAATGAAAGGGAAAAAGCAACAAATTCAGGAATCGCTCTTTGGGACATTAACCGAACATGAGTTGTTCATGATTCGCCAATCGTGGAAGCACATCGAGTATTTGGAAAGCTTGATTCAGGAGATGGACCAACGCATCGACCATCTCTTACAACCGTATCAACAGGAAGTGGATCTTCTGATGACGATTCCTGGAGTGAAAAAGGAAACCGCCGCCGTCATCATCGCCGAAATCGGAGTGGATATGGGACAGTTCCCGACACCGCAGCGCCTCGCTTCTTGGGCTGGGGTGGCCCCGGGAAATCACGAAAGCGCTGGAAAACGCAAAAGTACACGAACGGTAAAGGGTAATCCTCATATTAAATCCGCGTTATGCGAGGCGGCATGGGCGTTATCCCGATGCAGGAATCAACCGTTGGCGGCGAAATTTTGGTCATTGGCGGCTCGCCGGGGAAAGAAAAAAGCACTCGTTGCGATCGCGCACCGAATGCTTGTCACCATTTACTGCATGCTTTCCCGAAAAGAACCGTTTTGGGGACCACAAGTAAGTTAGTATAGCCAAAATGAATACAGAATATACGAGATGCCTAAAAATAAGGCACCTCTGCTTTCCTGTTGTCTTTTTTGGCCATTTGTAGTGTATCCAAACTGATCACAGGATATACAGAGTTGACCGGGTTTTATGGATTTTCACAGAAAACATCCATGAGTAAGCTTTTACTCGCCACCCAAGCATGAAAATAACCGCTCATGGATTCATTATTTTCACAGAAAACATCCATGAGTAAGCTTTTACTCGCCACCCAAGCATGAAAATAACCGCTCATGGATTCATTATTTTCACAGAAAACATCCATGAGTAAGCTTTTACTCGCCACCCAAGCATGAAAATAACCGCTCATGGATTCATTATTTTCACAGAAAACATCCATGAGTAAGCTTTTACTCGCCACCCAAGCATGAAAATAACCGCTCATGGATTCATTATTTTCACAGAAAACATCCATGAGTAAGCTTTTACTCGCCACCCAAGCATGAAAATAACCGCTCATGGATTCATTATTTTCACAGAAAAAAAAGACAGCAAGCGCCGGAGGGAAATCCTCCCTATTGCCCGCCGTACTATCCTAAGAGATAATTTTTCTCAAAAAACAATGAATCAATTATTGTAATGTTAGGCTTCTCCATTAAATAAAGCTATCGGTACAACAGAGTAGCCTTCCATAATCCTTCTGGCAGTGCGTCCAATGGCCGCACGTTTCACCCGATACTCCCCATTCTCTCCTATAACAATTGCCTCAACCTCTATAATACCTGTCGGATGGCCAATCTTAACTGGTCCTTTATGACCAGAGAGAATATCGTGTACAACCGTCCCTGGTATTTGGCTAGCTGTAGCTAACGCAATAGCTCCGCTAACAGCAAAAGCCGGATGCAATGTCCCCATAGCAATATACCGCCCAATAATATGAATATCGTTGGCAGAGATGATTTGTTTTTCACTCGATACATAGCTCTTGCGTTTGGCGATGACACATATCTTAGGCAACGCATGAGTAAACGGACTTGGATTATCGTCCGGATCGATTAAACCTATTTGTTTTCCAATCTTCACACGGATTTCTTCTAGAACATCGAGAAGATCCTTTTTATTGAAATCTTTACCCACTTCTGTACCTTCAATACCCATTTGATCTGCTTTTACAAAAATAAGGGTATTAGCAGAATCGACTACAGACACTTCGATCTCCTTGCCCGAAGAAAGCCTGATCTTATCTTTCACATCACCTGTCGGTAACACTTTCCCAGTGATGGCTCCCCCAGAGTCTAAAAAATTTACACTAATCTTAGATGCAACCCCTAACACCCCAGAAATTGAGAAGTCTCCCTCGTAGACAATCTCTCCATTTTTAACTGGGACTTCTACTTCTATAATTTTATTTGTGTTAGTATTGAAGATTCTGACAACGGTATAAGGTTCTGTAATTTTACAAAACCCCTCCTCAACTGCATATAGCCCAACTGCTGCTGCCATATTTCCGCATGTAGGTGTATAATCAATTACTTCTTTAGTCACACTTACCTGTCCAAATGTATAGATAATATCAACGTTTTCCTGTTCAGATTTTCGAATTAGCGCTAATTTACTCGTTGTAGGTGATCCTCCACCAATACCATCTATTTGTAATGGATTAGGACTACCATAAATCTTTAAAATGACTTTGTCACGCGTTTCCGTATCCTTTGGCAAATGTTTCTCGTCAATGATTAACCCCTTGCTAGTGCCTCCCCTCATATAAACACACGGTATTCTGACTAATGATTGCCCAGCCAAGAGCGAACTCCCTCCCCATAGACATATGCCCATATCAAGAGTATACGCTTGTAATATATGTTACATTTATTGGAATATATTGCATAATAAAGGTACAGTTTTGCTCCCATTACTGAATACTTTTTTACCGTAGTGAAGAACACATTTATTCCTCAACTTTACTGGAAATACAAGTATATTTCACGTTAATTATTTATTTTTATCCCTTTTTGTACGACCAATGGTTGTTTGGCCTTTTGAACCACTCTTGTTTCCCTTTCCACTCGCTCCTCTTGGGCATAGTTAACTAAAGATAAAAATCGATAAACAAAATGGGCAAATTTCGAGTAAGGTGCTGTAAAGAATAGAGTTGCAACACTTGCTAAATGAATAGACAACCAAAATCCCATTAAGACTGTTTCACGAAAACCTAATACGAGCATCCCGGTCAGTGCAACGAATAACAAAGCAACGGAAAAAGTGCTGCCTTTTTTGACAGAAAATTCATCATCAACCTCTTTATCTGTCTTAGTTTTCAAATACAGTAGGCCGATAAGTCCGATAATCATCATAATTCCACCAACGGTACCTAAAATAACGACTGGATGAAACACTGGATACGGTGCCGGAACGTGTAGAACATGATCATAAAATGCTGCTAAAGTCGTAGAGGCGAAGTCAAGCAAAAATCCATAGCCAACCAAATGATGCAACCATCTACGGTTTGCCGCCGGCTTTTCTGTTGGATACGTACAACCGGCACCACCACCATCAAGATAACGAAGACTCATGGCGTATTTTATTGCAGTAATAATATCTTTCCATGCAACTTTATCCGTCTTTGAAGATCGTATATCACGCCAGTATCTAATCGCACCGATAAGCCAACCTACAACCATCCATAAGCCTAAAATAGTAAACACGCTAATCATGACGCCTTTCGGAATAATTTCATAGAATGATCCTTCCCCTGTATAGCGTTCGAAGGTACCTGAAATCCCGTTTTTGACAAAAGCACCTCCGACAAATACCAAAATGGAAACAATAAATACAATCCAAAAACCCGTTAGCTTTTCACCCATCAATTTTGCTAATGAACTTGGCCATGCGTATTTCACATACGTTTCCTCTCGAATTTTCGCAAACGTCTTCGGTGGGTTGATGCCGAATTCATGAGGAGTCGTAAATGGGCAGGCATAATAGCAATCACGACAGTCATGACACAAATTAGCTAAATATTTCATATCATTATCACTAAATTCACGGCGCCATTCAATTGCCCGCCATACAGCGCAAAAACCTTCACAATAGCGGCAAGCGTTACATAACTCCATTTGTCTCTTTCCATCTTCGTATAGCTCTCTTATTTTTTGATTTTTAGTTTCCTTACTTAACTGCATACGCTGCTTCCCTCCCTGCAATTCTTCCTAGGGTGGCACCTAGTGTAAGCCCAAATCCTGCTAAATATCCACGCCGAAGGACATTTCCAGAGGCAATTTCTCCACAAGCAAACATATTTTCTGCTAACCGCCCATCTTTCATCATCATTCTTGCTTGTTCATTCACCTTCACTCCTAAATAGGTAAAAGTAATACCGGCTTTTAATGGATAAGCATAATATGGCGGTGTATCGATCTTTAAAGCCCAGTGGCTTTTCCTTGGTGTCAGTCCCTCTGTTGTACAGTTATCTAATTCTGCCGGGTTAAAGTCTCCCGGCCGTACAGCAGCATTATATTCTGCAACCGTTGCTTCGACGGCATTGGGGTCTAATCCTAATTTTTCTGCCAACTCTCTTATGGATTGCGCTTTTTCCGGCTTCCACACAGAAGGCATAAATTTTCCTAACACTTTACTATCAAAAATCGAATATGCGATTTGACCAGGCTGTCTTGCAATCAAACCTCCCCAAATGGCGTAACGTTTCGGCCAAAAATCCTCTCCCTCATCATAAAATCTCTTGCCATGTTTATTCACAACAATACCGAAAGGTACGCTATCCAAGCGTGTAACAATTCCCCCATCAAACTTTGGCGCTCTTCCATCTACCGCAACGGCGTGAAAAGCATCTTCCTCTCCCACCTTTTCGACACCTTTATTTAGGAGAAGTTCTAACACATTCCCTTGATTATAAGGAGTTCCACGGATAATAAAGTTATCGGCCGCATCTCCCCAATATCTTCTATGCCATTCAATATTGGCCTCGAAACCGCCGGAAGCGACAATCACCATTTTGGATCTTACTGTAATATACTCACCGTTCCTTTTGATGGTAGCTGACTTAAATACGTTCCTATCAATATCCATATCCACTAACATGGCCTCATACCAAATTTCAATGCCCTTTGCTTCAGCGGTATGATAATACGAATTCATCATCGCCTTACCGCCACCAAGTTGAAAAATGTTAGTACGACCTAGATGAAGCGTCCCAGATAATGTTGGCTGCCATCGAATCCCTTGGCTAGACAACCAGCTAGGCAGCTCCTCCGAATTACAAACTATTAATTTGGCGAGGTTTTCGTTAATTTCTCCGCCTGCGACTTTTTTTAAATCTTCCAAAAATTCATCTTCCAAATAAGTGCCGATCATATATTCACTTGGACGCGTATGCATAACCCGAAAGTCCCGTGTATGTCTGCTGTTGCCGCCGCGGTAAAACTTTGGCGCTCGCTCGACAACGAGCACTCTCCTCGCTCCATGATCGCGCGCCGATAAAGCAGCGCTCATTGCCGCATTTCCTCCCCCAACCACTAAAACATCGGTTTCCATGTGCAACCCCTCTTCCAAGTATTTTCAAAATAAGAATAATATATTTTGTCAAATAAAAAAAATACAAATTATTTATTCTTATCGATAAAAAAATACTATGATAAAACCTAACAAAAAAGCAGAATGCATCCTGTGATGCATTCTGCTAAACAATTAGCCTTATTTCGAGTTTAACATGCCAAACACTTGCTCGACATCTTTATCTCCGCGCCCCGACAAATTCACAAGAATGATCTGGTCTTTGCCCAATGTCGGCGCAAGTTTTATCGCGTACGCCACCGCATGGGCGCTCTCCAGAGCGGGGATGATTCCTTCCGTTTTGGACAACAGTTGGAACGCCTCAAGCACTTCCTCATTCGTAACCGTATAATACTCAGCCCGCCCGGACACTTTCAAATGGCTGTGCTCCGGACCGATGCCCGGATAATCGAGCCCAGCGGCGATCGAGTATGTCGGTTGCGGATTGCCGTTTTCATCAAGCAACACGAGACATTTGAATCCGTGAAGAACCGCCGGAACTCCCTTCGTCAACGTCGCCGCTTTCTCCGGCTCAACGCCGATGAGCCGCACACTCGGTTCATCCAAGTAGTGGGCGAACGCCCCGATGGCATTGCTTCCCCCGCCGACGCAGGCCACCACCGCATCCGGAAGCCGTCCTTCTTTTTCGACCATTTGCCGCTTGCTTTCTTCGCTGATGACCGACTGAAAATGTTTCACCATTGACGGATACGGATGCGGGCCAACCGCCGAACCAAGCAGGTAGAACGTCGTTTTGTAGTTTTGCACAAGGTCGTTCAACGCCTCATCGACCGCATCTTTCAACCGCCCTTGCCCTTTCGAGACCGGCACGACTTTCGCCCCTAACAGCTCCATGCGGAACACGTTGAGCGCCTGGCGCTTCGTATCTTCTGCACCCATATAGATGGTGCAGTCCATGCCAAACATCGCACAAGCCGTAGCGGTCGCCACACCGTGCTGGCCTGCGCCGGTTTCCGCGATGACCCGTTTCGCCCCCATCCGCTTCGCCAGCAAAATTTGTCCGATGACGTTGTTGATTTTATGCGAACCGGTATGGTTCAAATCTTCGCGCTTCAAATAAATCTTCGCCCCGCCGAGCCGCTCCGTCAGCCGTGCCGCAAACGTGAGCGGGCTTTCGCGGCCGACATACTCCCGCAAGTAGGTTCGAAACTCCTCATTGAATTCCGGATCATCCTTATATTTCAGAAACTGCTCCTCCAAATAATCAAGCACTTCCTGCAATTCATCCGGAACGAAGCTGCCGCCGAATTCGCCGAAATAGCCTTTCGTTTCCTGGACTACACTCATGGCTCATCTCTCCTCTGCTTTCTGAAAGTCGTAACAGTAACAGAATAGACTGTTTTGACAGGCAAGTCAATCAATAATTTTTACTTTTTGAAACATTAAAAAAAGGAGCGGCCCACCGCACAACCATACGCCAAGCATTCAACGCTAGTGCGGTGAACAGGTGCTGTTGCAAAGCCACCGTGCAGCCGCACCCTCACAGCTTCCTACTTCGGATATTCACCAACCAGAGCAGGCAGTTCGGCTTATAAAACCCCAAGCTGCTCATCGCGCAGATCGGTAATAAACATATGTCCTGGGGCATGCGTAATCATCATATCCGGCTTTACTTCCATAGCCACCGCTTGAGGGGTGACCCCACAGGCCCAAAATACCGGGGTCTCCCCCTCACGGATGGTGACCGGATCCCCAAAATCAGGCTTATAAATATCATGAATCCCTATAAGTTTCGGGTCACCAATATGAATAGGGGCACCATGAACGGACGGGAAGCGGCTCGTGACTTGAACCGCCCTGACAACATCCTTATGGGGAATCGGGCGCATGCTTACAACCACTTGCTCGAATTTGATGCCCGACAGTATTTTCTCGCAATCACCGTAAACTACCATAAAAAAGAGAGGAGTTTTCTCATCCCCCCTTCCTTTCAAAATACACATGCAACCGATACTCGCAAATCTCTTTTGTCCAGTTGTGCAATATTTCTTCATGCTCGTTCTCAATGGCAAATTGGAGCGCAAAAACGTTGTTTGCAAAGGAAATCAGCCCATTCGAACTGCCGCTCCATTTCGTCATCGGCATGCGGGTGATCAACCGGCTCACCTTTTCCTGGTCATATTCCCAGAGGCGCTTCGTTTCTCCGTCGGAAAAATCGATGCGCTTTCGGTATTCTTTTTCCGTTAAGTACCGATGGAAAAACGGGGCAGCCTCCTGCGGTGTAATTGGTTGGTGCCATCCGGACGGTCCACGTTCAAGCATGGCTTTTAGGACAACCATTTTATAGCTTTTTGACATCACCGTACGTTCCACTTCAACAAGCCACGATTCGTATTTTCGGAACACGTCCTTTTCTAGATCGGACAACTCATCTGCCCAATATAAAAACCCAACGTAAGATCCGAACTCTGATTTATACTCCGCCGCCTCGCTCCGACCATGAAGATGCAGTTCCAAATAAGTCGGCCGTCTGCCAAGCTCCTGTTTCAACTGCCGATAATCGGCAAGCAGCCGCTCTTTGCGCGGCTGGCGTTTTTTCTGCATCTCCTCGAGAAGATGGATGGCTTGAACATCGAAATGCAGTTCGCACGTTTCCGGAACTGTTGGCACAACGGATTCTCGCGCCTTTTTCTTCGTTTCGCCCCGCTGTGTATCGAACAGGCGCAATTTGACATCCGCATTCCGATAGTTTCCGATTAAATCAATAATCACGCAATAGTCCTTGCCTTCGTACAGCCGCAGCCCGCGCCCGACTTGTTGGGTGAAGACGGTTAACGATTCTGTCGGCCGCACAAACAAAAGTGTATCGACAGAAGGAATATCAACCCCTTCATTGAACAAATCGACGGTGAAAATGGCGTCCAGTTCACGGCGTTCCAACATGGCAATGGCCTGCTTGCGCGAAATAGACGTCTGTTTTGAGTGAAGGCTGACGGTTCGATAGCCATGGCGTTGGAAATACTTGGACAGAAAATCGGCTTGCCGAACGGATGAACAAAAGACAAGTGTTCTCGTTTTCTTATACTGCTCCCACGCTCGCAAAATTTTCTCCGCCACCTCCTCGCGAAGCTGCGCTTGGAGTAGTTGTTCCTCATCATAGCGGTTGCCGAGCCATTTGATTTGCGAATAGTCTATGTCATCGTAGATTCCGTAATAACGGAAGGGAGCCAACCAACCGCGCCGCACCGCTTCGATAAAATCAATGCGGTACGCGACATTGCCGTCGCAAAGAGCGTATACGTCTTTATTATCATTCCGGTCCGGGGTAGCCGTAATGCCGAGTAAAAATCTCGGGCGGAAATAGCGGAGAACCCGCTCATACGAAGAGGCCGCCGCATGGTGGAATTCGTCCACAACGATCAAGTCAAACGAATCCGGTTGGAACGCATGCAAATGTTTTTTCATGCTTAATGTAAAGATCGAAGCAAACACCATATCGGCATTTCCTTCTTTTTGATTGCCATCGTACAGCCCTCCCGTCCGGTCAGGCATCACGCGCTCAAACGACCGCTTGGCTTGGCGGAGAATTTCTTCGCGGTGGGCGATAAACAGCACCCGTGAAAAACGGCGGGCAAAAAAGGCGGCCAAGTATGTTTTTCCGAGCCCGGTCGCCATGACAACCATCGCTTTGTCGTACCCTTCTTCATAGGTGGCTTCCAGACGTCGAAGTGCCTCCACCTGGGCAAAGCGGGGCTGAATTGTTCCGTACGGCGCCGCTGTCTCGCGGACAAAATCGGGAGGCTCGTCGCTCACCTCTATTTCTTTCTGCTCCGCCGGGAGCATCAGCTCGATTTCCTCTGCTTCAACCCATGTACGCGCCAAGTTCGGGTGGCGCTGATGGTAATCTTGGCATTGTTTTTCATAATCAGCGATCGTTTCGACATTGACCGGCACGGTTTCCGGGGCGTAAAACAGCTTTAAAAACTGCTCCATCGCTTCTGCAAATACCCCTTCATCAACGCTCTTATCCAGCCCAAGGTTCCATTCGACCCCGTCAGTGAGCGCCGAGCGGGACAAGTTGGAGGAACCAACAATAAAATAGCCGCCTTCTGCATCTTCGAACAAATACGCCTTCGGATGGAACGAAACTCCCTCACTCCGATACAAACGCACCTCAATATCCGGGTGAATCGAAATCAGTTCGCGCAGCGCTTCCGGTTGAGTGACAAACAAGTAGTCACCGACGCAAACTTTTATATCTGCCCCCCGCTCCGCAGCCGCCTTTAGGTCGCCGTTTAGGAGGCGCACCCCGGACTTCATCGCAAACGATGTCAATATGTATATGGTTGACGAGCGGCTTATCTGTTCCTGCAGCTTATCGAGGAGATACCTAGAAATTAACTCCACCTTACTCATCATGGACCTCAATCAAGAAAATTTTCTCCTGGAAGCCGCCGCGTTTCTCTGCCTTTTCCGCCCGGATTTGTTCAACTTGTTCGATCGAAGCGCCGTGGCATTGGGCCAAAGCATGAATAATTTCCAACACATCCGCCAACTCTTCAAGAGCAGCCTCGTCCGTTTCTGCTTGGACGTATTCTTCAAGTTCTTCAAACGCTTTTTTCTGCAGTTCTTTCCGATATTCTTCATCGCCAAGTATGCGAGTTGTGGATGTTTTCCCTGCTTGTTCGATAATGGCTGGGATGCGGTCGCGGACGAGTTTGTTATATATTGGCATATCCATTCCCCCATTTATAAAGCTATACTACTATTTTACTAAATTCCACATCCTTTTCATAGAAACAATTCCCCCTTCTCTCTCCTTATTTAAAGCTGGCACCAATGATCGCAAAATAATAAATTAAACACTTCACATACTCCCCCCTCCCGCGCGTCATAATAAAAATCGACATGATTTTTGAAAAATCGACATCGTTCGAGTGTGGAGGATCATATGGAGCGTTTCGTTCTTTGGCTGCTTGTCGCGGTCGGGGTGGGGCTTTTGCTGTTGAGTTTCCGCTTTTTGCCGGCGCGGGATGTATGGGTGTCGTTTTTGCTGAATGCGTATGCGGCGAGTTTTTTCGGTTCGATCGTGGCGGGGGCCGGGCTGCTGGAGTATCCGGTTCGTTTTTTTGCCGCTTATACGGATAACAGCGTCATTTTTGAATATCTTCTTTATCCGGTTGTCAGTGTGTACGTTTATGCCACCTCGCGCCGGGCGCGCTGGCCGGGCGCGGCGGCGCAATGCGCGGGGTATGCGGCGGCGCTGACGGCCCTTGAGGTTGTCTTTGAGCGGTATACCGATTTGATCGAATATCGTGCCTGGAAGTGGGAATACTCGCTCGTTACGATGTTTCTATTGACGCTGGCCGTTCGGTTGCTCGCCAGGCGAATGGTGGGGGGAACTGAATGAACAGGCATGTCTATTTTTGCCCGTTTGGCGCTATACATATAGTATCGTTGTCCAAAGGGGGGAAAATGGATGGTGCTGTTTGATGTGGAGCATCGGCTGTATTACGAAGCGGTCAATTCGGCGCGGCCGAAAATGGCGCCGATCCGCCAAGACCGGGCGTGGGGGTATGTGTGGAAGACCGTAAACGGTGAGCGGGTGAAGTTTTGGATCGATTTCCGGCGCGGGCGGTACATGTATTTTGAGTACGGGCGCAAGTGGTACCGGGTCGCGTATTTGCAGGCGAACGGAAAAAAGTCGGGCGATGACGTGTTCGATGGCGCGATGATTGATTTGACGGTGGACGGGCACCGGCTGCTGTTCATGAAAGGGCGCGTCGGCCGTCAAACGGCGCGGGCGGTATGAAGCAGGCGGTTGGCCCCTCTGCGGGCGTTGGGGGTCTCTTTCGCGATTGGTGCAGCGGGTGGGCGGCGTTCTAGTTTGGGGCAAACACAACTGGACGGAATAAGATCGTTGTTCGGCTGTGCATACTAGCAAAGTAGGCAAATTCTTCACAGGAGACGATAAGCCATGGACCGGATCCATTTGTGGGCGCTCTTTGTGGTTGGGATGATCTTGTTGTTTTTCGCCTTGCGGACCCCGCCAGTCAAGGAAAAGGTGATAGTGTTCCTGTTGAAAGCGTATTTTTCTACGTTTTTTGGGGTGATAGTCGTAGAAACGCATTGGCTTGAGTATCCCGTCCGGTTTTTAGGGAGCTATTTCGAAACGAGTGTTTTGTTTGAATACTTCCTGTATCCGATCATCTGTGTATATTTCTATCAAACTTCCCGCCGCTCGCGCCTCCCGGGCATTATCGGCCAATGTGCGCTGTATACCGCCGCTTTGACTGCTGTCGAGGTGCTTTATGAAAAGTATACAAATTTGATTGAGTATCACCGGTGGACATGGATGCATTCATTTGTCACCATTTTTGCCTTATCGTTTTCCGTCCGGATGTTGATGAAGCTCATTGACAAATGGGGACAGACGGTTGGCTGACTGGCGCAGACGTTTGAAACGGCGGGCGGCAAGGGATCGTTTTCCCTTGCCGCCATTTTTTACGCCCACCACATCTCCGGCAGTTCTTCTTTGAACAACACCTTTTTCAAGAGGGCGACGGCTTTTGACAGCCCTTCATCAATCGAGGCGAGCATATCTTCATGTTCGATCGAAAGCACATAGTCGTAGCCGACGGCGCGCAGGGCGCTGACGATGTCGCGCCACATTTTTTCGCTTTGCCCGTAGCCGACGGTGCGGAACACCCATGAGCGGTCAAGGATTTGGCTGTAATGTTTCGTGTCGAGCACGCCGTTTTTGCGGATGTTCGCTTCGTCTAGGTACGTGTCTTTCGCATGGACGTGGAAAATCGCCTTTTCGCGGCCGAGCAGTTTGATCGCTTCGACCGGGTCAATGCCTTGCCAAAGCAGGTGGCTCGGGTCGAAGTTGGCGCCGATCGCGTCGCCGACGTGGCCGCGCAGTTTGAGAAGCGTCTCCGGGTTGTAGACGACAAAACCTGGATGCATTTCAAAAGCGATTTGCGTGATGCCGTGCTCCTTGGCGAACGCCGCCTCCTCGCGCCAGTACGGGATGACGACTTCGTCCCACTGCCATTTTAAAATTTCCAAGTAATCCGGCGGCCACGAGCACGTGACCCAGTTCGGGTATTTGGCGCCGGGATGGTCGCCCGGGCAGCCGGAAAAGGCGTTGATGACCGGGACTTCGAGCTGCTCGGCGAGCCTGACCGTTTTCCGCCAAGTGTCATGCGACTGTTTTGCGAACGTTTTGTCCGGATGGAGCGGGTTGCCGTGGCAGCTTAACGCGCTGATGACGAGGCCGCGGTCGGCGACGGCTTTTTTCAACGCTTTGATTTTTTCCGGCTGGTCCAACAACACGTCCGGGTCGCAATGGGCGCTGCCCGGGTAATTGCCGGTGCCAAGCTCCACCGCCTCGATGCCCATGGCGGCGACTTTGTCCAGCATTTCCTCAAACGGCAGCTGTTGATACAAAACGGTAAATACGCCTACTTTCATTTTGCCTTTCTCCCCCTTTTGGCGGCCGCTCTGCCGCGCTGTTTTCGTTTCGCGCTGCCCGCATTAGTCTTACCGACGGGTTCCAACTGGCGCCGGTTATTCCGCCACCCGCACCCACTGTTTCGTGCGATGGCTTTCCAAAATGGCGTCAACGATCTTCATCGTATGGTGGCCGTCGGCGATCGTCGCAAACGCCAGCTCCCCGAGCGCTTCGCCGCGTTGTTTCCGGATGATGGCGCCGTAAAAATCCAAAAACAAGTTTTTCAGCCCGTCCGGCCAGCCTTCTTCATGGCCGCCCGGGTAATGGGCAAGGGAGGCGGCGCGCGGTGAAAGAAGCGCCGGGTCGCGGACGATTTCCTCATTCGGGCCGTTGCGGCGCCCAACCCAGAGGCGGTTCGGGTGCTCCTGGTCCCAGGCGAGCGTCATCTCATCGGCCGCGATTTCAAAGTACAGGCGGTTTTTGCGGCCGGCGCTCACTTGCGAAATCGTAAACGCGCCGTGAGTGCCGTCGTCAAAATGGACGAGCACGCTGCCGCCGTCTTCCGTATCAATCTGAACCGGCTCGGCGTCTTGAGCATGCCCGGATGTAAACGTGCTCCCTTCATGCGCCGGCTTGTAGCGGACCGGATGAACGGTGCGCAAGTCGGCGAACACTTCGACGATGTTCTTGCCGAGCACATGCTGGACGGTGTCGCACCAGTGCGAACCGATGTCGGCGATGGCGCGCGACGGGCCGTTTTGCGCCGGGTCGAGCCGCCAATTGTAGTCGGTGTCATACAAAAGCCAGTCTTGCACATAGCCGCCGTACACGAAATGGACGCGCTTCGCATCGCGGGCGAGCCGCTCTTTCGCCTCGGCGACAAGCGGATAATGGCGGTAGTTAAAGCAAACCGCGCTGAGGCCCGGGCTTTGTTCGGCCAATGTTTTCAACTCCGCCGACTGTTCGCTGTTCATAGCGAGCGGCTTTTCCGACAACAAATGTTTCCCCGCTTCGAGCACCGCCTTGTTGATTGGGAAATGAAGGACGTTGCGCGTGCAGTTGTGGATGACCGCAACGTCCGGGTCGTCAATCAAAGCGCGGTAGTCGCCGTACGCTTTCGGGATCCCGAATTGGCGCGCTTTCTCTTCCGCTTTTTCCTGGCTGCTTGAAGCGATGGCGACGATGTTCACAAACGGCAGGCGGCGGAGCGCTTCAATATGGGAAGAAGCGGAAAAGCCGGTGCCGATGATGCCGACGTTGATCGGGTTCACGGCGTCACTCCCCCTTGTTTCGCTTTGATCGGCTCGAGCGGCTTGACGTTGCCGAAAACGATTTCCCCGCGGTTGACCGGCGCCGCCCAGCGGACAGCGTTGGCGATCACTTTCAGCACGTCCGGATGATGGTACGTCGGGTATGTTTCATGGCCGGGGCGGAAGTAAAAAATTTTCCCTTTCCCACGCGTGAACGTGCAGCCGCTGCGGAACACTTCCCCACCTTCAAACCAGCTGATGAAAATCGTTTCATCCGGCTCGGGGATGTCGAAAAACTCGCCATACATTTCCTCCCGTTCAAGCTCGATGTACGGCCCGATGCCTTCGACGATCGGATGGCCCGGGGCGACGACCCAAAGCCGCTCTTTTTCATCCGCTTCGCGCCATTTCAAATTGCACGTCGTCCCCATCAGCTTTTTGAAAATTTTCGAGAAATGGCCGGAATGAAGGACGATAAGCCCCATCCCTTCGAGCACGCGGCGATGGATGCGCTCCACCACTTCGTCTTTCACTTCATCATGGGCGATATGCCCCCACCAGACGAGGACGTCGCAGCGGTCGAGCACCTCATCGGTCAAGCCGTGCTCCGGTTCGTCCAAGACGGCGGTCGCCGTCTCAAATCCGGCGGCAGCCAAATAGTTGGCGATGACGGTATGCATCCCTTCCGGATAAATGGCTCTTACGTTTTCATTTTTCTTTTCATGGCGGAATTCGTTCCACACAACGACGCGAATTGGTGTAGTCATAGCTAATCCCCCTCGGTTCTGTTTTGTCCCCGTCGCCCTTGACGTTGCTTCCATAGGTGTTGGTCAAGGGCGAATCCGGCTTTGAGAATGTCCCACGATGCCCAATGGAATGGCGCGTGTACCATGTTCGTAGGACGTTTGCCGCTTCCTTCTTCCGGCCTGCCCCCGGATCGGCAGCCAGGCCGGGTGATGCTCTCGCTGTTTTCTTACCATTCGATGCGGACTTGCCGCCCTTGTTCGGACGACTCGTAAATCGCTTCCAGCACTTTGGCGATCGTCAGCCCTTGTTCCGCCGTGCAAAGCGGCGGCGTGTTCTGGGCGATGCTCGTCAAGAAATGGTCAAGAAGCGCCACCCGTTCGCTTTGGTCGTCAAAATGGAGCGTGACATCAGCCGGAACGCCGTGTTCATTGCGGAACCATTTCACTTCCTGGCGCTTGCCGGCGATGTTCCACTCCCAGCGCACGCCGCCTTCGGTGCCGAGAAATTCGACATACGCCCGCTCTTCTTCAATGTGCGACGCCCAGCTTGTTTCAAGCAGCACTGTGGCGTCATTGTCGAGCTGGATGAACGCCGAGGCGAAATCTTCGACCGTATAGGAGGCGTTCGGCGCAAACGACGTTCCCGGCCATGCCCCTTGGCGGCGCGGGCCGAACTTGGCGTACGTTTTCCCGGTCACGGCCACCGGATTCGGATTGCCGAGCAGCCAAAGCGTCACATCGAGCATATGGACGCCCAAATCAATAAGCGGACCGCCTCCGGAGCGCTCGCGGTCAAAAAACCACGCCCCCCACGCCGGAATGCCGCGGCGGCGCACCCAGCCCGTTTTCGCGTAATAAATGTCGCCGAACGCGCCTTCTGCGATGCGTTGATAAAGCCATTGCGCCGCTTGGCGGAACCGGTTGTTCAACGACACCATAAACTGTTTTCCCGATTCGTCGCGGGCGCGGATGATGGCGTCGGCCTCTTCCGCCTTCGTCACCATCGGCTTTTCGCAAAGCACATGTTTCCCGGCCCGCAAGCTGTCGACCGCCGCTTGGGCGTGCAAAAAGTTCGGCACCGTAATGATGACGGCATCGACATCCGGAGAGGCGAGCAGTTCCTTGTAGTCGCGGTACACGTCACGGATGCCGTACGTTTTCGCTTTCTCTGCAGCGGCTTTTTCATTGACGTCGCAAATAGCCTGCAAAACAGCGCGTTCAGGCAGGGCGAGCGCCGCTTTGATATGTTCTTTGGAAATTCCCCCAGCCCCGATCAAGCCGAGGCGGATCGGACGGTTGTTTTCCATCATTCTTCCCCCTTGCGTCGATTTACGTTTCTGTCGTTGCTTGATGTAATCGATTACATCAGACAACAAAAAAGACTCCTCTGCCCCCGCCGCCGGGAAGAAGCGCCTCCATAGCCCCTAGCGCTTCCCCCCACACGACTCGCGGATCACCAGCCGGTCAGGCAATACAAACTGGCGACGTTCGACGTCATTTCCTTCAATCAATTGAAGCAACAGCTCCATCGCTCTCTGGCCGATCTCAAACATTGGCTGGGCGATCGTCGTGAGGCTCGGTTCAAAAATCGAGGCCATTTGGATGTCGTCAAACCCGACGACCGCTATGTCATCGGGAACGCGCCTCCCGCGGTGGCGAATGGCTTTAACCGCCCCGATCGCCATCTCATCATTGGCGGCGAAAATGGCCGTCGGCGGTTCCTCAAGGGCGAGCAGTTTCAACGTCAAGTTGTATCCAGACTCGTAGGAAAAATCGCCTTCCTGCACGAGCGCGGCGTCAACGTCAATGTTGTGCTGCGCCAACGCCTGATAATAACCGCGCAGCCGGTCGCGGCTGAGAATTACGTCTATCGGCCCGGACAAGTGGGCGATGCGGCGATGGCCAAGGCGGATCAAATGCTCTGTCGCCTTGCGGGCGCTGCTGATGTTGTCAATGGACACGGTCGGGATATCCGTCCCTTCGAGATACTCGCACGCCAAGACGATCGGAAACTGGCGCGCCATCTCTTCCATCAGCTCTTTGCGGATGCGGGCGGTCAAAAAAATCATCCCGTCGACTTGCCGCTGCGGCAATACGTTCAAATATTGCTCCTCAAGCTGCGCATCGTTTTGCGTATCGCCAAGCAGCACTTGATAACCGTGCTCACGGGCAACCGCTTCAATGCCGCGCAGCACTTTCGAGAAAAATGGGTTCGTAATATCGGGCACAACGACGAGCACCGTCTCAGTTTCCATCCGCCGCAAATACCGGCCGAGCACGTTCGGCTGATAGTTGAGCGCTTCAATTGCCTCAAGCACGCGCCGTTTCGTCTCCTCGGTGACATTGCCGGCGTTGCGCAATACGCGCGACACAGTCGCTGTCGATACGTTGGCCCGTTTCGCTACATCTTTTATGCTTGCCATCGGTGCAATCCTCTCGGTTATGTAATCGATTACATTACCATCGTACAGGAAAGACAGGGCGATTGTCAAGCGTTGTTTTTCTTTTCCTTCGCGCGTTCCTGAATGCGATGGGCCGTTGAATGACTTGAAGGATCCCGCAGCAATTCTTGCGAAAGGCGTTGTCACCGTATCTTTCCCCCATTTCCATAAACACTCGATCGGATGGAGTTGCTGTGTCGGCATGACAATCCGATGGCGGCTTCCCTTCTTGGCAAAATGAGGTATACTGAAAGAGAGGAGGTCGAGTGGAAAAAAGAGTTTTTACGCATGTTGGTGCGATAGTTGGGAGAGGAGAACTCCATGGAAATTAGAAAACCAAACGATTCGGAATACAAAAAGATTTTATCACTCACACCACAAGCATTATTCGAAGGCACATTAGGCGAGGCAAAACCGTCAGATGAAAAGGTCAAACAACTGATTGAACCATTATTGCAGAAAGGGGGCTATTATTTGATCGCAACAGAGGACCATCAGCTCATGGGTTGGATTTTAATCGGGGCAAGCCAAGACCCGCTTACTGAGAAAATATATGGATTCATCTACGAGTTGTTTGTTTTGGAAGAATTCAGGGGAAAGGGAATTGCAAAGAAGTTAATCGAAACCGCCATCGAACATCTTAAACAGGATGGATATTCAGAGGTTCGTTTGCGTGTATATGCAGGGAATCAAGCCATGAAACTGTATGAAACATTCGGATTCAAGCAGAAAACCATGATCATGAGCATGAACGTGTAAGGGGCATCCTTAGCAGGCGACAGGAAGAAGCGCCTTTGCCCGAACGCAAAGGCGCCCATCATGGAGTTCAGTCCGATTAATCAATCGCCTGGCGCGCACGGTCTTGAAGCATTTTGACTCCGACGAGCGAAATCAATCCCATGACCACGATGTAGAACGAAATCGCGGTCGCGCTGCCATATGTGTGCAGCAGCCACGTGCTGATGAGCGGGGCCGGGCCGCCGGCGATGATGGCCGCCAGCTGGTAGCCGAGCGAAGCGCCGCTGTAGCGCAGACGCGTCGGGAAGTTTTCCGCGATCATGGCCGCCTGCGGGCCATACAGCATGCCGTGGAACACCATGGCGACGATCGTCGCCAGAAGAATCAGGGCGACGCTTTTCGTATTCACCAGCCAATAATACGGGAACGCCCAAAGCATCAGCAAAATCGTGCCCGTCATGTAAACGCGGCGGCGCCCCCACCGGTCGGATAAATGGCCGGAATACACAATGGAAAGTGCATTGATCACCGCGGCGATAATCGTCGCATTGACGAAAATGCTTTTTTCCATTTTCAAAAACGTCGTCCCATAGCTGACGATAAACGTGACAAAAATATAGAACGACCCGTTTTCAATCACCCGCGCCAGCGCCGACCAAATGATTTCCCGCGGGTGTTTGGCCAGCACTTCGCCAACCGGCATTTTGCTTGTTTCTTGTTTGGCGATCGCTTCTTGGAACAGCGGCGACTCCAACACTTTCAGCCGGATGTACAACCCGATGACAATGAGCAGAAAGCTGACGAGAAACGGAATGCGCCAGCCCCATGCGTAAAAACTATCGCTGCCCGCCGCCAACATGAGCGTCGTGACAAGGGAAGACGACAGCAGCCCAAACGGCACACCCATTTGCGGCAGCGAGGCCATAAACCCGCGCCGCTTGCCTTCTTCCCATTCCATCGCAATCAATATGGCGCCGCCCCATTCGCCGCCGACCCCGATGCCTTGAATGAGGCGAAGAGCGGTTACCAACACCGGCGCCCATAATCCGATTTGTTCATACGTCGGCATCAAGCCGATCAACGCCGTCGCCAGCCCCATCAACAGCAAGGTGGCCACCAATGTTGCCTTCCGTCCAATGCGGTCGCCGAAATGGCCGAAAATGGCCGCCCCGACCGGCCGCGCGACAAACCCTAAGGCAAACGTCGTAAACGACTGCATAAGGGCCACGTATGGATCGCTTTGCGGGAAAAACAGTTGCGGAAAAATGAGCGCAGCCATCGTCCCATAAAGGAAGAAGTCATACCATTCAATCGTCGTGCCGACCACGCTCGAAATCGCCGCCCGCCTTTTTTGCCGTTTCAATTCGGCGGCATCGATCATCGTTGTTGCCACTGCCAACACTCCTTTCGCCATAATCAACCGATCGAAAAATGGATGAATGATAGCTGAAGCGGCCTCAGCCGCTAATCACCCGGCTTGTTAGCGCTTCCAAAATAACCCTCTGACCAGCTTCCAAACCAACACTGCACCTGCGCCAGCTGCCAACTGTGGAAAACTCAGCCGTCCTGCTTTCTTCTGGCCTTTGGCTTGGAAAGGACGTTCACCGACCGCCTAGCGGCCCCCTTCCCGCGCCACGAGAACATGCACGATCGCATCGACAACCGTTTCCCCACGCTGGTTGACGATTTGTTGATGCACGGTCACGAGCCCGGCTTCCTCGCTCCGTTCCGTCAGCTGCTTCACTTCCGATTCCACGTAAATCGTATCGCCGATTTTCATTGGACGGACGAAACGGAGCGCATCGATGCCGTAAAAGGCGAGCACACACCCCGGCTCCATCACCCACAACCCGGTCGCCGCGGACAGCGTTAACATCCCGTGGGCGATCCGTTCGCCAAACCGCGTCTGCCGTGCGTACTCGCGGTCGAGATGGAGCGGATAAAAATCGCCGGAAACGCCAGCAAATTGCACAATATCAGCTTCCGTCACCGTCCGCCCGCGCGAACGATGGCGCTCGCCTACGGCATATCCTTCAAAAGGGCGGTCAAAACGCACTCCTCTCACCTCCTTGCGCAAGATCGAAACAACCAGCCTGCTCCCACCCCCTTTCCGCTCCCATTGTTCCAAATAGTGTAAATTTTCAGAACAAATAATCCAAAAGACGACTGGCACCAACTGGACTTCAAGAGCTGCGAAAGGCTGCGTCCTTTCTGTCCAGCGCCTGTCATTAGCATATGAACGACAAGCGGGGGATAGAACGATTTGTTCACCGTTTCGCGTTTCAAAACGATCATATCTCCCCGCAGCCCAAGGCGAAGCGGTTAGTTTCCCCCGGCCCGTTCCCCACGTCCCCCTGCGCTTCGTTATTCTGACGGTGAAGCATCCATTTTTTCTTTCCTTATATTTGGAAGCATCCCCTATTTCAGTTCAACTACCTCCCCTTCCCGGGCTGAAAGATAGGCAGCTTCCACCACTTTCACCGCAGCGACCCCATCCCATGCACTTGCCAGTTCTGTCGGCCTGCCGTAAATGGCATCGATAAACCCTTTTATCATCCAGCTGTATTCGTCATCCCCCCAATAGTTCCAACTTGTCCGTTGTCGATCATACGACGAAATAATTTGAGCGAATCCGTCAAAATCAATCGTCCCTTTTGTGCCCGTTACCCGTAAGGTCAATCCACCCCAGGTCGGGTAGCCAAGAGGTCGAGACCAGCTTGGGTCAATGTCAGCGATAACACCATTGTCAAATTCCAATTGAATATGGCCGACATCATCAATTCCATACGGCGACCAAAGAAAGGATCCTATTTCAGCATAGACGGTTTTTACCTCTGCCTTTAGCAGCCAGCGCATCATATCAAGAAGATGGACAGTGTGGTCCATGACCGCTCCGCCACCGGCTAACTTCCCATCAACAAACCATCCGCCCGGGCATTGCCCTTGATTTGTGCCGTGGAAAGCGAGAATATTGCCGATAATTTTGTTCGCTAGCGCCTCTTTCAATTGAAGGGCAGGGGTGTTGAAACGCATTGGGAAGGCGGTGGCTAGCACAAGCTGTTCTGTGTCAGCCTTTTTAGCCATTTTCTCCGCACTTGCCGTCGATATAGACAGCGGCTTTTCGCAAAGAACATGCTTTTTCGCCTCCAGCGCCGCGAGAGCCAACTCTTCATGCCGCGCGTTTTCCGCACAAATGATGACCGCATCGCTTTGGTCCAAAACATCTTTCAGATGACTGAAATAACTCGTCTCATGCTCAATCGCTTTTTTCTTTCCCCGTTCTTCATTGTCATCGTAAATGCCTACAAACTGTACGCCATCTGTACGGTTTAAAGTGCATGAAAACGCGTCAATATGGACATGGGCTGCAGAAAGAACACCAACTCTCATATTCTAGCTCCTTTCACTCAACAGCGATCGGTTGCCCTCGACGGGCTGATTCAATCGCCAACAAGGCGAGCGTTGTGCTTTCTATTGCCTCTTCGAAAGGGATAGGAACATCCTTGTTTTCCTTGATGGCCGTTATGAAATCGCTCAGCTCCTTATACCATGGGTCGTTTCTCAACGCGACCGCCGGCAGTTCGACAGCCTCCGATTCTGGACTTCTTTCCGTATAGACATGAAGCGGAGCCGACTGTTTATTGCTGTAGGAAAAGAGCTGCCCTTCCTGTGCCAGCTCAATCTCCTGTGCAAATCCCCCAGGATATCGCCAGCTTCCCTCGATTCGAGAGATGGACCCGTTTTGATGGCGCATTGTAATGAGCGCGTAATAATGCTCACGATCAGTTTGCGCATAGATTCTGCTCACCGGGCCAAGAACCCAGCGCAAATAATCGATGTCGTGCAGTGACAGATCGAGAATAACCCCTCCACTTTTCGAACAATCTAAAAACCAATCTCCCATCCCTTCAGGAAGTTTGGCGCGGCGCGAACATAAGGCGCTTGTTGGTTTCGTCGGATCAAGGCGTTCTCTTAACCTTCGATACTCGGGGAAATAACGAAGTACTTGACCGACCATCACTTTCTTGTCGGACTTGGCTGCAGCTTCTTTCATCGCTTGCAAATCCTCAAACGTGTGGGCGACCGGTTTTTCCAGAAAAACATGTTTTCCTTTCGCTAACGCCCTCTCAAAAGCGCCGCGGTGCAGGAATGTAGGAAGACAAATATCAACCGCCTCGGCATCTAAGTTCAGGGCATCATCGAGACAGTTAACAAATGGAATATCGTGCACACGGCCGCGGTTTGAGGTCGAGTATATGCCTACCACCTCAACATTTTTCATCCGCAAGTAGGCATTTAAGTGCACTTTGCCCATGCTGCCGTATCCTAACAAAACAATTTTCATAGTCTCCCCCTCACAATTGCCGCCGGACAAGGCAGGGAAGGGGAAGGCAAATTTTCTGCGCCCCTTCCCCATTCTCCAGCCGCTATGCTTTGGCGTTATCATATGTCTTTGTTGACTCTGCTGATAGTCCTTTTTCTCTAAAGAGCACAAAGAAAACAACAGCAATGACTGCGGCGGCAATGGCTGGATAAAACCAAAATGTTTGCCATTGGACTAAGGCATCCTTCCCTTGCGCAGTCACTATCGAATTAAACAACTGACCAGCAATCATGTTTCCAAAATACATGCCAATCCCTTGCGTGAACAGCACTAGCAAGCTTTGCGCCTGTCCTTTGATTTTTTCCCCCGCTTTTTGTTCAGCATAAATAAATCCCGTGACAAAGAAGAAGTCATAGCAAATACCATGGAGAGCAATACCTAAATACATGAACCACGTTGCCTCCGCCGGCGCCCCGAAACCGAACAACAAATAGCGGGCAGTCCAGGCGATCATGCCAACAAGCAGCATGTATTTCACGCCAAGGTGACGGAAAAAGAATGGGATCAAGAGCATAAAGAAAATCTCTGACATCTGCCCAATCGTCATGACACTGCCGACGTTTTGAAAACCGACCGCGCCAAGAAACGGTGAAGTAAACGAGTAGTAAACAGCTAACGGCACGCAAATGAGCAACGAACATACAATAAAGACAAGATAGTTTTTATCTTTTAGCATTTGTAGCGCGTCAAGGCAAAGCAAATCGCGGACCGATAACGGTTTCCCTTTCGCCGGGGCCGGGGTATGCGGCAATGTAAAGCTGAAAAGACCGAGCAAAATGGCAGCACCGGCTGCGATTTGAAAAATTGTTGGATGGTCGGAAAAACCGAGCTGCCCAATAAGAAGACCTGCAACAATCCAGCCGATTGTCCCAAATACACGGATGACAGGGAAATGTTTCACGCTGTCCGGAATGTTATGAAACGCTACATTGTTCGTCAGCGCCAAAGTTGGCATGTACGTAAGCATATAAGTGAAAACTAGCCAAACGAGAGCAGTTCCGTTTCCTGCTTTAATTTGTCCGGGAATTAACCAAAGCAAAATCCCACCAACAATATGGAGAAGACCAAGCACTTTTTCAGAGGCAAAAAACCGGTCAACGACCATTCCTAAGAAAAACGGGGCAATAATCGCAGCAATCGCACCAACTGAATATACTGTGCCGATGATGGAAGATAAACCACTTTTGGCTAACACCAATCCACCTGTCGCATACCAAGCTCCCCAAACAAAAAACTCAAGAAACATCATGGCTGAAAGTCTTGGAACTACGAATGGCTTTGTCGACACCCCTTGCTCACTCCCTCAGCGAAGAAATTCCCTTTGGCGCCACTTTTCCCTCCCTAAGCCATTCACAGCACCTCACCGCACGCCGGTGCATCACCTCCCTAGCAATTTATAAATATTCAGTCGCCGCTGAATTTAATCACTTTTTACCCGTCATACAAACAAAAAATCCCGGACTGCTCGCCCGGGATCCTCCTCTCACACTTCCACCGTCTTCCCTTCCTCAACGATATGGTAAAGCAAATGGGCCAGATGGTGGATCGGTCCATATTCTTCCTCGCCGTCTTCTGTCATTTCTTCTTCGTCGGCGAATTCAAGGTCGTTTAAGTAGAGCGCCATAAATTCGTAAAAGTCTTTCAGCTCAAAGCTGTAGCACGCGCTTGGGTCTTCGTTGTCTTCTTCATACTGAAGCATTAAGTACGATACGTTGCCTTCGTTGTCCTCGGCATCGAAAAAGACGAAATAACCGATATTGGTGTCAAGGTCAAACAAATGCCGCGTCCCGCCTTCGGTCGCCTTATCGAACTCATCTTGGCTCAGTTTGCCGACGTTCATCGCTTCGACGTCGTCTTCACGATGGAATTGGACAGTAAACGTTTTCATGTTCGTCTCCTCCTTAAAAAATGCTTAATGAATACGTTCTCGCCAACCGCTCGAGCAGCTTGACTCCGGTCAGGCTGTTTCCTTTGTCGTCAAGCGCCGGGCCGAAAATGCCGATGCCGCACCGGCTCGGGACGGCGGCGAGAATGCCGCCTGAGACGCCGCTTTTCGCCGGGATGCCGATTTTAATCGCAAATTCGCCGGATGCGTTGTACATGCCGCACGTGACCATGAACGTTTTGCAAATGCGGGCGACATCAAGCGGCATGAGCCGCTCGCCCGAATGCGGATCGCGCCCGTCAAGCGCGAACACCAAGCCGATGCGCGCTAAGTCGATGCACGTCATTTCGATGGCGCACTGCTTCGTGTACAAATCCATCAGCTCTTCGACATCTTCATCAATGATACGATGCTGCTTGAGAAAATAGCAAAGCGAACGATTTAAAAACGCTGTTTCAAATTCGGAGCGGGCCACTTCGTCGGAGTACGAAATGCGTTCGTTGCCCGCGAGGCGGCGGACGAACGCTAAGAGCCGCTCAAGCCGCTCTTCGACCGATCGGCCGCGGATCATATGCGTCACCGCCAGCGCCCCCGCGTTGATCATCGGATTGAGCGGCTTGGCCGGCTGCACTTCTTCGAGCTTCGCGATCGAGTTGAACGGGTCGCCTGTCGGCTCCATGCCGACTTTCCGGAACACCTCGTCTTCGCCGCGGTCGATTAAGACAAGGGCAAGCGTGATGATTTTCGAGATGCTTTGCAGCGTCACTTTCACCGTCACATCTCCGGCGCTCGCCACCTTGCCGTCCGGGGTGTATACAGCGATCGACAGTTCATTCGGATCGGCCTTGCCCAGGGCGGGAATGTAATCGGCTACTTTTCCATAGCGGGCGTACTGTTTCGCTTCTTCGACAAAGCGGACCAATTCTTCTTGACTGTACACAGGCATCACCGATCGTTAGTATCGCCTGTTTTTTCCTTTTCTATGCCCAAGTGTGTGGCAAACAGCCATCGATTCCCCCGCAGGCAGCCTCTTGCCCCCCGCCTGATGGATCCGCCCGCGACAAACGAACAAGGGGAGCATGCGGTTTGAACAGCAGCCGTTTTTCTTATTCTTCTTCGGCAAATACGTTTTTTAATTCGATCGCAAATCCGGGAAACAGACGGACAGGAATCGTATCATCGCGGACATACATCCCTTGGTGGCGGAATCTCCCTTCTTCGAGCACATAGACATCCATCGTCTCATTCACCGGATCGACAATCCAATACTCTTTCACCCCTGCCCGCTCGTAACGGTGAAATTTGACGATTTTATCCTTGCGCACCGTTGATTTTGAAATAATCTCCACAACGGGATCCGGCACGCCAACAATTCGTTTTCCGCGAATGTTGCTTTTGTCGCAGACAACGACAAGATCCGGCTCAACCCATTCGCGAATTTGTTCCGGATCATCCCTCTCCGCCAAACAAACGTCGATCGGAGCGCCAAATACGGTGCATTCTTTCCCCCGCAAATAGGCCGCAAACTCGACCAACAATTCACGTTGCACGGCCTGATGTTTCGGCGTCGGAGCGGGAGACATGTTGAAGACTTGGCCGTCAATGACCTCATAGCGTACATCTTCGTCGAGCATCATGTATTGCGCATAGGTGAACGGCTGCCCTTTTTCCGGCATCGGCAGCAAAACGGCCTCCTTTCCTCTTTTCTTTTTAGTATACTTGAACGCTGCCCGGCAACCTAGCGCTTTCTTTTTTCTCAACAACCTGTTGTAGGCAAGGGAGAACGGTTTCAAGTATAATGAAAAAGAGGTGAGGAGCATGCAAGGCGAGTTGATTTTCCCAAGCTCCTCAACAGTTCGCCCCGCTCCCATCACGAGTTCTTTGCGGGACATCTTGCATGCTTTGTCGTATAATTGGGGGGCGAATCCTCTATGGCAAAAGCATGGAACCGGCGGATAGAGAAAAACACGTTCATAAGGAGATGAAATGATGCAAATCGCCCAAGGCGTCATGATGCTGGAACTGCGGGTGCAATCATTCGGCAGGGAGAGCGTGTACCACCCGGTTGTCATTGCCGGTGAACAAGGAACGGTGCTCATCGATACCGGCACACCGGGGCAATGGGAGCCGATTCAAAACGCCATGACAAAAGCCGGCATTGACCCGGAAACATTGCAGGCCGTCATCATCACCCACCAAGACATCGACCATATCGGCAGCCTGCCGGAAATCAAGCAGGCGTTGTCCCATCGCGTTCGCGTCTACGCCCATCCGATCGAGAAACCGTACATTGAAGGCGAAAAAACGATTTTGAAATTCGACCGCAACCAAATGCCTCCTGAACGATGGGCTTCGCTGCCTGACGCGATGAAACAGCTTGCCGCCCGCCTGCCGAAAGCACCCGTTGATGAAACGGTGACAGACGGCTGCGTGCTCCCGTATGGCGGCATCACGGTCATCGAAACGCCTGGACATACACCAGGGCATATCAGCCTGTATTCGCCGAAACACCGCCTGTTGATCGCCGGCGACGCCCTCACCGCCGAAGACGGGCGGCTTTACGGGCCGAATCCGGCCTTCACGCCCGATATGGACGAAGCCATGCGCTCTGTCCGAAAATTGCTTGACTTTGACATCGAGACGGTCGTCTGTTACCACGGCGGAGCATGCCGCGGCGATATTCGTGAACAGTTGGAGCAAATTGTTTCATCGATGGCATAACCTCATTCGGCGGCACAGCCCTGACAGACGAAGCCTTCTCTTTTGTTAACATCGGGGATGCCGACAACGGCATCCTTCTTCTGGTTTCCTGAAAAATTAGCCATTGATCTTATCCCGTTTTTCTTGTATAATGAAGTATGTCTGACAAACCATTTCGGGATGTAGCTCAGCTTGGTAGAGCACACGCATGGGGTGCGTGGGGTCGCAGGTTCAAATCCTGTCATCCCGATCGAAAAAACCAGCCGGCAAAACGCCCGGCTGGTTTTTTCTTCTTTCACGCCTTCCCTCATCGTGATGCTGTTTTCCCCTATGAAATCAATCCGATCTGCTTTCCTGCCAAAGCGATGCAGTCAACGGCCATCTCAATGTCTTCTTCCGTCATCGCAGCGGTGAGGGAAAAGCGAATGCGCGCTGTTCCCTCACGGACGGTCGGCGGCCGGATGGCGACAGCCGCGATGCCGGCTTCTTGCAGCAGCTCGCTCATGGCCACCGCCCGATCGTTCGGGCCGACAATCACCGGAACGATCGGCGTCTCGCTGCCGCTTATGTCAAATCCAAGCCGCTTCAATTTTGCGCGGAATGTTTCGCTTAAGGCGTGCAGTCGCTCACGCCGCTTTGGCTCCGCTTGGACAATATGAATGGCGGCTTCATTGGCGGCGAGAACCGCCGGCGGCAAGGCGGTCGTAAAAATTAGGCTGCGGGCGCTGTTGATCAAATAGTCGACCAGCCACGGCTCGCCCGTTACATACGCGCCGAAGCTGCCGAGCGCTTTGCTGAAGGTGCCGATGGCGATCACATCCTCTTCCTTCTCAAGCCCGACATGGTGAAGCAACCCTTCGCCGTTTGGCCCGAACACGCCGCCGCTGTGCGCTTCGTCGACGACCAAAACGGCGCGGTAACGCCGTTTCAGCTCAACAAGCTCCTCGAGCGGCGCCATATCGCCGTCCATGCTGAAAACGGCATCGGTAATGATCCATTTCCGCTTACCGGGCGGAGATTGCTTCAACAACGTCTCCAGCTGGTCGATGTCGTTATGCCGATAGCGGAAACAGGCGGCTTTGCTCAATCGGATGCCATCAATCAAGCTCGCATGGTTCAACTCGTCACTAAAAACAAGATCATCGCGGCCGACTAACGCTGTCAATACGCCGATGTTGGCCGTATAGCCGCTGTTGAAAATAAGCGCCGCTTCCGTCTTTTTCCATTGTTTCAATGCGGCTTCCGCCCGCTCATAGAGCGGATGGTTGCCGACGATGAGCCGCGATGCGCCTGCTCCAGCCCCATATACACGCATCGCCTCGCAGCCCGCTTCGACAAGCCGCTTGTCATCGGCCAATCCTAAATAATTGTTGGATGCCAGATTCAACATCCGCCTTCCGTTTAGAATGACCGAAGCGCCTGACGCCTCTGCCCGGCGCAGCTGGCGCTTTTGCGCTTTTTGTTCCCATTCGTGCAGTTGCGCGGTCAGTTCGGTTTTCATCCCCATCCCCCTTTATGTAAACTTATTATAAAAAACAGTTTACATTAAAACGTGTGAATCGGCTAGGAAAAGATGATCGATTTTGTTAGCTGATTATTTCGCACATTGTTTTGGAAATTATCGATTTTTCACCTTCAGCTACATGCATAATCCAATCGCAGGCATGTCATACTATACGTGTTATCGGCAAAAAGGAGGTGCTCGAGATGGATGCCCGTCGGGCGCAAGAAATCGCGTCGTCGCCGGTGATGGCAAACGTCACATACAACGGCCAGCGCATTTACATCGAACATGTCGATCAGCAAAAAGGCGTAGCGACGATCCACCCGCTTGACAACCCAAGCCAAAAGCAAAGCGTGCCGGTCGCAAGCTTAGAAGAGCATGCTTAACCGCAAAAAAAAGCGAGAGAAAGGAATCGCCCTTTCTCCCGCTTTTTGATTTAATCGGCCGTCAGCTCTTCCCGCTGCTTGTAGGCCTCTTGCACCGTTTGTTCCTTCATCGCTGTCCGGCCTGCCGTCCGAGTGTCGGCGGCGTGGGCCGGCTGCCCGGCGCGTTGGTCGTCCGGTTTCCGTTTCATCGCCATCCCCTCCTTCACCCCTAGCATGCCCCGAATGAAACGGGTTTACGACCGCGAAGGGGAAAGCGGCCCTTCCCGCCTCAAGCACGGTTTCACCTGATTTTTTCTAGCAGCTCGATCCGGTTGTGGAACGGATCGCGAAACGAAAACCGCTTTACCCCCGGGATCGGTTTTTCGTCTTGCGTCGCGACGCCTCGCTCTTCCAAATAGCGGCGCGCCGCTTCCACATCTTCCACTTCAAAGGCTGGATGGCTTTTGCTGTTGTAGCCGTCTCGGTTTTCTACTCCAATATGAAGTTGAATATCGCCGACTTCATACCAAATCCCGCCATTTGCCTTCAACGACTCGGGCTTTTCGATTTCTTGAAAACCAAGCACACCGGTGTAAAAAGCGCGCGCTTCGTCTTCGGCGCCAACAGGAATGCAAATTTGCACATGGTCAAGCCGTTTGACGCGAATCACCGTTTCTTCCCTCCCTGTTCGAATGCTCGTTTTATACGGCGGGTGAACAAAACAGCCGCGAGCGCCCAAACGAGCAGCACCGCTTCGACCGCCCAGACGTTCGTGATGACTTTCGCCTGGTAGAGCGCCGGCAGCACGTCCATCGCCGCATGGATGAAGATGGCATAAACGACATAGCGGAACTGCCGCTCGCGCACCCCAAGCAAAACGAGCAGTGACAAGGCGACATGCACCGCAAGCGCCAACAGCCGTTCCAAGCCGCCTACGATATACAGCGCAAACGGCGTATGCAGCACTTGTTCCTTGATCAGCTCCGCCTGTCCTGCCGGAAGCGATGGGGCGATCGTTTTGTCAAAAGCGCCTGTTTGGATGAGGCTCATGAGCACCATCGTGTTCACGGCGCCAAACACGCCAAGCAAAATCGCTTCCGTCCCGCCGTGGCCAAGCCCGAATGACAGCCCATCGACATATGCGCGTTTTTGTTTCAACAGCCAGCGAAACCCGACATAACGGCCGATTTCTTCAAACACGCCGGCGGCGAGCGCCGCATACAAAACGAAAAGCCAAACGTTGTCCGTTCCTTTTAACGCCGGGCGTCCCGGTTCGAGTACGGCGATGTGAAGCGCTTTTTCCAACACTTGCGAGAAAACGAGAAAGATCAACGCACCGATGCCAAGCGCTTTCCACGAAAGCCATCCTTTTTTCCTTCCGTACCATACAAGTCCGATGGGAACGAACAACGAAATGCATAACTGCGCCACCGCGCCCGCCATGACCATATGATCTCCCCCTTCCGCTTATTTAGGAACGTTTGCGCTGCTCTTTCCGAAAATAAAGAAACGATTGGACAATCAAATACAAATTGCCAAACACTATGACGAACATCAAAAGAACAAATTGGATGTCCCCGCGCCAGAACGCGGTCAACATCAACAACACTCCCATTCCAATGAACACTTTGCCGCCAAGGCGGTGCGTCTTGTTCCAAACAGTTTCGCTCTCTAACGTCCACGGCGTACGGATGCCGATAAAATAATTATGTTTGATTTTCGGCATGTAGTTTCCAAGCACAATAAACAGCACCCCGACGCCAAGCGGCGCAAGCCGTCCAACATCGACCGGAACCCCGAGATTGTACGCCAATGTTACGATATGCAGGCTCAAGAAAAAGCAGGCGAGCGCCGCATTGACAATGCCGTAGCTTTTTTGAAACCGGCCGTAGTTGGCCTTTTTCGGATCAAAGTTTGGCAATACTTTCATAAAAATAAGGAGACCTGTCATCAATAAAGGCGGCAAAAACGCGCCAACCCATTTGTTGCTGAAGCCGTCGGCTTCACCCGCTGCGTTCCAGTGAATGGCCACTTGATCCGGCAAATAAGGAATGGCGGCCAAACTGATGACATAAGCGAAAACAGTGAGCGCGACCGCAAGCCGATTACTCTTCATCATGTCTCTCCCCCTTTTCGACAAAGTCGTAAAACCAGCGAAGCAAATCTTGAAACACCGTCGTGTTGAGCGAATAGTAAATGTGTTGGCCGTCGCGGCGGTCTTGCACTAAATCGGCCTGTTTCAACACCTTCAAATGATGGGATACGCTCGGTTTTTGCATATCGAAATGCGAGGCGATTTCCCCTGCCGTTAAATCCCCTTTTCGCAACAACGATAAAATTTTCCGGCGCGTCGGGTCGGCAATCGCTTTAAACGCTTCGTTGAATGACAACAGGAATCCCACCTTGCGAACGAGTTTTGGATGCATCTGCAAAAGTCAAACGAGCCGCTAAAAGAGGCCTTTCATTCATCGCTGCTTTTTCGCTGTCTGTTTTTGGCATGTTTGTAGTTAGATATTTAAGAAATCATCTAAATATAAGACGAGTTTTTCGATATTTAGATAACTTTCTAATTAAAGAATATGCGATTTCCAACAGACTGTCAATGTCCTTCCTGATTTTCAACATCCTACTGTGTTAGTTTGATAGCTGCCGGCTTATCGAAGACTGTGCAGCATCGCGCCAAAAGTCCGCCTCTTTTACGAGACGCATGCAGTTCCGGCCCGCATATTTGGAACCAAGTAGAAAAAGGGGGCCTACCGCCTTTGGCCCACCCTTTCTTCTTTCTGCTTTCTACTAAAACCCCGTCGGCCAAGAAGCGAGCAACCGCTCGCTTTTTTCCCGCTTGGACGCAAGCAAATATTCGAGCGTTTGGCAAAGGAATTTCCGCGTCTTTGCCGGATGGATGACGTCATCAATCAAATGTTTGCGCGCCGCCCCGTACGGCGAGCTGTCGAACGACCACTGCTTGAGCAGTTCTTGGCGGCGCTCATGCGGGTGGCCGGCGCGTTCAAGCTCGCGGCCGTATACGACGTTGACGCCGACTTCCGGACCCGTAAAGTTGATTTCCGCGCTCGGCCAGGCGACAACAACATCCGCCCCCATTCCCGGTCCGCACATATTGCCGTACGCCGCACCGATGCTTTTGCGGATGACAACCGAAATTTTGGGGACGGTTGATAGAGCAAGCGCCTGATTCCACACCATAATTTTCGTTGCCATTTTCGCTTTTTCCGCCTCGACGCTGATGCGGAAGCCAGGCGTATCGTGCAAAAAGATGAGCGGAATATGGTACGAATCGCACAGGCAAATGAATTCCGTCGCCTTTTGGCATTCCTGCGGCCCGGGCGCTCCCCCGTATTGGTTCGGCTGGCTGGCGATGATGCCGACCACATGGCCGTTCAGATGCGCCAAAGCAGTGATCAGCGCCTTGCCGAATTGTTTCTGGCACTCAAAATAGTCGCCGTCATCGACAAGGCAGGCGATGATGTTTCGCATATCATAGACGCGGCTTCGTTTGTCCGGCAAAATTGAAAATACTTCCTCAACCATCCGATATGGGTCATCGTCCGTCTTCCGCAGCGGCGGCCGTTCATCTGCGTGTTGCGGCATGTACGAAAAAAACCTTTTTAGTTGCCCAATGCATTCTGCCTCTGTCTCGCCATCGGCGTCAATCTGTCCGGTGTATTGATGGTGGATGTCGACGCCGCCAAGCTCATCCGGGGCGACGCGCTGCCCGTTGGCCAGTTCGAGCATGCGCGGCCCGGCGATCGCCATGCATGTCCCCTTCAGTTGCGTGACAAAATCGCAGCTGACCGCCGTCCATGTCGGCCCGCCGTAGCTGTCTCCCAAAATCGCCGCCATCGTCGGCACTTGCCGGTGGTGGGTGAGCAGCTCGCGCGGAAACAATTTGTCGCTGATCCCATCCGACCCCATTCCGTCCGGCATGCGCAACCCGCCGCCTTCATGGAGGAAAAACATCGGCAAGCCGTTGCGCACAGCCAACGCATGCATCTGCCGCGACTTGCGCAAATGGACGCTCCCTTCCGTTCCCGCGAGCACCGTTTTATCCCCGGCGATGATGACCGCCGGACGGCCGTCCACTTTGCCGATGCCGGCGACAAGTCCATCTCCGTACGTCGTTTCTTCCAATCCCGGCTGGTCGGATGTGTTCAGTTGCCCGAACTCGACAAACGTCCCTCGGTCAACGAGCAAGGCGATTCGTTCTCTGGCCGTCAGCAACCCTTTTTCATGTTGCCTGGCGATTTTCTCTTCGCCGCCGCCCAGCGCAGCGCGCGCCTTTTTCGCCATCAGTTCGTCTGTTAATTGCCGCAACTTCTCCAACCGTGACCCCCCTTTTTTGAAAAAGGCGGGGCGGCCCTCGCCAACCCCCGCCGCTATGTTATTCTCTTGGCAGCAGTTTTCGCAGCACTTTTCCTGACGGTGTTGCCGGCAGCTCGTCAATCAGCTCGATATAACGCGGATATTTGAACGCCGCCATATGCGTTTTCGCCCATTCGATCAAATCAGACGACGCCACCTTCTCTTTATACGAATCATGGAGAACAACAAACGCTTTCGGCACTTCCCCTTTCATCGGGTCAGGCACGCCGATCACCGCGCATTGCCTGACAGCCGGGTGTTCGTTCAACAGCGCCTCGACGTCTTCCGGGAAGACGCTGTAGCCGGACACTTTGATCATTTCCTTCAACCGCCCTTGAAAATACAAATAGCCGTCTTCATCCATATAGCCGATATCACCCGTGTACACCCAGCCGTCTTTAAGCGTTTCTTTCGTCGCCTCATCGCGGCGGAAGTAGCCTTGAAAAACTCCCGGATTTTTGACAACAATTTCCCCCGACTGCCCGGGCCCAAGCTCCCGTTTCGTTTCCGGGTCGATGATGCGGATGTCCGTCTCATATGTCGGGATGCCGCACGACCCAAATTTCACACGGTCATCCGGCATGAACGTGTCGCACGTATGCGTCTCGCTCAACCCGTAGGCGGCTTCGTACAACAGGCATCCGCCGGTCGCCTCCGCCCACCGCTCGGCAAGGTCTTTCGTCACCGGCAGGCCGAAGCTGGTGGCCAAGTTACGTTTTAAACTTGACACGTCAGCCGAAGTCGTAGGCAGCACTTGCAATATAGCAGCGTTCATGGGGGCGATGCTGTACCAGGCGGTCACCTTGTACGCTTCGATGGCCTTGATCGTCGCCAGCGGGTCAAAGCGGGTGAACAGCACGCACGGGTGGCCGGTATACACCGGAGTATTCAACCCCATCACCATCCCGGCAATATGACAAAGCGGCGAATGGGCCATCAGCACTTCCGCTTTTTCCGTCAGCCGGTTCGCCTGCGCGGATGCGGCCGTCTTAAACAGCGCGTTGCCGTACGTCAGCATCGCCCCTTTCGGCCGCCCGGTCGTCCCTGAGGTAAAAATGATCAGCCCGGCATCGTTCCATAAGTCAATGGAAGCGGCCTCATCAAACGGCGGATGGGCGGCGACGACAGCCGCAAAATCATCTGCACCGCTCTCCGTCCCTTTTGGCTGCACAAGCTCGGCGCAAAGCGGGATCTCCCCAGACGGATCGGCGTAATCGCCGTAATGGCATGACACGATAAACGACAGCGGCGCCGTTTCCCGCTCCGCCTGTTTCACACGGGCTACTCCGTCCATACCAGCGACAACGCCCGCCAACGGCACTTCGGTGAAAAAGTAGGCCAGTTCGGATTCACGGTACATCGGATTGAGCGGAACAACGATGCCGCCGAGCTGCTGAATGGCAAAGTGGGCGATGATGTATTGCGGGCAGTTTTGCATGTACAAAGCGACGTAGCTTCCTTTCCCCACCCCTTTTTCCCGCAAATAACGGGCAAAACGGTGAACGTGATCGAGCAATGTTCCCCACGTGATCACCTTGTTATAGAAAATGTACGCCGGCCTGTCCCCCTCCTGCTCGCCGCGATGGCGCAAATAACTGTAGAGCGGCTGCTCACCGAGCACATAGCGGAGCTCCTGCGGCAGCCCGCTCGGCCAATACGGGCGCGTTTGGTTCATGTCTCCCACCGTCCTTTCGAAAATGCTAACCGGTCAGTATAACAGGAAGCGGTTTCAAACGTGCTGCCAGTACATCGTATGATTCTTTTTCCGCACTCATCCGTGTTTTTCCTTCCGCTTCCGAAAAAAACGGTAAACGGCCGCCCCCTTCCATTCGGAGAAGGAGCGGCCGTTGGGAAAAGGAGGTATTCGGCACGGCTTGGTCAGTATGCCATCGTCATTTGTGCGCTGCAGCCGGACGGTGCGGATGATTCGGGCGATGCGTGCTGCCCATCCGCTCACGGAGATACGGCAATACCCAACGGTCCAAACCGTAGCGGCCCGCGTTCGCCCCGGCAACGAGAATGAACACCGTCAGCAGCACCATTTGCGGGTTCGTGCTCGTCGTGCCCGAGAACATAAAGGCGAAGTTCATCACCGCTCCCATGAGGGCGGCAAATGTCGTAAACAACCCGAGAATGAGTGCGATCCCAATGAGAAATTCGCCCCACGGCACGAGGAAGTTGAACAACCCGACGTTCGGCAGCGCCACATTTTCGATAAACGCCGCCCACCAGCTTTGCACGGCCGGATGTTCGCCGGTCGCCTTCGCCAACGCTCCTTTCAAAAACCCGGTTGCATCAAAGCCATGCGTAATTTTCTCCCATCCTCCCATGAGCCATTCATACCCTAAATACAAGCGGAAGACGACCATCAACGCCGACGCCGTGACGTGTTCGCGCAGCCATTTGACAACCATCGTGTTTCTCCCCTTTCATTTTGGAAAATGTTCCTTACACTTTTATCTTAATCGTTTTTTCGCCTCGCGGAGCAAGGTTGCTCACCATTTCACGATATATTCAAAAAGTTATGACGAAACCATGACTGTCCAATCCCTCTCATCATATTAGGTCTTTTTACACAGGAAAAAGGATTGACGTCTTGCCTCTTATACCGGAAAATAAAATAAACAATGTTAATTTTTAGAGAAAAGGAACGATTCAATGGAGGGGAAAAGAAAGAACATGTTATTAAGGCAAATGGATCACTTGTACGAGCAAATTGTCGAACATACGAGCCAAGGGATTATGGTGACCGATGCCGACGCCTGCATTCTTTTTGTCAATCGGGCGTTTACGGCCATCACCGGCTACAGCAAAGACGATGTGCTCGGAAAAACACCGCGCCTCTGGCAATCGGGGAAACACGGGAAACCATTTTACGCCCAATTATGGACATCATTGCTCGAAACGGGACGATGGCAAGGGGAAATTTGCTACAGCATATGCTGTCGCTTGACGGATTGACCGGCATCGCCAACCGCCGTTCATTCGATGAGCGCCTCGTCCACGAGTGGGAACGTGCGAAGCGGCATAAAGCGCCGTTTGCCGTCATGATGGTCGACATCGATGCGTTCAAACGGTTCAACGATACGTACGGTCATCAATGCGGGGACGACTGTTTGCGCCAAATCGCCTTGTCGCTGAAACAAACGGCAGAACAATACGGTGGGACAGCGGCGCGCTATGGGGGAGAGGAATTTGCCGTCATTTTGCCGCGCACTTCGCCGTCCGAAGCAGCGGCAGCCGCCGAGGCCATACGGGCAAACGTCGAGCGGCTCGCCATTCCGCACGGTTCCTCGCCCGCTGCTTGTGTTGTTACGGTCAGCGTCGGAGCCGCCGTCACCGTCCCACAACCAAATGAAGGCGCGCAAACCGTTCTTTCCCTTGCCGATCAGGCGCTTTATCGAGCCAAGCAAAACGGGCGCAACCGGACGGAAGTAGCTTGTCCCATTTGTGAATGAATCTTTCTCCTTGTTCCTAGGCGCGCATACAATGGCGACAAAAAGTTTTTACGGAAAAGTCTCATGGACCAATGTTTGACGACAGCGAACAGCCATGACGGCGATGCCTCCCCCTGACGCGCGGGGGAGGCATCCGTATCAGCCGCCCGACAGGCTACCTCGCCTGCTGCCGATCAGGGAACAACAGGCTAAACAGCACCCCGGCCGCCAGCGCAATGGCAAATGTCGCAAACCGTGAGCTAATGATGGCTTCAAGCGGCGAGGAAATCCAAAGAATCGTGCTGACAAAACCGGCGACGATCGTTGCGATGACGCCGACGCCGGAATACCGTTTCCAGAAGAAGGAAAGCAAAATCGCCGGCGACAGCGTGCAGCCGATTCCCGCCCACGCCCAACTGACAATGAAATACACAAGCGATTCCGATGTCATCGCCAGCACCAAACCAAGCAGCCCGGCCACGACCACCACCGCGCGGGAAAGCGCGACAAGCTGCTTTTCCGACAGGCGGAGGCGCAACGAGCGACGGACAATATCTTCGCTAATGGAGCTGGTGATCACAAGCAGCTGGGAATCGGCTGTCGTCACGATGGCCGCCAAAATGCCAGACAAAAGCAGCCCCGCCAGCCACGGCGGCAGTAAATCGAGCGCCATGTGCGGCAATACCGTTTCAACATCGGCGAAAGATTGATTTTGGTAAAGCGCGACCGCCGCCAGACCAATCAAAAAGGCGCCGCCATACGCCAACAGCGTCCAGATAATGGCGACCGTCTTTGCCGTTTTCGCTTCGCGGGCGTCTTTTAACGCCATGAAGCGGACGCTTAGTTGCGGCTGGCCGCCCAGGTAGCCAAAAAACCAGGCGAAATTGTTAAACAACAATAGCCCGAGCGCAAACCCAGCCGCCCCGCCCGTCCATGAGTCAAGGCCCGGTTTGGCTTGATGAAGCGCTGCGCTGATGGACAGGCCGCCGCTGTAAATTTCCAAAAGCGCCACAATGGGCAAAATCACGAGCGTCGCCAACATGAGCACACTTTGAATCATATCCGTCCAGACGACGCTGACAAAGCCGCCGGTATACGACAACATGATAACAATCGCCACACTGATGACCATCCCAAGCTTCGGATCAATATGAAACACCGTAAACAGCGTCTTGCCCGCTCCGGCAATTTGCGCGCTAAAGTAAAACATCATAAAACTGAAAATAAGGACCGTCGAAAGCCACAAAATCGTCCGCCCATGGGCGCCGAACCGTTTGGCTAAATAGCTTGGCAAGGTCAGCGCTCCGTACCGCTCCGCCTCTTGGCGGAAACGATCGGCCAGAAAGAGCCAGGCGCACACGATGCCGATGACAATGCCGACGGCCACCCAAATGGCAGAAAGGCCGCTCGCAAACACAAACCCAGTGTAGCCAAGCAACAGCCAGGCCGATTCTCCTGTCGCCCGCTCGGAAAACGCGAGCGCCCAGCCGGGAAGTTTTTTTCCGCCAAGCAAAAAGTCAGAGTGGCTCATCTCTTTTCTTCCATACCGATATCCAAGCACCGCCATGACCAAACAGTAAAGGACGAGCTCCGCCAAAATGATGCCATTCATCGTTTCTCCTCCCTGTTGTATCATTCGCTTGGCCGCCATCGCTCCATGCTCTCCTTCTCTTCCCGCCATCCCCCCTTTTGTAGAAAAAGCCGGCATTGCCATCGTGTAGGACGACAATGCCGGCGCTGCTGTTCCATCGTTTTCCCTTCCTGCTGTCTTCTCTTTTACTATTACGTTTATGACCGGAGTATGTCATTTATTCCAGCAACCGAACTGTATGAAAGTTGCCAAAGGGAACAATATTGTATTAAAGTGGACTTGACACCAAAAAAAGGAGTGACCGAAGTGGATCGTTGGGAAAACGAATTACAAAAATACGCCGAGCTGGCTGTGAAAGTCGGCGTCAACGTCCAGCCCGGGCAGACGCTGTTCGTCAACGCCCCGCTCGAAGCGGCGCCGCTCGTCCGCAAAATCGCCAAAACCGCGTACGAAACCGGAGCGAAGCACGTATACGTCGAATGGAACGACGAAGCGCTGACATACATCAAATTTACGCACGCCCCGACCGAGGCGTTTTCTGAATACCCGATGTGGCGGGCAAGAGCGATGGAAGAGCTTGTGGAACAAGGGGCGGCCTTTTTATCGATTTACGCTCCCAATCCGGACTTGTTAAAGGACGTCGACCCGGCGCGCATCGCCACGGCAAATAAAACGGCGTCCCAGGCGCTCGCCAACTATCGGAGCGCTGTGATGGCCGACCGAAACTGTTGGTCGCTCATTTCCGTCCCAACAGCGGCATGGGCGCAAAAAGTGTTTGCCGGCCATAGCGAAAAGGAAGCGATTGACAAGTTGTGGGAAGCGATTTTCCATATCGTCCGCGTCGACCAAGACGACCCAATCGCCGCCTGGCAAGAGCACAACGACCGGCTCGCCCGCATTGTCGATCACTTGAACGCGAAACAATACAAGCAGCTTGTGTACGAAGCGCCAGGCACCCATTTGACCATCGAACTCGTCGACGGCCACGTCTGGCACGGCGGCGCGGCGACAAGCCAAAGCGGCATCCGCTTCAATCCGAACATGCCGACCGAAGAAGTGTTTACGATGCCGCATAAAGACGGCGTCAACGGCACAGTGCGCAACACGAAGCCGCTCAACTACAACGGCAACGTGATCGATCGGTTTACGCTCACATTCAAAGACGGTCAAGTCGTCGACTTCAGCGCTGAACAAGGATACGAAACGCTTAAACATTTGCTTGACACCGATGACGGAGCGCGCCGCCTCGGCGAAGTCGCCCTCGTCCCGCACCAGTCTCCGGTGTCGCTGTCGAACCTCATTTTTTACAATACGCTGTTTGACGAAAACGCCGCCTGCCATCTCGCTCTCGGCAAGGCGTACCCGACCAATATCGAAAACGGCGCGTCGCTTTCCAAAGAGGAGCTCGACCGCCGCGGCGTCAACGACAGCCTCGTCCATGTTGACTTTATGATCGGCTCGGCTCAGCTGAACATTGACGGCGTGACAAAAGACGGCCAACGCGAACCGATTTTCCGCAGCGGCAACTGGGCGTTTGAACTTGAATAATTCTTTTTCTGCGGCAGTACAGCAAAAAAACAAGGCTGTTTCAAGGCGATTCAATCCGCCTTTGAAAACAGCCTTCCCCTATTGAAATCGATCGTTCAAAACGCCGGTGTGTCGCACCGGACCTGCTTAATGGCGGCATTCCTCCCGCAGCGCCCTTCTTTCCTTTTCCGTCCGTTTCATGACATAAACGACTCCAAGCATGAAAAGAACAAACCATAAGACGAGCCCGTATTGGCCAACACCGAAGAAAACCGCTAACTTAATGCTTAAATAAAGAGGGGTGAACCATAAGGTGACAAGCGAGAAAAGTATGTATTGGGAAACGAATGAATTTTTTTTCCGTTCATTCCTTACAGCCAGAATCGTGATATGACGCAACAAAATGCCGCACATCAGGAAAGCGAACAACATCCAAAACAATGAAAGGTTCAAGGTTTGTCCCTCTTTTCCAAGGAGAAATGCAGCAGGCATCTTTTTCGCGGGGCATAAAATGTTAGGAACATTTTAACAATCCCTAACCATTTCCTATCATAACATAATTTTTCGAAATGTTCTATATACAAAATGAGGAAAAAGCTGCCCCCAACGATTCATTCTATAAGGACAGCTTGTTCCACGTACATATATTCGGGACGCCGGCAATGCTAGCGCATAACTAGCCCGCCGTCGACAAATAACGTTTGTCCGGTCATAAAGCGGCTCCAGTCCGACGCCAAAAAGAGAACCGGACCGGCCACATCTTCGGGGGTAGCGATCCGCCGCAGCGGCGTCCGGGCAATCAGCATTTCTTTCACTTCTTCCTTCGTCCGTCGGCTGGCGTCAGTCGGGTAAACCAAACCGGGAGCGACACAATTGACGCGGATGCCAAACGGCCCAAGCTCCGCGGCTAAGTTGCGGCTGTAGCCAACGAGCGCCGCTTTCGCTGTTGTGTAGTCATGGTACGGGATGACCGGGCGGGCGACTAAATCTGTGACGATGTTAATCATGCTCCCGCCGCCCTGCTGTTTCATTATGGGTATCACCGCCTGGCACATATAATGGGTCGAGCGCAGCGCTCCGTCGATTTGCGCCTGATAGTCTTTCCATCCGAGCTCCCACGCCAGTTTGCGTTCATCTGGGTCGAATACGTACGGCGCGAACGCATTATTGACAACGACATCGATTTTTCCTGTCTCCATCACCACTTGCTCAATCAACTGCTTGACGGACGATTCCGAAGTGACATCGGCCTGAACAGCCCAGGCATCGCCGCCGAGTTCGACGCAGGCGGCGGCCACTTGTTCCGCCGCCTGCTTATTTTGCAAATAGTTGACAATCACCGTTCCTTGTTCACGGGCAAAAGCGCGGGCGATGGCCGCACCGATGCCCCGGCTCGCACCGGTCACAACAATGACTTTCCCTGAAAACATTCCCATTTTGATCCTCCGTTACTGTTGCGGCAGCAAATCGTCGGCGACGACTTCCGCCATGTTAAGGTCATTTTTCACTAAGCCTAACGTTTTGTACGTGTCCGCGGCTTGCTGCAGCACGTTGACATCAAGCGCCCCCAACCCTTTTTCTTCCGTCAACGGCGACACGCTCGACCCATTTCGCAGCTTGATGATTTGCAAATTGCGCTGCTCATCCTTGCCATCGATGGCGTACTTTGTGGCCAGCGAAGCCGCTTCTTCCGGATGGTCGATCATCCATTGGGCGCTGTTCCGATACGCTTCCAAAAACATTTGCAGCAACTCTTTCTTCTCGTTATACGTCTTCTCGGTTACGACAAAGACATCGCTCGGGATATTTAAATAGTCTTTCACTTCCATTACGTTGACGTCCCCGAGCCCTTTTTCTTTCGCCATAACAAGCCCGGTATCGGTCGCCGCTGTCGCGTCCACTTGCCCTTGCATAAGCGGGGCAAAGTTTAATAAACCGGTCTCGACAATAGTCACATCACGTTCCGAAAGCCCGGCTTGATGCAACAACACTAATAAATTTTGCCGCGTTCCGCTCGCCAAGCTGTACACGCCAATTTTCTTTCCTTTTAAGTCTTCCGGTTTCGTAATCTGTTTGTCTTTTAGCGAGACGACGTTGAAAACGTTTTGCGGATAAATATTGTAAATGACTTTTAACTTCGCCCCTTTGTCCAGGGCAAAGAAGAGCGAACCCGGATCCGTAAAAGCGATATCGGCTTGTCCAGAAAGAATGTTTTTGATCGCATCGCCGCCGCCGGCGCCGGGGATGAGCGTTATGTTCAACCCTTTTTCTTTAAAAAAGCCTTTTTCTTTTTCCACGAGCAAGTTCGTCTGCTCAGTTATCGGCTGGCTCCAAAGGGCGACACGCAGCGATTCTGTTTTGTCTTTTTTCGCTTTTCCCGCCGTTCCGCCCGTTTGATCATTCCGCCCGGCTGCACCACAGGCCGCCAAAAAAACAGCAACCACCAGCAGCCATACAGCCACTAACGTTTTCCTTTTCATTTTCCGGTCTCCTTTTTATATGGTTTTAACAATCGCTTTTCAAGGAAATGAACCATCTGGTAAAGCACAGCCCCTAACATCGTTAATAAAAGCAAAACAGAAAACATAAGCGGGGTATCCATCATCCCTTGGGAAGCGATAATCATCGCACCGAGCCCTTCGCTGGCGCCGATAAATTCGCCGACAACCGCGCCGACAACCGCCAATACAACGGCAACGCGAAACCCGGCAAAAATGCTCGGCAACCCGGCGGGAAGTTTTAAATGAATGAGCGTTTGCCAACGTGTCGCGCCTAACACACGAAACAATTCCAGTTTGTTCCGATCAGTATATTGAATCGCCGTCACCGTATTTTCAAGCAACGGGAAAAAGCAGATCAAAGCCGTAATGACCACTTTCGATGTCATGCCGAACCCAAACCAAAGAATAAATAACGGTGCTAGAGCGAGTTTCGGCACGGCTTGGCTGGCGACGACATACGGGAAGAACAGTTTGCGCAACCATTCCATTTCACCCATGAGAATGCCGACGACAAGACCAAGGCCGCTTCCTACACTAAGCCCAAGCAGCACTTCCAAGCTTGTCCGAACGATGTGCGGCCAAAAATAGCCGGTCTTAACTCCGTCCAAAAGCGTTGCGGCAACGACCGAAGGCGCCGGCAAAACAAGCGGCGACATTTGTTTGGCGGCCAGCTCCCAAACGAGAAGAAGCAAAACGAATAAAGCGACGGAATACACGCGAAAGTTGTTCACCGCTTCGCCCCCTCCATCGCCTGCCGCACTTGGAAACAGAGCTCGTTAAACCTCGGCTCATAACGCATTTCCAACGCTCGCGGCTTCGGAAGGTTGACATCGAGCGAATAGATGATGCCGCCATCGGCCATGACAGCGATGCGGTCGGCTAAATACACAGCTTCGGCAATATCGTGGGTAATAAACAAGACGCTTGTGTTGTGCAGCCGGCAAAGCGTCAACAAGTCATCTTGCAGCTCTTCCCGTGTGATGGCATCCAACGCCGCAAACGGCTCATCAAAAAACAAAAGCGCCGGCTTTTGAATCAAAGCTCTGGCGATCGCCACCCGGCTTTGCTGCCCGCCGGACAGCTGCGCCGGGTAGTGATCACGATGGGACCGTAAGCCCATCCGTTCAAGCAAATCGTGCGCCAACTCGTAATCTTCCTTCGTCGGTTTTCGTTTGAGTGAGATCGGCAACAGAACGTTGTCAATGACCCGCTTCCATTCGAGCAAGGTCGGCGTTTGAAACACGTAGCCGATGGAAGGGGAAGGCTGCGTCACTTTTTGACCTTGTAAATAAATGCTCCCTTCATCAGGCCGTAAAAGACCGGCGGCAAGCTTTAATAACGTCGTCTTGCCGCAGCCGCTTTTTCCGACAAGACAATGAAACTCTCCTTCACGGATCGTCCAACTGACCCCGTCAACGACCGGTTTCGAACTTTGGTACCGGTACGTGACCCGGTCTAGCTGCAAAAAACTCATTCCCATTTTCCTCCTTAATCGACATAAGGAGCGAACTGTTCCGCATACGCTTCAGCCGCTGATTCAATATCGACCATTTGCACGAGATCGCGCAAATTAAAGCGCCCATCATGGTGCCAGCCCGCTTCAGGAGAAGTCATATACCCAAGCGCTGTAATGCGTGTGGCGCCCGCTTTTCCTAACCACTTCGCCCATTCGAACAGCTCTTTTGGCGAAGCGGCCACTCCTACCGTCTGCAAAAACCGCCGATACGGGGCGATTTCTGAAATGATTTGTAAAATATCATCAAAGGCAACGATTTTCACAACCCGATTCAGGCAGCTCACAGCAAACTCCCGGTGTTCCGGCTCATACACGACGGCCCAATCTCCCGCTTCGTTTCCGAGCACTTCCTTCTCATTGTCCGCCAACGCGCTCAGTTCTTCGTGCTGCCGCCAAGCCGCTTGTGCGGCCATTTCCTCAAGAGAAAGGGGGCGGCGCGGAAACCGTTTCGCAAAACAGTTCAGCTCGTGGGCGACGTAGCGGGCAAACTCTTTTGGCGAGACCCTTCCACCTTTTTGCACATAAAACAGATGCGGCGAATAACACCCTTGCTGGTCGTAGCGCACAATATCGAACGCCGCTTGGTGAGCGGTCTGCCACGCCTTTCTTGCATCAAGACAGGAGCGGGAAACAATGCCAAAACTAATTTTATGGCCAAACGGCAAAAAACGGGTTGTCACCGGAATGCGGCTTTGCATGTCTTGCAGCGATGCATTGCTCCCATAGCCGACGACTACATCCGCTTGCTGAAACATAGCGCGCTCCCGCTCGGCGTCTCCGCCTTTCCACCAAACAACGGCCAGGCAGTCCGCCAATTTCGGCTCGATTTCTACTACTAAACGGGCAAACCAGCCGGCAAAAAGCGGCTCAGCGCTCGATACTTTCCCGATGTTCCCCGCTTTCACCAACAGCCCGGAAATCAAGCTCCATAACGGCAGCGCCGGCACGTTCCCCGCCCAAATATGGACGATCAACTCCGGGCCGACCGCTTTGGAAAAGCCGCCTTTGGCCCGCGGTTGAAAGCCGTCGAGAAGCAGGGGGGTTTCGAAGTCCTCCACAAGAAACCGTTGCAATTGCGGTTTGCGGAACGTTTTGAAATACGAGGTCAGCCCAAGCCGAACCATTTCCGCATCATAACCGGTGACAATCGGCAGCACGCGTTCCGCCTTTTGCCGAACGGGATGGCGGCGATCAAGCAGCTGTTCAACCGCCCGGCCAAGCAACTCAACCATCTCCATCACCGAAAACGATGGAAGAACCCGGGCGCTGGCTTGTTTCACTTTTTCTGCCACTTTGTTCAGCTGTCCCACCGTTAAAAGGGGAACTTCCACCTCGACCGTTTCCCCGTTTTTTTCAAACGTTAAAACACGCGTTTCGATCGGTTCATCCCCGATATCAGGAAGATAACCGGCATATTCTCTCATTCGGACATCCCCTTCGCCGCGCGGATGAATTCTTCGACTGCGATCGAACAACCTTTCGCTTCCGCCCCTTGCACCCGACCGAACAATCGGAAGCCGTCGTCCGTTTCCACGCCCATATCTTCCGTCAAAATCGTCGTTACCGAGTTGAAGTTGCCGAGGTCGCAATGAACGAGGACGCCGCGTTCTCCTTTTGGCATCTCCTCCCCGGTCAACGGATGAATCACTCTCGTGCGAATCCAATGCGGCCCCGATTTCACCGACGGAACTGTCTCATTTCCGTTATCGTAAAATTGTGTGCTAAGCTCTGTCATGCCGTACATGTTGATGCACGCGCGGCGCGGGACGCCAAGATAAGCGGACAGCGCGTCATAAAACTCATCGAGGCCCATTTCCCGCGACTGGTTTTTAAAGCCGCCTGTATCAAGAATTCGGCTCCCGTCCGGCAAACGGAACGTTTTTCCTCGTTTGGCGAGCTCTTCAAACAAATGAACGAAGCTAAACGAAGCCCCTAAAAGGGCGTACGGCTCACCCGATTGTTCCGCCTGCTCCAGTCCGGCAAGAAGCCGGTCCATATCCAGACCGCCGCGGTTGACAAAATATTGGCTGTCTTCCGTGCCAAACACGTTAATAGCGAGCGCTAAATAATGGGCGAGCGAAGAATTCGGCATATCCTCTTCCGCCGGAAACAGAATCCCCATCTTGATTTTATCGCGCCCTTTCATGAACCGCTTTTGAAAATTGACGATCATGGACTGATCGTACACCTTCAGTGTCGGATGATAATGTTTTCCCCGAACTCCTTTTGTCGTTCCGCTCGTCATAAACACACGTTCAGCCTGCTCAGGAGGCGTGCAGCTTAGCGTCAATTCTTTAAACGCATTGATCGGCACAGCGGGAATGTCCCGCCACGTTTTCACCGTTCTTGCCGTTTTTCCTTTTTGCCTGCAATATGTACGATACGGAAGATTGTTTTCGTATTGATAGGCAAATAGCTGCAAGGCATACTCGTTAAACTCATCTTCCGAGGACGTTTCCTTATTGATAAACGAAAGCAAACATTCGACGATTTCTTGTTGTGTCATATTTTCCAACCCTTTCTGCTCTATCCCCATTCCACTCTCGCAAAAAAGCACTTTGCGCGCGGCAAAGTGCTTCAAAATGCTTCCTTTCCCTGCGCTGGCATTATCCAACAGGTTCAACGGTCAACGGCGGATTAGCCGTACTCTCAGCCTGATTCCACAAGCTCCCGTAAGTGTATGATCTTTTTACAATCAAAGTCTACTCTCTAAAAAAAAAGAATGCAAGAAAAAAGCGATGGAAGCATCCTCCATCTGTGCGCGCAAACATCCGGCCAAGCCGCGGCAGATGAAGGCGGTGACGGAGTGAACCACAGCCTATAGAAGGGGCTGTCTTCAAAAAGTTGTGTTCTTCCGTTTTCCGTCAGTCATTACGCCTATATAGAGAAGGTGTCCCGTTAGTTAGGACACCTTCCTTATACTTGAACCGCGGTGGAGGCGGCCTGTGCCAGCTGTTCGCATTGGCGTAGGCGGATGCCGAAAAGGACAAGCGGGTCGCGATACGCTTCCGGATTCGTGCGCATCTGCTTCAATTCCCCTTCCTGGGCGGCAATTTCAAGCTCCAACCGCTCCAACGTTTCCGTTAACACTGCCAACGACGGCTGGAAAAATTGGGCAATGTCGCGTTCGAGCGATTTCGCAAACCATTCAAACGGCAGCAACAACTGCCCGATAACCGTTTCCGCCACATCGGCATAATCTTGCGTTTGGATAAACTGTTTATACTTTTGCGCCAACATCGCCTTATTTTGCGCGAAGGCGCCAAGCAGTTTGCCCGCCCCCTTCAAGAGCAGCTGCCCCGGCGTGCGGCGGAGGAAAACGTTCAACTTGTCAATTTGCGTGCCGCCTGCGAGCCGGTCAATATCGCGCCGCCAATCGGTCAAAATGCGGAAATCGCACTCGAGCGCAAGCCGCTCCTCACCGAACATAGCGTTAAACCCTTCACTCATTTCATGCAAAAACGCCTGGCATTCATGGAATTCCTCTTCTGTCGCGGCAATCCAATCGTTCATGGCGCGATGCAAATTCGGCAGCACCTCTTCATCGACATAAGCGCGAAGCTGTTCGTTCACGCTGTCATTCAGCTCGAGGTGAAGGCGGGAAAAGTCACTGTCTTCCCGCACAAAGTCGGCCGCTTTGCGCAATATATCCGGAATCGCCGCTGCCACGGCCGTCCGCGTCTCTTCCAAAACAGCGCGGAACGCTTTTACGATTTTCGCGGTTTTCTCCTCTTGCTGATCGCCGAGTTGGTGGATCGCCCCATTCAGCTTGGCGGCCATTTCTTTTTTCCAGACGACCGATTCCGCCAGCCGTCTTTCCGCCTCAGCCCGCTGTCGGAACAAATGGGCAATGAACCGGCGAATTGTCGCCAATATCGCTTCTTCCCGGCGAACGGAAGACCGATGCTGACGCACCTCACCAAGCAAGCCGACAAGCTCCTGTTGCTGCCTGCGGCTTGGCGCGTGCGGCGAATAGACGATCACGTTCGCCTCCGGCACGACGGTGCGAATATGCGCCTCGATGTCTTGGGCGATCCGTGCCGCTTCCTGTTCATCGATCATCCCGTCACCCGGCGGCAACAAAAAGTGAATCGGCACGTGCGACGCCCGCTCGCAAAGCTGCAGCACGAGCTGTTCATCGACGCTAGAAAATGGATCATCACCGTTTAGAAGAAAAAGAATACTATCGGCGAGCGGGAATGAGGCGAACGCCTCATGGTCGGAAAAGGCGCGCCCGCCAAGCGGGCCGATGTCCAAAAAGGCCACCTCCTGCGGTACGAGCGGAAACGGCGCCGTGCACTCAATCACCGTATCATCAGGAAATCGGCTTCCCCGCCCCCCCGATGTTTGTTGAAACTCATCGAGGCTCGCAAAAACTGTAAACTGTTCATCACTAATTTTCGTCACTTCAGTCTCGTCTCCGCTTTTCCAAACAAGCACCGGGGCGGATGGCGCCACTAACGCCGCTTCACCGACCACCGTGCGCAAAAACGCCAGCCGCTCATTTCGCGACGCCCCGGCAATAAGGACGCGGTGCAGCCGCAAATCGGAAAGCTGCCGCACAAGCCAACGGAAACGAAAATGTGAGCCCGCCCGCTGCACCTCCGCCCAGTCGGCTATTTCCTCAAATAACGCCACACCCGCTTCCCCGGACTTCGCATCCGCACGAACAAGCTGTTTAGCGGCGTTCTTCACCGTTTCATCATCAAAGCTGTCCGGAAACTTTTCACTCCACGCCAATAAGGCAGCCGCGGCCTCCGCCCTCCCGCTTCCACCGGCTAAATTCACCCAGCTTTTTAAGAGCGGAGGCACGACTTCAACTAGCTCTTTTACCCGATACCGCCCTTTTACTAACCCGGCATACGCCTCGGCTAAAAGGGACGGGATTCGCTTCCACTCATAGTCGCGGCCAATCGCCAGCTCGTCATAAAGACGATTCCACTCCGCCAGCCACGAAAAATACACATCGCCATCTTGATAACCGTTCCATAACGCCTGTACTAATCGTTCAAACTTCACCCGATCAGTTTCATACAGCAGCGTCAAACACCGTGAAAACCGCGCAGGCGCCATCACCCGCGCATGCCCTTGTTCCACATAGCCTGTTAAAATGTCCGCCCAACGGCGCGCCGACGTCCGCACCGCTTCCCCTAAGGCGAGCTCGATGGCACTTTCCCAATCGCCTTGCTCCTCAAAAAAAGCACGCGCCCATTCGGTCATATTCGGGTAGTCGGGGTAGAGCGCCACGCCGCGTTTGATCATTTCATCCGCTTTTTCTCTTTCCCCCAACTCGCGGTAGAGCGAAAACAAACGCAAGATGATCTCCGCTTGAAGCGTTTCACTTTCCGCCTCGATCGAGCGATACAGCTCCTCGGCAGACTGAAGCTGTCCAAGCTCATAGTAGCTGTCAGCAATGTTTTTTTGCGCCCATGGACGCAAATCGTTATGGACGTTTTCCCATTTAAAAATTGCTGTCTCATAATCGCGGCGGTGGAAATACACCTCCCCTTGGGCAAAACGAATAGACGACAAATCGGCCCCGTCCCGGTACGCGGCGAAGAAAATGTCGCCAAGTGCATAGACGGTATCCCGTTCTCCCGTATCGATCAATGTTTCATAAAATGTTTTATGGACAAGTTGCTGTTCAAACCCCATGTCGATCACCTAACTCGTATAGTTGCCATGCATGTTCATTGTATGGCACGTTTTCGAATTTTATTTCTATCTTATACATTTTACCAAACTTTCGCGGAAAGGAACGTTTCAATTTGTTTTCATTTGCAAGACAAAACACAGCTGTTCCATTAACGAGAAAATGCTTCTGCCATCGCAGCAAGCTTGCGATGCCAAAAGAGAGAATGTCGGCAAGTCCGGCCCAGACAAATAGAGGTTTTATCGCCTATGGAAGAAAAAAATCTCCCATCACGATTCAGCTAAACCGCGATAAGAGACTGATTTCTGTGTGATTTCGCCATATATGTTTAATCAAAAACGAAAGTCTCCTATTACAGCGCCCTCTGATCCGGCGCCCGCAATAGGAGACTTTTTTCACGCTACTTCGTGCGTTCCTTCCGTATGTAAATGGCGTCCCAGGAGAGATTCGAACTCCCGACCGACGGCTTAGGGCCGATGCCCCTTCCTCTGCGAGCCTATTCAAGGAAGCTGGATGCGTCGGGGCAACTCGCAGTTGTTTCAAAGAAGCTATTGCTCGTTGCTCGATCCGACTGAGCTACTGGGACATCATCAACAGTACACTCCGATATTCCCGCTGTCCCTTCCTCTACAAGCTCATTCGAGGAAGCTTGGTGCGTCGGGACAACTCGCAGCGGATTCGGGGAAGTGAGTGCTCGTTGTCCGATCCTACTGAGCTGTGGCATGAGCCAGCCCTGGCACACTTCTGCCTCAAAACCAAAAGCCTCCTATCACAGCACCCTTTCGGGCTCATCATAGGAGGCTTTCTTTCACGCTATACCCGCGTGTTCCTTCCGTATGTAAATGGCGTCCCAGGAGAGATTCGAACTCCCGACCGACGGCTTAGAAGGCCGCTGCTCTATCCGACTGAGCTACTGGGACATCATCAACAGTACACTCCGATATTCCCGCTGTCCCTTCCTCTACAAGCCCATTCAAGGAAGCTTGGTGCGTCGGGACAACTCGCAGCTATTTCGAAGATGACTTTGCTCGTTGCTCTATCCGACTGAGCTACTGGGACATCATCAACAGTACACTCCAATATTCCCGCTGTCCCTTCCTCTACAAGCCCATTCAAGGAAGCTTGATGCGTCGGGACAACTCGCAACGGATCCCTAAAGCTACTAGGGCAATGTACATGATATTCACTTCAAAACAAAGGAAAGCGGGTGATGGGAATCGAACCCACGACTTCAGCTTGGGAAGCTGAGGTTTTACCATTAAACTACACCCGCATGATCCATATCAATGAACTTGTCTGAAAAACGATTGCAATAAAAATATAATGGCTAATCGCTTTTTTGTCAATATCTTTTTTAAAGATTATTAAACGCGCTCGAGAGGATTCGAACCCCTAACCTTCTGATCCGTAGTCAGATGCTCTATCCAATTGAGCTACGAGCGCATGTTGGGAAGCGGAAGACGGGACTCGAACCCGCGACCCCCACCTTGGCAAGGTGGTGTTCTACCACTGAACTACTTCCGCGTTGTAATTGTGAAGGAAGTTCATTCCTTCAAAACTAGATAACCGTTGTCGGAAGAAGCGGCGCTTCCGCTTTTCAACTGTCCAACTTCGGCTCGCCGCCGCTCGGGGTCAAATAACCTCCGCCTTCGGGATCGCAAATCCCTGCAGGCGAAGAACATTTGCCCATCGCGGCGACCCGCTCGCCTGCGCTTTTCACTGTCTAGTTCCAGCGCCTAGCTCTCTTCTGCCAAATAACCTTCCCCCTTGGGGTGCAAGCACCCCTGCGGGTGAAGAACATTTGGCTTCGAGATCGCCAGGATGGCGATATTTCGCCGTTGCCCGCAGGACGCGGGCCGGCTTTAGGCGAAATTACGGCGCTTCCACTTTTCTTGTTAGGTTAAGCCCTCGATCGATTAGTATCCGTCAGCTGCACGTGTCGCCACGCTTCCACCTCGGACCTATCGACCTCGTCATCTTCGAGGGATCTTACTCGCTTCACGCGATGGGAAATCTCATCTTGAGGGGGGCTTCACGCTTAGATGCTTTCAGCGCTTATCCCGTCCGCACATAGCTACCCAGCGGTGCCCCTGGCGGGACAACTGGTACACCAGCGGTGCGTCCATCCCGGTCCTCTCGTACTAAGGACAGCTCCTCGCAAATTTCCTGCGCCCGCGACGGATAGGGACCGAACTGTCTCACGACGTTCTGAACCCAGCTCGCGTACCGCTTTAATGGGCGAACAGCCCAACCCTTGGGACCGACTACAGCCCCAGGATGCGATGAGCCGACATCGAGGTGCCAAACCTCCCCGTCGATGTGGACTCTTGGGGGAGATCAGCCTGTTATCCCCGGGGTAGCTTTTATCCGTTGAGCGATGGCCCTTCCATGCGGAACCACCGGATCACTAAGCCCGACTTTCGTCCCTGCTCGACCTGTCCGTCTCGCAGTCAAGCTCCCTTGTGCCTTTGCACTCTCCGAATGATTTCCAACCATTCTGAGGGAACCTTTGGGCGCCTCCGTTACCTTTTGGGAGGCGACCGCCCCAGTCAAACTGCCCACCTGACACTGTCTCCCACCCCGATAAGGGGTGCGGGTTAGAATTTCAATACCGCCAGGGTGGTATCCCACCGCCGCCTCCACCGAAGCTGGCGCTCCGGCTTCTCTGGCTCCCACCTATCCTGTACAAGCGATACCAAAATTCCATATCAGGCTGCAGTAAAGCTCCACGGGGTCTTTCCGTCCTGTCGCGGGTAACCTGCATCTTCACAGGTAATATAATTTCACCGGGTCTCTCGTTGAGACAGTGCCCAAGTCGTTACACCTTTCGTGCGGGTCGGAACTTACCCGACAAGGAATTTCGCTACCTTAGGACCGTTATAGTTACGGCCGCCGTTTACTGGGGCTTCGGTTCGCACCTTCGCTTGCGCTAAGCGCTCCCCTTAACCTTCCAGCACCGGGCAGGTGTCAGCCCCTATACGTCGCCTTTCGGCTTCGCAGAGACCTGTGTTTTTGATAAACAGTCGCTTGGGCCTTTTCACTGCGGCTCGTTCGGGCTCGTCACCCAAACGAGCACCCCTTCTCCCGAAGTTACGGGGTCATTTTGCCGAGTTCCTTAACGAGAGTTCTCCCGCGCGCCTTAGGATTCTCTCCTCGCCTACCTGTGTCGGTTTGCGGTACGGGCACCTCTTCCCTCGCTAGAGGCTTTTCTTGGCAGTGTGAAATCGGGGACTTCCGGATGACTCCGTCGCCGTCACCGCTTGGCCTTTTTGATCCGCGGATTTGCCTACGGATCAGCCTTGCGGCTTGGACAGGCTCTTCCAACCGCCTGCTCGCCCTATCCTCCTGCGTCCCCCCATTGCTCAAACGGGAAGGAGGTGGTACAGGAATCTCCACCTGTTGTCCATCACCTACGCCTTTCGGCCTCGGCTTAGGTCCCGACTAACCCTGAGCGGACGAACCTTCCTCAGGAACCCTTAGGCTTTCGGCGCAGAGGATTCTCACCTCTGTTTTCGCTACTCATACCGGCATTCTCACTTCTAAGCGCTCCACCAGTCCTTCCGGTCTGGCTTCTGTGCCCTTAGAACGCTCCCCTACCGATGACCAACGGTCATCCCGCAGCTTCGGCGGCACGTTTAGCCCCGGTACATTTTCGGCGCAGAGTCACTCGACCAGTGAGCTATTACGCACTCTTTAAATGGTGGCTGCTTCTAAGCCAACATCCTGGTTGTCTGGGCAACTCCACATCCTTTTCCACTGAACGTGCACTTCGGGGCCTTAGCTGGCGATCTGGGCTGTTTCCCTCTTGACCACGGATCTTATCACTCGCAGTCTGACTCCCAAGGATAAGTCATTGGCATTCGGAGTTTGACTGGGTTCGGTAACCCGATGAGGGCCCCTAGCCCAATCAGTGCTCTACCTCCAAGACTCTCACCTTGAGGCTAGCCCTAAAGCTATTTCGGGGAGAACCAGCTATCTCCAAGTTCGATTGGCATTTCACCCCTACCCACACCTCATCCCCGCACTTTTCAACGTGCGTGGGTTCGGGCCTCCAGCCGGTGTTACCCGGCCTTCACCCTGGACATGGGTAGATCACCTGGTTTCGGGTCGACGACGACGTACTCATACGCCCTGTTCAGACTCGCTTTCGCTGCGGCTCCGCCTGTTCGGCTTAACCTCGCACGCCATCGTCACTCGCCGGTTCATTCTACAAAAGGCACGCCATCACCCTTTAACGGGCTCTGACTACTTGTAGGCACACGGTTTCAGGTTCTCTTTCACTCCCCTTCCGGGGTGCTTTTCACCTTTCCCTCACGGTACTGGTGCACTATCGGTCACTAGGGAGTATTTAGCCTTGGGAGATGGTCCTCCCTGCTTCCGACGGGATTTCCCGTGTCCCGCCGTACTCAGGAGCCGCCCGGGAGGGAACGAAGTTTCGACTACAGGGCTGTCACCTTCTCTGGCCGGCCGTTCCAGACCGGTTCGTCTACCCCGTTCCTTTCTCACTCCCATCTGGGCGGTCCTACAACCCCAAGAGGCACGCCTCTTGGTTTGGGCTGCTCCCGTTTCGCTCGCCGCTACTCAGGGAATCGCGTTTGCTTTCTTCTCCTCCGGGTACTAAGATGTTTCAGTTCCCCGGGTGTGCCCTCCATGCCCTATGGATTCAGGCATGGATCCTGCCCCATTACGGGCAGGGGGTTCCCCCATTCGGACATCTCCGGATCGACGCTTGCTTACAGCTCCCCGGAGCGTTTCGGCGTTTGCCCCGTCCTTCATCGGCTCCTAGTGCCAAGGCATCCACCGTGCGCCCTTTCTAGCTTAACCTACAGCGCTTCTCGGCTTCTTCCTTTGCTTTTCCGGTTATCTAGTTTTCAAAGAACGATGGGAAGGAATTTTTCATTCCTTCAAAACTGAACGAAACAGAAGCGCAATTTGCGTTGAATCACGACTGGTGTCTAGCTCCAGCGCCTGGCTCTCTTCTGCCAAATAACCTTCCCCCTCGGGGTGCAAGCACCCCTGCGGGTGAAGAACATTTGGCTTCGAGAGCCGATCGCGGCGCTTCCGCTTTTCTTCATCCTTAGAAAGGAGGTGATCCAGCCGCACCTTCCGGTACGGCTACCTTGTTACGACTTCACCCCAATCACTTGCCCCACCTTCGGCGGCTGGCTCCCTTGCGGGTTACCTCACCGACTTCGGGTGTTGCAAGCTCTCGTGGTGTGACGGGCGGTGTGTACAAGGCCCGGGAACGTATTCACCGCGGCATGCTGATCCGCGATTACTAGCGATTCCGGCTTCATGCAGGCGAGTTGCAGCCTGCAATCCGAACTGAGAGCGGCTTTTTGGGATTCGCTCCCCCTCGCGGGTTCGCAGCCCTTTGTACCGCCCATTGTAGCACGTGTGTAGCCCAGGTCATAAGGGGCATGATGATTTGACGTCATCCCCACCTTCCTCCGACTTTTAGCCGGCAGTCCCTCTAGAGTGCCCACCTGAATGCTGGCAACTAGAGGCAAGGGTTGCGCTCGTTGCGGGACTTAACCCAACATCTCACGACACGAGCTGACGACAACCATGCACCACCTGTCACCCTGTCCCCCCGAAGGGGGAACGCCCAATCTCTTGGGTTGTCAGGGGATGTCAAGACCTGGTAAGGTTCTTCGCGTTGCTTCGAATTAAACCACATGCTCCACCGCTTGTGCGGGCCCCCGTCAATTCCTTTGAGTTTCAGCCTTGCGGCCGTACTCCCCAGGCGGAGTGCTTATCGCGTTAGCTGCAGCACTAAAGGGTGTGACCCCTCTAACACTTAGCACTCATCGTTTACGGCGTGGACTACCAGGGTATCTAATCCTGTTTGCTCCCCACGCTTTCGCGCCTCAGCGTCAGTTACAGGCCAGAGAGCCGCCTTCGCCACTGGTGTTCCTCCACATCTCTACGCATTTCACCGCTACACGTGGAATTCCGCTCTCCTCTCCTGCACTCAAGTCCCCCAGTTTCCAATGACCCTCCACGGTTGAGCCGTGGGCTTTCACATCAGACTTAAGGAACCGCCTGCGCGCGCTTTACGCCCAATAATTCCGGACAACGCTCGCCCCCTACGTATTACCGCGGCTGCTGGCACGTAGTTAGCCGGGGCTTTCTCGTGAGGTACCGTCACCGCGCCGCCTTGTTCAAACGGCGCTCCTTCGTCCCTCACAACAGAGCTTTACGACCCGAAGGCCTTCTTCGCTCACGCGGCGTCGCTCCGTCAGACTTTCGTCCATTGCGGAAGATTCCCTACTGCTGCCTCCCGTAGGAGTCTGGGCCGTGTCTCAGTCCCAGTGTGGCCGGTCACCCTCTCAGGCCGGCTACGCATCGTCGCCTTGGTGAGCCGTTACCTCACCAACTAGCTAATGCGCCGCGGGCCCATCCGCAAGTGACAGCCCAAAGGCCGCCTTTCAACCGAAGACCATGCGGTCTTCGGTGTTATCCGGTATTAGCTCCGGTTTCCCGGAGTTATCCCGGTCTTGCGGGCAGGTTGCCCACGTGTTACTCACCCGTCCGCCGCTGACCAAATCAAGGCAAGCCCTGATCCGGTCCGCTCGACTTGCATGTATTAGGCACGCCGCCAGCGTTCGTCCTGAGCCAGGATCAAACTCTCCAAAAGAAAGTTGATTGGCTTCATTAGCGTCGACACCGAAGGTGTCGAAACGCTCGCGCTTCGTTTCGTTCAGTTTTCAAGGAACAAGAAACTGCTTTTGTAGCTTAACGACAACTATTATTATAAACAAATCTTTCAAAATGTCAAGCGTTGTTTTCACCGCTTTGTTTCCACCGCGTTTATCGTGTTTATTCCGTCGCGGCAATATTTTATTATACATGTTATTGATCATTTGTCAACAGTTTTTTTATTTCGATTCCGTTGCCGTTTGCCTTGTGGCATTGTACTTTGGCGAAACGGTGATTGTGATTATATTACGCCCGACTTTCTATGTCAACTGGAATTTCCATCCGCAATGTTGCAGACTGTCCTCCTGCAATGGCTGCTCACATCAACTATAATGAATGTAATAAGCCAAAAAACGAGCATCAACGAAGGAGGGATGGCTGCGATGAATCATTCATTTCCCGTTTTGCTTGACGCCTACCGCCGCCTTTGGCCGAACCGTTCGATTACAGCGGAGACGCTCGATGAACAGAATAGCAAAGCTCTTTTATACGAAACGATCAGGCAGGAGCTGCGCGACGAGTGGACACATCCGCGCGTGCGCCAAACGCCTGAAGTGAAGTTTCACTATGCGGTCAAACGCATTGCCGCTTCCGGTCTGCCGGATCGCCTGAAGTTGGAACTTCTTGATATTTATTTGGCCGTAATGGAACAGTTGCGGACAAATCATACATAAAATGATGATGGTTTGTTCACACTACCGAACGGAAAACGATTTTATCATAAAAAAGGAGGATGGCGACGATGGCGTTAATTCCTTACGACCCATTCCGTCATTTAGAAACGATCCGCCGAGATATGAACCGCTTCTTTACAAGCGACTTTCCGTCGCTGTTTGCCCAGATGGACGAACAGCACTGGATGCCGCGCATGGACATGCATGAAACGGAAAACGAGTACGTCGTTTCGTGCGATTTGCCGGGGCTCGAGCGGAAAGAGGATGTGCACATTGATGTGCACAATAACGTGTTGACGATCAGCGGTACCATTCAGCGCAACCAAAACATTCGTGAGGAACAAATGCATCGGCGCGAGCGCTTTTTCGGCCGCTTCCAACGGTCGATCACACTGCCGGCCGATGCGGCGGCGGACAACATTCGCGCGACGTACAAAAACGGCGTGTTGGACATTCATATCCCGAAAACAACCGCCGGAACGAAAAAACGGGTCGACATCGAGTTTCATTAAACGACCAAAAAGGGAGACGTTATGGTCTCCCTTTTCGATTGGCCCCACTGCTTGTGCGGATCACAAGGTCTGTCGGCACAACCACTTTCTTGCATATCGCCCGCTTCGTCGTCAACCGCTCAACAAGCAGCTCAACAGACGTTTCACCCATAAACTCCGTGTATACTTTTACGGTAGAAAGCGGCGGGTGAAGAAACGCAGCCGTCGGCAGATCATTGAATCCGACAACCGCTACATCCTCAGGTACAGCGATTCCGGCTTCATGAAGCGCGCGCAAGGCGCCGATCGCCATCGAGTCGCTGGCGATGAAAAATGCCGTCGGCAAGTCCCCGCTTGAGACAGCTTCTTTCATCAGCCGGTAGCCGTCCTCGGCGGTGAAGGCGCCGATCGATACATAGCGCGGATTGTACATTCCTTTTAAATATAAATATTCGTAAAACGCCGCCTCGCGCTCGTCGCGGATTGGCGTCCCTTCGTCGACATATTCGCGGCCGCCGATGTACCCGATTTCCGTATGCCCCATTTCAAGCAAATAGTCCAACACGGTGATCGTCGCCTGGCGCAGGTCAATGACGACCGAGTCGAACCGCCGCTCATCAGGCGAGCAGTCGACAAATACGATCTGCTTCGCACTCGAAGCGAAGGCGCTGACTTCTTTGGGCCCAAACTTCCCGACGGCGATGACGCCGTCAAGCCCCTCCATCCGCTCGGTCGGGTAAACGCCGTTTTGCTTAAACAGTTTGACGAGTTCAATACCGCGCTCAAAACATTCTTTTTCCACCCCGAGGCGGATCGCCATATAATACGGGTCATCGATTTCCTGGCGCTCGGAATACCAGTGGATGAGCCCGAAGCGAAACGACTCTCTCGCCTGTTGGTTTCGTTCCCGCAACGTTTTGTAGTTGAGCTCTTGGGCGACTTCAAAAATGCGTCTTCTCGTTTCATCAGAGACAGACAGCGTCGTGTCATAGTTGAGCACGCGCGACACGGTCGCCACCGAGACGCCGACTTTCTCGGCAATTTCTTTTAACGTGGCCATAGTCTGTTTGCGATCCCTTCCTTATGTTTCATATGAAACGCGTTTTTTCGCCGCATTTATACAAAGGACGACATGCGCTCCACCGCGTGGCGCATAAAGCGGCGAAACGCCTCTTTCCCGTTTTGATCCCGTTTAAATACCCCGGCATGTTCCAACACGGTGACAAAGCGTTGGCCAACTTCATAGCGCAATAAGTCGTGAACGTTGTCGTTCGTGATGTCCGGATAACCAAGGCGAATGGCTTCACACCAATCCCAATGTTTCAGCATCGCCTCGTCCCAGTCTTCTTTTTTCGTTCCATGCACGAGGTACGAAGCCAGCGTCTCAAGTTCCGCCGCCAGCCGTCCCGGCAGCACCGCCAGCCCCATTACTTCAATGAGACCAATGTTCTCTTTTTTAATATGATGCAGTTCTTCGTGCGGATGAAAAATGCCGTACGGATGTTCCGCTGACGTCCGGTTGTTGCGCAACACGATGTCCAATTCAAATAAACCGCCCCGGCGCCGGGCGATCGGGGTGATCGTGTTGTGCGGAACATCACCGCTGCGGGCGATAATCCCGACACTTGGGTCGCTGTACGTCCGCCATGCCTCATACAGGCGCACTGCCGCTTCCAACACGTCCGCTTTTGGCCCGGTCAGACGGATCACGGACATCGGCCAGCGCACAATGCCGGCGGTGACGGACGGAAACGATGGAAGGGGGATATGCTCTTCAATCTCCGCCTTTTCCATCGCAAACGTATAGCGCCCGCCTTGGAAATGGTCATGCGCTAAAATCGAACCGCCGACAATCGGCAAATCGGCGTTCGAACCGATGAAGTAGTGCGGAAACTTGTCGACGAACTCAAGCAAACGCTCGAGCGTCTTCCGCTCCATTTTCATCGGCACGTGTTCGGCATGGAAGACGATGCAATGTTCATTATAGTACACGTAGGGAGAATATTGGAAATACCACTGTTCACCTAAGAGCGCGATCGGGACGACCCTGTGATTGGAACGAGCCGGATGGCACCACGTTCCTTCATACCCTTCATTTTCTTTGCACAGCACACACTTTGGATACGAGGATGATGGCATCTCTTTTCGTTTGGCGATTTCCTTCGGATCTTTTTCCGGCTTCGCCAAATTGATCGTGATATCGAGCTCGCCGTAGACAGTCGGCACTTTCCATTGTTGGTTTTGGGCGATGCGCGCCGTTTGGATGTAGTTGGACGCTTGGCTCAGCGCATAAAACCAGTCCGTCGCCTCTTGCGGGTCGCGGCGGTATCGTTCGTAAAAGGCGCGGATCACTTCCGACGGCCGCGGCATGACGCAGTCCATCAGTTTCGCATCCCATATATCGCGCTCGGTCGTTGTATTCGTTTCCAACAATCGTTGTTCATATGCCCAATCGATAATGACATCCAACACCGGAGCAGGCGAGGCCAAAGGAACATCTTTGGCCTCAACCGGCTGCCACTCGGTGAGCTTAAGCGCCGCAAGCAGGCGGTTGCGCGCATAGACGACATCTTCCTCGGGAAGAAGGCCGTGCTTTTTCGCATAATCGATCAGTTGTTCAATCGCCATCCAAATCGCTTCCATGTTCACACACCCCGATAGCCGTTTGGCCGCGCTTGATGCCACTCCCATGCCGAGGCGACGATGTCTGTAATGGATGGGTATTTCGGCTCCCACCCGAGCTCGCGCTTCGCCTTTTCCGATGAAGCGACGAGTTTCGCCGGATCGCCCGGACGCCGCGCCATGACGCGGGCGGGAATCGGGTGCCCAGTCACTTGCCGCGCCGCTTCGATCACTTCTTTGACGCTGAAGCCGTTGCCGTTGCCTAAATTGTATACACTGCTTTTCGCCCCGCTTCGCAGTTTCTCAAGCGCCAAAACGTGGGCATCAACAAGATCAAGCACATGAATGTAGTCGCGGATGCACGTGCCGTCCGGCGTATCGTAATCATCGCCGAAAATGGCGATCTCTTCGCGCTGGCCGAGCGGCACTTTCAAAATCAACGGAATGAGATGCGTCTCCGGGTCATGGTCCTCGCCGATCGTTGTCCCGTACGCCCCGGCGACATTGAAGTAGCGGAGCGAAATTGAACGGATGCCGTAAGCGCGGTCGGCCCATTTCATCATTTTTTCCATCGAGAGCTTTGTTTCTCCATACGCGTTCGTCGGTTCGGTCGGATCGGTTTCGACGATCGGGATTTGTTTCGGTTCCCCGTACACCGCGGCGGTGGAGGAAAAGACGATTTGTTTGACGCCAAATTCCTTCATCACTTCAAGCAACACTTGTGTCCCGTACACATTGTTGTCGTAATACTTCAGCGGCTCTTCCATGCTTTCGCCGACCAATGAATTTGCCGCAAAATGAATGACCGCCTCAATGTCATACTGGCGAAACACCTCGCGCAAAAACTCGCGGTCGCGAATATCGCCTTGGCAAAACACCGCCTCCGGGTGAACCGCCTCTTTGTGCCCCGTCTGTAAGTTATCCACCACGACCACGTTCTCGACTTTTTCGATCAGGCGGTATACCGCATGGCTGCCAATATACCCCGCCCCACCGCAAATTAAAATCATCGGCTCATCTCCTCCATTTCTGTCCATTCACGCGCCCCGCCGCCGACGTTAACGACGTAGAAGCTCGCTTCATAGCCGATCGTTTCGGCATACGCGTTTCCGACTCGTTCCATAAAATCTTGCACATAGTCTTTTTTCACAATGTTCACCGTACAACCGCCAAACCCAGCCCCCGTCATGCGCGCCCCGATCGTTCCTTCGTGCCCCCACGCGGCCTCCACGAGCGTATCAAGTTCGATGCCTGTTACTTCGTAGTCATCGCGCAGCGACAAATGCGACTGCTTCATCAACTCGCCAAAGCGGACGAGGTCTCCTCGTTCAAGCGCCCGGGCGGCTTCCAACGTCCGCTCGTTTTCCGTCACCGCATGGCGGGCCCGCTTTTGTTCGAGCGGGGAAAGAAGGTGGGTGCACGCGTCCAGTTCCGCGCTCGTCAGCTCGCCGAGCGAAGCGATGTCAAGCACGTTTTGCAGCTTCGCAAGTGCCGCCTCGCACGTCGCCCGCCGCTCGTTGTACGCCGAGTCCGCCAAGCCGCGCTTTTTGTTCGTGTTGGCGATGACGATCGCACAATCGTCAAGCACCAATGGCAAATAGCGGTACTCAAGCGTTTGGCAGTTTAATAGGATGGCGCAATGTTGTTTTCCCATGCCGACGGCAAACTGATCCATAATGCCGCAATTGACGCCGATGTATTTATTTTCTACGTTTTGGCTCATTTTCACAAGTTCCAACTGATCAAGCCCGCGCCCGAACAGCTTGTTGAGCATCACCGCGGTCACAAGCTCAATCGACGCCGATGACGACAGCCCGGCGCCGTTTGGGATCGTGCCGTAATACAAAATATCCAATCCGGTCTCCGGCGAACCGAGCGCTTGAAACGCGGCCAAAATCCCTTTCGGGTAGTTCGCCCAGCCGTGCTCGCTCCGGTACGACAAGTCGCCGTAAGAGACCGTGATCACTCCCGTTTCCGGGAAGTTTTGCGAATAAAAGCGGACAAGCGGCTTATCTGTCTGTCGGACGAGCGCATACGTGCCGATCTCGAGCGCGCACGGCAGCACATGCCCGCCGTTGTAATCCGTATGCTCGCCAATCAAATTGACGCGGCCGGGGGCGAAGAAGGTGCGGATGCCTTCGCCCAAGCCGCCGAAAAGTTCGATAAATTGCTGTTTTAAGGTAGGGATCATGGAAGGGCCTCCTTCAAGTCTTTATAGTAAATATTTTAGTTAATAGTTTACTAAAAATCAACGGCGAAACGAAATCTTTTTTAATACGTATAATCGTTTGAACATTTATTCACCTTAATATAGGAAGGAGGCGGAGCGGAGATGGAAACGCGACAGATGTTGAAACAAGAACTCCAAACCATCACCCACTGGGAACACTCGCAAAAAGACCTATGGTTTTGGGAAAAGCTCGGCCGCTTGCCGTTTCAAGTGCTTGATAAGCTGACGCCAAAAGCCGTCCATCGAAAACTCGGGCAGTTGCTTGATGAGTTGGGCAGCTATATTCAAAGCGGAGGGCACTATTTGGTGAAACAAGAGAGCGTGCTCGAGCGGCTTGGCGTTACTTCGCTTGCTGAAGTGCCGCACTTGTCGCTTGAGACGATGGATCGCGTTTGCGACGAATTGATTGAGGCGCGCGTCACGTTCGCCCAGCTGCAAGGGGCGGCGACCGGGGTCGGCGGGGCGCTGACGCTGGCCTTGGACATTCCGGCGCTGCTTGGGTTGGCGCTGAAAACGCTGCAAGAGATCGCCATCGTGTACGGATATGACCCGAAGGAAAAAGAAGAGCGCGTGTTCGTCGTCAAATGCCTGCAGTTTGCGGCCGCGGACATCGTCGGAAAAAAAGCGATTTTAGAGGAACTTGCGTCGTTTTCCGAAACGCGCAGTCACGTCTTTTCCGAGCTGCAAGGATGGCGGGAAGTGATGATGACGTTCCGCGACCAATACGGATGGAAAAAGCTGTTTCAAGCCGTGCCGATCATCGGGGTCGTGTTCGGTTCACTGTTTAACAAATCGTTTATGGAAGACATCGCCGAAACCGGGAAGATGCTCTATCGGAAGCGGCGCATTATCGAGAAGCTCAAGCAACTCGAACCCGATGTCTAAGCGACACCGGGTTCGGCTTGTTTCTAGCCGTTGCATAGGCTCGAGCGGCAGCATCCCTTCCTATCGTTGAACGGTTTTCAACCGCCACACCGTGCTGATGAAATCCCCCGAGCGGTGCGGCACCGCCACTCCGGCATACATCAGCTCGTCGCCGCCGTAGACGCCAAGGCCCTCGATTTCATAGTCTTGGCTTGGGTCAAGCCCTTTTAAGCGCAAGTGCGACAGCGGGGCGTTCGCTTCCGCCAGAACACGGAAGTAGGCGACGAGCGCTTCCGACTGATCTTCCGAGACAAACATCCATGCCGTTTCGTTACCCTCAAACGGGCTTAATAGCCGATAGAACGTGCCGAACTGGACGAGGCGGCGCACGTCTTTGTACAACGTGATTTGCTTCTCCTTCTCCATTTTACTTAATTTTTACGAAAAAATCTATCAAAAAAGCGCCCAAACATGGGCGCTTTTTCATCCTCTTTCTTGCCGGAATGTTGCTGTTTCCGGTTTTATTGATTGATGATCTGCCGATCGTCGCCCCCTGTCGCCAGCGTTGCCTGCCGCAGCTCCCGGTCGAGCTCTTTCGCATAGATGTCGCGCTCTTCCTTCGTCCAATGCAAGTACCGCGCCATAAACGCGATGACCGCCTCTTTTTCCCGCCGGACGGCGTCGATGTCAAACAACAGCGCACCGGTGCGGCGGATAAAGTAATCCGTCGGTTTGGCGGCCATTTCTTCCTCGATGGCGTAGACGAGACGGACGAACGTTTCGCGCGTTAAGCCGGACGAGCGGTCGTACTGGCTGCTTAAGGCAAAGAGGCGGTCGACATTTGTGCCGTACTGTTTTGCCAGCCGCGCCCCTTGTTCTTCTGTCAGGCCATAGCGCGCCGCTTCTTTCGCTTTTTCGGCGATGAAGGCCGGCAGCCGGTGCGAGCCGCCGATGTTGCCTCCGGAAATTGGCAGCTGCTTCGTTTGGCACGGGCGGAACGTTTTTCCCTCTTCTTTTTCCAATTGTTTGGCGACGAGGTCAACGACAGTTTCCGCCATTTTCCGGTAGCCGGTCAGTTTGCCGCCGGCGATCGTGATGAGGCCGGTCGGCGATGTCCAAATTTCGTCTTTGCGGGAAATCTCCGACGGGTCTTTCCCTTCTTCATAAATAAGCGGGCGGACGCCAGCCCAGCTCGACTCGACATCGGCGGCGGTGATGCCGACCGCTGGGAACATGAACCGGATCGCTTTCAATAAATAGTCGCGGTCTTCCTCCGTCATCGCCGGATGGGCCGGGTCGTCGTCGTAAAACGTGTCGGTCGTGCCGACGTACGTTTTTCCGTCGCGCGGAATGGCAAACACCATCCGGCCGTCCGGCGTATCAAAATAAATCGCTTGGTTCAGCGGAAACCGCTTTTGATCGATGACGATATGGACGCCTTTTGTGAGCCGGAGCCGCTTGCCCGTTTTTGAGCCGTCTTGGTCGCGGACGGCATCGACCCACGGTCCGGCGGCGTTCACGACCTTTTTGGCACGGATGTCGTATGAAAGGCCGCCGAGCATGTCGCGGCAGCGGGCGCCAATGATGCGGCCGCGCTCATCGTATAAAAACTGTTCCGCTTTTGTATAGTTGATGACATCGGCGCCAAGTTCAGCCGCTTTTTTGATCACTTCGATCGTCAAGCGGGCGTCGTCGGTCCGGTATTCAACGTAATAGCCGCCGCCGAGTAAGCCGTCCCGCTTCAACAGCGGCTCTTTGGCCAGCGCCTGCTTGGCGGTGAGCATCGTCCGCCGTTCGCTCCGTTTGACCCCGGCCAATCGGTCGTACAGCCAGAGTCCGACCGATGTGCTCCATTTGCCGAACGTCCCATCGCGATAAATCGGCAGCAGCATCCATTCCGGCGTCGTGACGTGCGGGCCGTTTTCATAGACGATCGCCCGTTCGCGCCCGACTTCGGCGACCATTTTCACTTCGAACTGCTTCAAATAGCGCAATCCCCCGTGGACAAGCTTCGTTGAGCGGCTCGATGTCCCGGCCGCAAAGTCTTGCATTTCCACAAGCGCCACGGTCATGCCGCGCGAGGCGGCGTCAAGGGCGATGCCGGCGCCGGTGATCCCCCCGCCGACAATCAGAAGATCGTATCGTTTTCCGCTCATCGCCTGAAAAATATCGCTCCGCTGCTTGCTTGAAAATGCCATGAACATTCCCTCCTGTGTGAAAAAGACAAAAAGAGACCATGACAAACACGATAAGCATCTCGCCTACCATGCATGCATGGTCTCTCCATGTCTCCTGACTGATGATTAACTTGTTAAGTTCATTATAACAGACTAATGCTGATTTGGCTACTCCAATGAAGGCGAAATCATTTGCGAAATGCATTTCGCTGCACCAAGGCTAGCGATCATAGTGGCGCCATAACGTTTCATTGGACGTCGTCACCGCTGCTGCGCCGGCTTCTAACGCCCGCTCGACATCGTCCGGGGTGCGGATGAGGCCGCCGGCGTAAATCGGCTTTCCGGTCCGCTCTTTCACTTCACGGATGATGTGCGGCATCGCCCCCGGGATGACTTCAATGGAATCGGGGTTCGTTTTGGCGATCAGCTGATAGCTTTTCTCCAACGCGTGCGAATCGAGCAAAAAGATGCGCTGCACGGCGAGTACATGTTTTTGCCGCGCCTTCATAATGATGCCCGCCTTCGTCGAAATGAGTCCATGCGGACGGAACTCTTGGCAAAGATATTCCGCAGCATGCTCATCATGGCTCAGCCCTTGCACCAAGTCGGCGTGGACAATGAGCTGCTTGCCGTGCCGGCGTGCATAAGCAAAGACACTTTTTAATTGGGCGACATGTACTTCAAGCAGCACCCCGACTTGATAACCGCTCGCCAAAAAGGCATCAAATTGCTTCATCGTTTTCATGGCCGGAATAATTTGTTGTCTCGTCTCCATTGCGTTCTCCCCGGTTTATCCTCTCATTTTGTCGACGTCGTCTAAGCATGACAGCGACATCATTGTCCGCGGTTTGCATGTCGCAATTTTCACCCCGCGTTTGCGGAACTTCTCGACGACATGGTGAATCGCTTTTTTGCCCGCTGTCTCTTCTTCATGAAGATGCCCCATTGTCTCAACTCCTCTCCTATTCCGCTTTCGGAATGGCGAGCTTAACCGTTGTTCCCCGGCCGACTTCGCTTTCCATCATAATGTGCCCACCGTATTTATCGATCATTTCCTTGGCGATCGAAAGTCCGAGTCCAGCGCCGCCTTGTTCGCGGCTGCGCGCCTTGTCGACGCGATAAAAGCGCAAAAAAACGTTTTGCAGCTCTTCTTGCGGAATGCCGATGCCATAATCGCGGACGGCGACCGTCACAAACGATCCTTCCTCACGCAATGAAAGAGCGATTTTTTTAACGTGCTGAGAATATTTTACCGCATTGTCAAGCAAAATGAACAGCAATTGTTCAAAATGATGTTTTGCAATCGCTACACGCGCCGGCGCCCTTTCCGGCCGATCGACAATAAATTCAAAATCCGGGTGCAGTACGCGGAAATTTTCCACTACTTGTCCGATGGCAGCAACGGCATTGACCGGCGTCACTTCTTTCGGGACTGTAATCGCTTCAGCCCGCGACAAGTCAAGAAGCTCAAGGACGAGCCGCTTCAACCGTTCCGCCTCTTTCGTCGCCGCCTCGAGCGATTCTTCCAAAATATCACGATTATGTTTGCCCCATCGCTGCAGCAACGAAAGATGTCCTTGTAAAATGGCGAGCGGTGTACGCAGTTCGTGGGATGCATCTTCGACAAACTGCCGCTGCATGGCGAATGAGCGTTCAATGTCATCCATCATGTTGTTGAACATAAGCATGAGCTCGGCGATTTCATCACGCGCCGAAGGCACATCGATGCGCTGCTTCAGCCCGTTGTTTTTGATGGCCGCCATCGTTTGCGCCAACGTTTTCAGCGGCCGGATGAAGCTTTGCGCCACAAGCCGTCCGGCGAGTGCGCTCGCTGCCATAGCCACTACCCCGATCACTGTCATGATGGCAAACAAAGTGTTCGTCACCTGTTGGAACTTCGTCAGCCGGCGGGCAATTTCAATCGTCCCGCGCAAATTTCCAATATGAAGCGGTTGACGAAGCAGCAAAAACCGTTCGTTGTTGACGAAGTGCTCATCCATTTTCAGCTTGTCGGGCACGCCTCCCGGCAACAGCGACACCGCAGCGCCATTGGAAACGGAGACGACGACGTTTCCGTCGTGGTCGGTAACACGAATGAGCTGATAGCGCTCATTCAACTTTTCCAAAAACGAACGGCTGCGGCGAATATCTTCCCATGATACATTACGTTTTTCTGCGTAATATGTTTCAATTTCCGCCACCGTTTGTTCCATTGTTTTTTCCTCTTCGTTCAGCAGCCATTGCTTGACAATATGGTATTGCAAAAAGGTAAAAACAAAGTACGTAATAAAAATCGCCCCGGCAGACAAAACGGTCAGCTTCCCTTTCAGCGAAAGCCTGCGGATGCGGAAGCGCTTCATGGCCGCATCACATATCCGGCGCCGCGCACCGTTTGGATATACCGCTCCTTATCGTGCTTATCGAGCTTTTGCCGCAAATAGCGGACATAAACATCCACAACGTTCGTCTCCACTTCGGTGTCAAACCCCCACACTTTATCAAGCAGCACATCGCGCGTCAAGACGACGTTGATATTTTGCATGAAAGCAACAAGCAAGTCGTATTCACGTTTCGTCAGCTCGATCAACTCATCCCCTTTTTTCACCGTGCGCGCCTGCGTGTCAACGACTAGATCTTTAAACGCCAACACTTGCCCATCCGATTCAGGGTGAACGCGGCGGAATAAGGCGCGGATGCGGGCAAACAGCTCTTCAATGGCAAACGGCTTGACAATATAGTCATCCGCTCCGTTGTCAAGTCCCATGACACGGTCAAATACGCTGTCGCGTGCGGTGATCATGATAATCGGCGTTGATTTGGCCGCCCGGATGCGGCGGCATACTTCCATCCCGTTTAAGCGCGGCAGCATGACATCAAGCAAAATCAAATCCCACGGTTCGGCAAGGGCAAGCTCCACCCCTTCACGACCGTCGCTGCACACGTGCACATCAAACCCTTCATGTGTTAAATCAAGCTCTAAAAACCGGGCCAAGCCGGCCTCATCTTCAATCAATAAAATCCTTCCATTCATTGGTTATGTCCCCTCTCTTGCATGCCTTTCCTCTATCGGGCCAAGAACCCGCCTTGTGCCGTTTCCCACTTTCATTTTACTACAGACAACGTAAAAGCCAATCACCAACAGGGCGGCCGGCGACGAAAACCGGGCGCCACCGGCCGCTCCCGCCCCGCCAGATCCGTAAGCTCCCGCATATCGAGCGGCAGCCGTCCGGCCGCCGCTCACGAGTGGCGGTCCACAAACCAGTCCACAATTGCCTGAACAATTTCAAACGCTTGATAAGAAAGAAGCGATACAGCCGTTCCAGAAAAAAACAGCATCACTAACCAATGAATCCAATGCATCACGCCCTCTCCCTTCCCACTGCCTGTTGGCCGGCAGCGTCATTTGTGCGCATGGTCATGGAAAGTGGTGTCATTATATTCCAACCGGGTTAAAACCGCATGAAAAAACGCTAAAAAATGCGGAAAGTGACTTTTCTCGCCGTCCGTACATACATTGACAATGAATCGGATCGCCTCCGTAGCTGCCAGCCATTCAGGCGATCGGAACTACAGGCAGCCGGAGGAAACTTGCCACTTCACAAACGGAAAGAGGGGGAGCGCAATGAACGGATCGTTTCAGCCACCGGCTGGCGAGGGAGGGGATCACCCGTTCCATCATTTGCGGAAAATGGTAAACCAATGGTTTGATGAACGGCCGCTGCAAAAATTGTTTGAAACGCTTGATGACTACTTCGCGCAAACATTTGCTGCGGCGTATATCCCGATCGAGGTGAAAGAAACGAAGCGCGACTATCAAATCATCGTCCGCCTGCCGGACATCAAGCGGGACCAAATTAGCTTGCAGTGGCATGAAGATGGGCTGCAGCTTGTCATCGATCACCATGAAACGATCGAATCGTCGGACGACAGCGGCCATGTATACGAGCGGCGCCAGCAGCGGCGGCGCGTGACGAGGATGATTCCGTTTCCATATCCGGTAGCCGAACACGAAGTGAAAGCTTCGTTCCAAAACGGTGCACTCGTCATTCGTCTGCCGCAAAAGCGGAAATACATCGATATCGACTAAATACAAAGGAGCACCTTCCGTTCATCCAAGCCATCAAAAAGGCCGTTCCCCATGTCGGGAGCGGCTTTTTTCCTATCGGGCTTCTATTGTTTGTGCGATGGGCTTCCGTATCGGTTGTTGTTTTCTGGCGTCGGATCTTTTTGGATGTCCCACTCTTTGGCAATTTCTTCGCGGTTGTTTGGGTATTTATTTTTCCGTTTCCGGTTGTCGTTGCGGTTCGTCACCGTTGATCACCCCCTTGCCGTTTGCCATTAGGTTGCGCGTTTTTCCGCAGCATAAACGAGGGATACATACTTTTCCCCTTGGTAAGCTACGCTACGGGTAGGAGGTGCAAAATGAATGGCGAAACTGCCCGATTTTAAACAGCTGAACGACCGGCTGATCAATGAGCCGTCCGATGAGCCGCGGCTTGTCATCAAAACGAAGCTCGATCCAGACCGCGTGACGGAAGAAAACCCGTATGCAGAAGGCAAAACAAACGTCAGCCGAACGTTTGCTTCTTTTTTTGAAGGAGGCGAACCTTGATGGAACAAACGCTCGCTTATTTGCGGGAAATTTTGTCCAACTACTTGGATCATCACGATGACACACCAAAACGCATCTACCAAAAGCTAATCAGTAAACCGTATCAGGGCGAGGGGGAGTTTGTCCGCGACTTATCGCAAGAAGAAAGTGCTTTTTTGGACCGCATTTTGCCCCATGAAATCCGTTATGCGATGGACGAGCGCGATTACGAACGCGTCTATCAGCTGAACGAAGTGTACGAACTGCTCACGTAACGATGCGAAAGCCGCTCCCCCGACAGAGCGGGGAGCGAGCTTTCTCATTTTTGAAACGTGTTGAGCAGCCCTTTTAACATGCCGTTCACTTGATTGACCGTATTGATCATCTGTCCCATCGTGTTCATCATTTTGTTGATATCATACGTCCCGTCGCTGTTTTTAAACTGGGCGAGAAAGGACGGGCGCGGCGGCGGCAACAGCGGCCCCGGCTTCGGATACGGCATCGGGTGCGAAGGCATAGCGGCATGGGGTGGCGAAGCGTGAGGCCAATAAACCGTCGCGGACGGAACGTATGAAGACCAATAGTCGAAATAAGGCCACTGCCCCCCTAGGCTGTATGGCCCATGGAAGGACGGCGGCGAAACCGGGCGCGGATAACGGTACATGATCGTTCTCCCCCATTTTTGATCGTCGATTTCCCCATTGCAGGCAACGGGGATAGGCTGCCACTAGTATATGTGTAAATACCCGGCGGCGTGCGCACGGACATGTCACCTCTTGTCGGAAGTTTTAATTTTCGGAAATCGATTTTCCCCCTTATTTTCATGGTACGATGTAAAAAAGGGGAAGGGGGAAAAGCATCTATGAGCATCACTGAATTGAAACATAAGTTCATGGCGGTCAAACATTGTGAACCGGCTGAGGCAAACGAACTGCTCGATTTTGCCCGCCGCCTTTATTTGCGCGGGGAGGTTTCGCTCGCTGAGTACCGCGACCTAGTGCGTGAACTTGAAAAAGCCGGCGCCTGTCAACCGGATGAAGCAGGAGAATACGCCGGACTTTAGACCTCAAGGGAGCTTTTCCCTTCTTTTTTTTGCATATTTCCCACCCAAACGCCCCATCGTAATAGAAAGGGGGTGTTGGGCAATGGGCCGAGGCGTGCATTTCAACCATAAGCGAAAAGGCCATGACCACGAAAAACCGAAACATGGCCAACCAGTGCCGCCGAAACATACCGAACGGGTCGAATATGAGATCAACACCACCGCTACCGCGGAGGGCGGCCCCGTCTCGATCACAACAGGAAAAGATACGTAAAAGAAAAAGCTGTCTCCCTCGGCAAAGGGGACAGCTTTTCGGTTTCAAGGCAAAGCGCGATTCTTTCCCGCCTAAGTTGTCTCACCAAGCCTCTCCTTGACAAGTGCCAGCGTGTAAGCGACCGCTTGGCTGTATTGTTTGACGCGGCGGGCGGGAACGGATGGATAAAATGCTTCAACGCTCAGTTTGGCCATATGATCGACCGCAGCCTCTATTTGCCGCTTGTGAACATATTTCGGCTGCGCTTGGTGAATCCAGCGGAAAGCGGCCTCTTGCCACCGTTCGGCTGCCGCCTGCACTTCCTCCGCGAGCGGTTTGACTTCCGCAAAAAAATCCGGCTCCTCGTCCCGCTCGCGGGTGCGCCGGGCGATCGCCAGCAGCCGCTCATTGTACTCGTGAAGCTGTTCCGTCAGCGCTTTAAGCTCTTCTTCCATGGCGCCCCCCTTGCGTATATCGATGAACTCAGTTTGAACGACGTTCCATGCAACTATGGATTCGGAATATTCGCCGGCCGTTTGCCGCTGTTTGCATATGTTTCATCATATCATATCGGCCGGTTTTACACCAAATACAGTTTGGATGAAAACGGCAGCTCGACTGCTTCTTTCCCCTCACCGAACCGCTGTTCTACGCCGGCGATCCGCCCCTCAAGATGTCCGAGCTGCTCCTTGTTCTGGACATAACGCTCTTCAATCACATCGGCAATCACTTTTTCCATTTTGGCATCCACTTGCTCAATGAGCGTGACAATTTCCTGAAGCTGCTTTTCAATTTCTTCTTTTTTGATCAGCCGTTTCTCCATTCCTTCTCCCCCATTTCTGGCATGATGATATTCCATTCGCGGCGAAGGGAACAACTCCCTGCCGCAGCGACAAAAGTAGAACGGATTCGGCAAAGAAAGCGGGGAGCAGCCGCAATTCGACAACTCCCCGTCGGAAAAGAAAAAGGGCGCATATTGCTTAAGCGTATGGTATAATAAAAACCATTCAAAGGAGATGAACGCGATGGCACTCAAATACCCGGGCGGAAAAGAGTATCGCGGAAACAGACCAAACACGGCGCGCCAACGGGCGGCCGATTATGCCAACCGCGGCATGACGCTCGAAGACGACTTAAACGCGACGAATGAATATTATCGGGAGCGCGGCATCGCCGTCATCCACAAAAAGCCGACCCCGGTGCAAATCGTCCGCGTCGACTATCCGAAACGGAGCGCCGCCGTCATTAAAGAGGCATACTTCCGACAGGCGTCCACAACGGACTACAACGGCGTCTATCGCGGCAAATACATCGACTTTGAAGCGAAGGAAACAAAGAACAAGACGGCGTTTCCGCTGAAAAATTTCCATGCCCACCAAATCCGCCATATGGAGCAAGTCATCGCCCACGGCGGCATTTGCTTTGCCATTTTACGCTTTTCTGTGCTCAATGAAACGTATTTGCTTGATGCCTCCCATTTAATTGCCTGCTGGAATGAACAGGAAGCCGGCGGGCGGAAGTCCATTCCGAAGCGGGAGATCGAGCGATGCGGGCATTACATCCCGCTTGGCTACCAGCCGAGAATTGATTATATTAATGTAGTAGAAAACGTGTACTTCACCGTTTGAGGTGAAAACTTGTAAGAAAGGCAGGATTTGCTTATGTCTGGTGAATATCGTTCTCGTGTAGAACGAAAGCAGGCAGCGAAACAAGCGAAACAAAAGAAAGGGAAAAAGAAAAAAGGAGTATCGTGGTTGAGAACGATCGCCATTGCGATTTTGCTTATGATTGTGATCGGAGCGGCGAGCGGCGTAGCGGCGTTTGCCTACTTCGTCAAGGACGCCCCTCCGCTCGACGAGGCGAAAATCAAAGATCCGCTCTCTTCCACCATATACGATATGGACGGAAAGAAAGTCGCCGAACTCGGCGGCTACAAGCGGACGTATATTTCGTATAAAGATGTGCCTAAAGTGCTCGAAAATGCCGTGTTGGCAACCGAAGACGCCCGCTTTTATGAACATCACGGCATCGACATTGTTCGTCTGGCCGGCGCCGTCATCGCTAATATTCAAGAAGGATTCGGAGCGGAAGGCGGCAGCACCATCACGCAGCAAGTGGTGAAAATGACGTTCCTGTCGTCGAAAAAAACGTTGGAGCGAAAAGCGCAGGAAGCGTGGCTCGCCTTGCAGCTTGAGCAAAAGTATTCAAAGCAAGAAATTTTGGAAATGTACTTGAACAAAATTTATTATTCGGACGGCATTTACGGCGTCGCCCGGGCGGCGGAGTATTACTTCGGCAAGACGAATTTAAAAGAGTTGACGCTCCCCGAGGCAGCGCTCTTAGCCGGCATGCCGCAAAGCCCGAACCGGTACAATCCGTACGACCACCCGGAAGCGGCGAAAAAACGGCGCGATACCGTCTTATCGCTCATGGCGAAACACGGTTTTATCAGCCAAGAAGAGGCGGAAAAGGCGAAACAAGTGCCGATCAAATCGATGCTTACCGAACGAAAAAAACCGCAAAGCTCCGTGCCGTATGATGCCTTTATTGACGAAGTGATCAAAGAAGTGACCGATAAAGCGAACGTTAACGTTTTTGAAGATGGGCTGAAAATTTACACAACGCTTGATCAAGAGGCGCAGTCATACGTCGAAAACCTATTAAACTCCGACCAATACTTTACTGGTAAAAAAGATTTGCAGTCGGCTATTGCCCTCATCGACACGAAAACAGGCGCCATTCGCGCCTTAGGTGGCGGTCGCAACCGCGATCACGTCGAGTTCGGCTTCAACTACGCCATTCAGCCGGTCGGCCAGCCCGGTTCGGCGATTAAACCGATTTTGGACTACGGGCCAGCCATTGAATATTTAAAATGGTCAACCGCGCACATTATCGTTGACGAGCCATACACGTATTCGGACGGCACGCCGATCCGCAACGCTGACCGGAGATACGCCGGACCGGTGACGATGCGTTATGCGCTGACTTGGTCACGCAACATCCCGGCGTTAAAAACGTTCCAAGCGGTCGGCAAGGAACGGGCGAAAGAGTTTGCCAACCGGCTCGGCATGGGCTTTAACGAAGTAGAGGAAGCGTACTCGATCGGCGGTGTCAAGCGCTACGTGTCGCCGTTGCAAATGGCCGGCGCCTATAGCGCCTTCGGCAACAACGGCGTATATACAAAGCCATACGCCGTGACCAAAATCGTCTTCCCGGATGGCACGGAAATGGATTTGAAGCCAAAGCCGAAGCGGGTCATGCACGACTACACGGCCTATATGATTACCGATATGCTGAAATCGGTCGTTCGCTCCGGCACAGGGCAAAGCGCCAACATTCCGGGGCTTGAGCTGGCCGGCAAAACGGGAACGACCAACTACGGTCCGTCCGGCGCCCAGTTTGGTTTATCGGAGGGCGATGTGCCGGACAGCTGGTTTGTCGGCTATACGCCAAACTATACCGCCGCCGTTTGGACCGGCTTTAGCAAAAAAAGCAGCACGGCATCGCTCGACAAGACAGAACAAAGAATTTCACGCTCGCTGTTTAGAGCGCTTATCTCCGAGATCGACGACGGCAGCGGGGAATTTGAACGACCGGACAGCGTCGTGAAGCTGCCGATTAAAAAAGGCACCAATCCGCCGAAACTGGCAAGCAAATATACGCCGGCAGACGAAATTACGTATGAACTGTTCGTGCGTGGCACTCAGCCGACGGAAGTCGCCAAAGACGAACCGAAAGAGCTGCCGGCAGTCAAAGACTTAACGGCCTCATACGACGGGGCGGCAAACACGATTTCCGTCTCTTGGTCGTATAACGAACAGACCGACAATACAATCTTTGAAGTGCGCGTCAAAGATGATCAAGGCCATACGGAAACAATCACGACCAAAGATGTCGGCGTGACGATCACGAACGTGACGCCGGGCGCTTCGTATACGATCGCCGTCTATGCAAAAGAAGACGATCGGATAAGCAAGCCAGCCATCACAAGCGTCCGCATCCCTGGCGGTGAACAGCCGCCGACGCCGGATGATGAATCTGGCGATGATGACAACAACGGCGCCGGCAACGGGAATAACGGAACAAACGAAAATAACAATAACGGTAACAATACCAATGGCAACAATGGAAACAACGGAAACAACCAAAACAACGGCAACGATAATGAAAACAGTGATGACGGCGGAGACGATGGCAATGACGGAGACGAAGGGACCGGCCAAGAGGATGGCGATGATGGCACAACGCCGCCAACAACGCCAACCAATCCACAATCAGGAAACGGCTACAACGTTGGCATGAAACTCACATTTCGCACCCTCTCGACCAAAATCGGGAGGATTTTTTTGTTTTCATGTCGAATGAATCCTTGACACACAAGCAACGCAAAGGAGTTTTTCCATCATGGACATTCGAATTCGCGCGATTTATGAAAGTTCCTATTTGAATATAATAAGCGCCCTCTTCAAGGATCTTGGCCTCCTTCAGCTGATTGACCGGCTGGTTCCGGTCGATCCGCAATGCCAAACCCGAACCAGCGATATCGTCAGCCTCATCATTCTGGATATCTTGAGCGGCCGGCAAGCGCTCGTTCATTTGGAACGGTGGGCGCATGACATCGATTTGCCCAAGCTGATCCGGCCGGGGTTGGATCCGTCTTGGTTCAACGACGATGCCATTGCTCGCCATTTGGACCGGCTGTATGAGGCCAATATCCATCAAGTCCTGTCGTCTTGCCTCGTGCAGATCTACAAGAAAGAAGGCCTCCCTCTCCGTGTCTTTCACGCGGATACGACGGACAAGACCGTTTACGGTGCGTATGAATCGTCCTCGACAGAGACCCTGCAGATCACGCATGGCTACAACCGGCATCATCGTTGGCAAAAACAGATCGGATTCGGCCTGATCGGCAACGAGGACGGCATCCCGTTTTACGGCGATGTGCACGACGGCAACGCGCCGGACAAAACGTGGAATCCCGAGGTGCTCTCCCATGTCCATGAGCAGCTGAGGCAAGCGAAGATCGAAGACGAATGGATTTACGTGGCGGATTCCGCTGCGATGACGAAGGACACGCTGGCGCAAACGAAAGCCGCCAACGCCTTTTTGATCACGAGAGGCCCGTCGTCGCTCCGGATCGTCAAAACCGCGCTTTCGGAGGCGGATGCCCAACCCGATTCGGCGTGGAGCGCCCCCTTTGCGCTGGCCGAGAAAAACGGCGCCACGTACCGGGTATGGGAAACGGCCTCAACATATGAAGGCCAACCCGTACGGCTGATCGTCGTCGAATCAAGCGCCCTCGACCAACGGAAAGGAAAGACGCTCGAAACAGAACGAGCACAAGAAGCGGAGCTTCTTCGCGAGGAACAAGTCCGTTGGGAGCGTCATCCTTTCTCTTGCCGGGAAGACGCCGAACAAGCCTTGGCCTCCCTCAAGGCGTCCCTTCGTCCTCGATTTCATCGGGTCAAGGCCACGGTTAAAGAGATCGTGCGCCCGAAAAAACGGCGCGGACGGCCGAAAAAAGGGGCGGAACCCGAGATGGAGACGCTGTATCTCCTGCGCTTGGACATGGAATTCGATCGCGAGGCGTGGGAACAGGCGAAACGGAAAGCGTCCCGGTTTGTTCTCGTCACGACCGTTCCGAAGGAATGGAAGGGCCAACCCATGGATGCCCAAGAGATCTTGAAGCTGTATAAAGGGCAGATCTCGGTGGAAATGAACTTCTCCTTCCTAAAAGATCCGTTCTTTACGGACGAAATTTACGTCAAAAAACCCGAACGAGTGGCGGTATTGGGCTATTTGTTTTTGCTGGCCTTGGCCATTTACCGCGTCTTCCAGCGCCGGGTGCGTCAGTTCATCACACCCGAACGCCCATTAAAGGGCGCAGGAGGCCGCAAGCTGACCCGTCCGACCGGACAAGCGATTTTTCAATTGTTTTGGTATGTCAGAGTCGTCCTGTTGGAGTTGCCGGATGGGCAAATCCAACGCAGGCTAGGGAAACCGCTCACCCCTGATCAGCGAAGGATTCTGCAGGGATTGGGCATGGATGAGAGCATTTACGTGTAACGTCATATGGAACGACTAGCGATGGTAAAAAAAGGATTGCCATCGCTAGTCGTGTTGGTCGAAACGTTATTCTGAAAAACGAAATAAAAAATCCTTTCTTTCTACCCTGCTAGGGTGCGAAATGTGAGATGAAAAATGGGAATCGCCAGTGAGATCGCCTGCTTCAAAAAAGCGGATGGCTTTATCGGGCCATCCGCTTTTTTATGGCGATTTGCTTATGGGCAAGCTTCTCCGTTTCGGCAAACAGTTCATTGAGCTGAACAAATGACGGATATCGATCGGGACCGGCAAAAATAAACTGCAGCCGCTCAACAGCGTTGACCGGTTTATGCGGCAGCGCCGCCACCGTATCCATCCAATCCACAACGTTCGCCATCGGCCGTCCATTCAGCCAGCAGAGCGCCGACAGCAAATACGCCAACCCACGCACGATCGGACCGCGGGCAGCGCGGCGGTCGCGCCGGGCAAAACAGCGCTCAAGTTCCATCTTTTCTTCGCGCCAAAGAGCAATGAGCGCCGGCAGCGACTGCTCAATGTCTTCCCACGGCAATGGGAAGGTAGGGACGATGTCGTAATAAAATGGCACCTGTTTAAGAAGAAGCGGAAACGGCTCATCCGGAAGCGTGTCAACCATGTGGCCGTCCGGAAAAAAGAGCGGATGAGCCCATTCAGTCGGCACGCGCACGATCGTTCTCCCTCTTTCGCATCCTCTTTTTCCCTTCGCGACATAAATGAAGAAGCGGACATACCGGGCACTGGGGTGCCTGCGCCTTGCAATGGTAGCGGCCAAAAAAAATCATCCGGTGATGGGTGATCGACCATTCCGCTTTCGGAATTTTTTTCATCAGCGTTTGTTCAACCTCAAGAACCGAGTCGTTCCAGCGGCAAAAGCCGAGCCGTTTGCTGACGCGCTCGACGTGCGTATCAACAGCAATGGCCGGCACGCCAAACGCGACGGAGGCAACGACGTTCGCCGTCTTCCGTCCTACACCCGGCAACTTCATCAATTCGTCGCGGTCGCGCGGCACTTCGCCGTTATACTCCTCTATTAACATCGCGCACAGCTTTTGAATGTTTTTCGCCTTGTTCCGGTATAAACCGATCGAACGGATGTCCTGCTCCAGCTCTTCAAGCGGCACAGCGATGTAGTCGTGTGGCGTCCGATATTTTTCGAATAGCCGCTTCGTCACTTTATTGACAAGCGCATCGGTGCACTGCGCCGATAAGACGACCGCGATCAACAGTTCAAACGGGTTGCGGTGCACAAGCTCGCAATGGGCATCCGGAAACATGTTCGCCATCTCATCGAGACAATAGCGAATTTGCTGTTTCGTCAACACCGGCCTCCTCCTCCTTTCACAACGGTTGATCCCCCGTTCATTTTGGCCAAACAAAAACGAGAGACCATGCTCTCGTTTACGGGTCAAGCCAGTTAAAAAACGGAATCGTCTGCTTAAATTCTCCTGTCGCCTGTTTCGCCGGACGGGCGGACGGCTTCGGTTTGCGGAATTTTTTGCCGTAATCGTGCGCCTGCTCGATCGTGCGGATGCCGTTCTTTTTCCACTCAAACAAAATGCGGTCGATGTAGCGGAAATTCAATTTCCCTGACAGCACCGCCTCGCGCAGCGCCGCCTTGATGATGGCCGGCTCATGGCCGTCCTGGTCGATCCACATCGCAAGCGTTTCGCACTCAAATGGAGAAAGCGGACGGCCAAATTCCTGCTCAAATATCGTATACAAACTTTCCTCTTCTTCCTGCTGGACGCTTTGCCCGTTCTTGACTTCCTGCACGTACAAATGGTGCACCAACTGCTCCCAAAGCGGCTCAAGTGTATATTTTTCACTGCGAACGCCACGTTCGTCCGTATGTTCCTCAATGGCGACCATTCCTTTTTGCAAAAGCCGCCGCATCATCTCCATACATTCCGCCGCCGGAACGGTCATTTTCTCAGCCAGCTCGGCCGGTGTCGGGAATGTGACGCCTTCTTCCAAAAATGATTGCATATGCAAAAGCAAGACGAGCTCCCCTTCGTTCAAGCCGAGCCGCTTGTAATGATTCAGCAACAGTTTCGGAATGACGACACTTCCTTGCGCCAACCATTCGGCCACCTTTTTCTTTTCCATGTCGATGCACCTCAACTATAGTATAACATGACAATGGCGAAAAAACCCCCTTTTTGCAGGGGGTTTTTTTATGGATATAAACGGTTGAGCAACCGCGGGAACGGAATCGTTTCGCGCACATGCTCCACACCGCAAATCCAGGCGACGGTGCGCTCAAGGCCGAGCCCGAATCCGGAGTGCGGCACGGAACCGTATTTACGCAAATCTAAATACCATTCATATGCTTCAAGCGGCAAATGATGCTCCTCGAGGCGCTGCTTTAGCAGTTCATAATCATGAATGCGCTCGGAACCGCCGATAATTTCCCCGTATCCTTCCGGCGCGATTAAATCAGCGCATAGCACAACATCCGGGCGGCTTGGGTCCGGCTGCATATAAAATGGCTTTAATGACGTCGGGTAATGGGTGATAAACACGGGCTTGTCAAAGCTTTCCGCAATCGCCGTCTCATGCGGCGCACCAAAGTCGTCACCCCATTCGATGTCAGTAAACCCTTTATCGTGCAAAAGCTTGAGCGCTTCATCATACGTCAGGCGCGGAAACGGCGGCTTGACCAACTCAAGTTTGGCGACGTCGCGCTCAAGGCGGCCAAGCTCGAGCCGGCAGCGACTAAGCACCGATTGCACGAGGTGGGAAACATACTCTTCTTGCAGCCGTAAATTGTCTTCAAACTCATAAAACGCCATTTCGGGCTCAACCATCCAAAATTCGATCAAATGCCGGCGCGTTTTTGACTTTTCGGCGCGGAATGTCGGACCGAACGAAAACACTTTGCCGAGCGCCATCGCCGCTGCCTCCATATACAACTGGCCGCTTTGCGACAAATAGGCGTCCTCATCAAAATATCTCGTATGGAACAGCTCGGTCGTTCCTTCCGGCGCGCTGCCGGTCAAAATCGGCGCATCGACTTTAACGAAACCGCGGTTGTTAAAAAATTCGTACGTCGCGCTGATGAGTTCGTTGCGAATTTTCATGATCGCGTGTTGGCGCCGGGAACGAAGCCAAAGGTGGCGATGGTCCATTAAAAATTCGACACCGTGCTCTTTTGGCGTAATCGGGTAATCGACCGCTTCATCGATCACCTCCAAGTTCGTAACCGACAGCTCATAACCAAATGGCGATCGTTCGTCAACGCGCACCGTGCCGGCTACATACAGCGACGTTTCTTGCGTCAGCGCTTTCGCGCGTTGAAAGACCTCTTCCGAGACGTTTGCCTTTTCAACTACGCCTTGAATAAAGCCCGTTCCGTCACGCAGCTGCAAAAAGGCGATTTTTCCGCTTGAGCGCTTGTTCGCCAACCAGGCGCCGATCGTCACTTCTTGACCTACATGTTGGTTCACTTCAGCAATCGTCGTTTTCACGTACACATTCCCTCCAATAATCGACACGTCCATCATTCGCTATTATACCGTTCTGCCGAAACGGCGGCAACGGCCAAGGGGCAATCCATCTCCTGGCCGGCTGGGCACAGCCGCAAAAACCGGCGCCGGACGCCCCGTAACGGCGGCTGTCGGCGAACGCCGCAAATCCTCGCGAAACCGCCGCCGCAGCGGGCGTGGAAAAAGCGGCTTTGCTTGTGGCAAAGCCGCCGCTTGTTAAGCGCGCGCTTCCATAAACCGATGGATGCGTTCAACCGCCGTTTCTAATGCATCGAGCGATGTGGCGTATGACAAGCGAACGTTATCCGGCGCCCCAAACCCGGACCCAGGCACGAGTGCGACTTTCGCTTCCTCAAGCAGGGCGGCGACGAACTCATCGACCGTGCGGCAGCCGGCCATCGCGGCTGCTTTGCGGGCGTTCGGGAACAAGTAAAACGCCCCTTGCGGCTTGACGCACGTAAAGCCTGGAATTTGCACAAGCTTGTCGTAAATGATGGTAAGCCGCCGTTCAAACGCCTGACGCATTTGTTCGACCGGCTCCTCCGGACCGCTGTAGGCGGCAATGGCCGCGTATTGGGCGATCGACGTCGGGTTGGATGTGCTATGGCTCGCCAAATCAGTCATCGCCTTAATGATGTCTTTCGGCCCCGCCGCATAGCCGATGCGCCATCCTGTCATCGAATGCGACTTCGACACGCCGTTGATGATGACCGTCTGCGCTTTCAGCTCCGGCGCCAACTCGGCGATCGACACATGTTTCGCTCCGCCATAAATCAATTTTTCATAAATTTCGTCTGAAACGATCAGTACGCCATGCGTCAGGCACACTTCACCAAGCGCCTTCAACTCTTCGGCCGTATAAATCATGCCGGTCGGGTTGCTCGGCGAGTTGATGATGACCGCCTTCGTCCGCGGCGTGATCGCCTGTTTGAGTTGCTCCGGCGTAATTTTAAAATCGTTTTGTTCCAGCCCTTCGACATAAACCGGAACGCCGCCCGCCAGCTTCACTTGTTCCGGATAGCTCACCCAATACGGCGTCGGAATGATCACTTCATCGCCTTCATCGAGCAACACTTGGAACAGCGTGTACAGGGCGTGCTTGGCCCCGACGCAGACAATCACTTCCGCCGGCTCATACTCAAGCCCTTGGTCGCGGGCAAACTTTTTGATGATTTCCGCCTTCAGCGCCGGCAGCCCGCCGGATGGCGTATATTTTGTATGCCCTTCGTTCATCGCTTTTATGGCGGCATCAAGAATATGCTGCGGCGTATTGAAATCCGGTTCGCCGGCTCCAAGGCCAATCACATCATGCCCGGCCGCTTTCAGTTCTTTTGCCTTCGCCGTAATGGCCAATGTGGCCGATGGCGTCAGCGACGCCACCCGTTTTGCCAGTTTCATCGTTTCTTCCCCCTCATCTGCTCAACGTTGAAAACTGTACCTCTTTAGGAAGGCGCCGTCCGCGAAATGGAGGTAATAAAATGAATACCTTCCTTCCGCATCAATATATGTCAACTCCCAGAGAGGCACGCCTTTTTCCATGCCAAGCGTCACATCAATCACTTGTTGCGGACGCCGGTCACGTTGCAAAATAGCGCGCGCTTCCGCTTCGCTAATGCCGCTGTCCGCGCTCTTGACGACAATATCCCCCTCTTTTTCCGGCACCCAGACGACGATGTCCGTTTCCCCTTGCTCCGTTCGGCCGATGAATACAGTGCATGCTTCATCGCCATAATATGTATAGACTTCTTTCACGTCGACGAGCCCGGCTGCTTCTCTCGCCCGCGCCAACGCTTTTTCCGTCATTGACCGTTTTGGCTCCATCGCCTCACCGTAAATCGACCACGCCTGCCAAATGAGAAAACTAACCAAAATCAGGGCGAGCCATCCCCACTTTTTCATGGCGATCACGTCCGATAAATCGTAAAGACCGCCTGGCGTTTGTCGTTTTCATCCAAGGCAAGGCCAAACATCAAATTGTTCCGTTTCAACGTGCGATTCAAGCAATCGACAATTTTGTACAAATCCTCGGAATGCTGGATTTTGACGGTGGCGAGCACTTCAATTTTGCTTTCCATTTTCGTTGCTTCCTCCTGTGCGGCGCAAATTTTGTTACTTATACACGCCGGCGGCTCCGGCAACAATACAAATACAGTAAGATGATTATCTCAGTTGCGCTTCTTCACGCCTCAGCGGCCGAGCCCGCGAAGCCAAACGGCGAGGCCGCAAGCTGCCATCGCAGTTGTGCTTCTTCCCTATTATAGCAGGTTTGTCCGACCATTTCATAACAAATTTGCCCGCCTACACCGCCAATGCAAATTTGCTTCTTTCCATCCCCGCCGCGCGCGGGGCGTTTTTTTTTTTGCCGGTTGCCATCTTTAGATTGCACCGTTTCATTCCTATTTATGAGAGCGCTGTTTGATGGCGACGAAACTTTCTCCTTCCACAAGCCATCCGCTTTTTGAACGCTCTCCCACCAACGGCAATGCGTAAAAGTGGGGGCTTTCCCGGTTCAGAATGGTAAAAGCAAAGCCATTTGCCTTCCTTGCCTGATCCAAACGGAGCTTCTGCCTTGTCCGGCCGTCCTCCCGCTTTCTAAAATGAACCCGCCGCTTACAGCGCTCGTTTCATGAAAGCCATGCATCGGCTATGCTAAGCAGCTCGGAAAGCGTTCCTTCATATACCGACAGCGGCGGGAGGGAGGCGAGAAAATCGGCCCCGTATGACGCAGCGGTCAACCGGCGGTCAAGTACAAACACGACGCCTTTGTCATGCTCGGTGCGGATGAGGCGGCCGAACCCTTGTTTAAAGCGGAGCACCGCCTCAGGGAGCGACAACTCGTAAAACGGGTCGCCGCCGCCGGCGCGAATCCGTTCACTTTTCGCCTCCATCACCGGATCATCCGGAGGCGCAAACGGCAAACGGGCGATAATAAGCGCATCGAGCGCCGAACCCGGCAAATCAATCCCTTCCCAAAAACTGCTCGTCCCGAACAGCACGGCGTGGTCAAACTGCAAAAATGTTCGCAAGAGCTTGGCCGGACTGCCGCTTTGCACCCCTTGAGCGATCAAAACAAACGGCTCGTCTGCTTCTTCGGTTTTCAGCGCTTCCGCCGTCATTTTCAACAGTTCATACGACGGGAACAACACAAGCACCCGCCGGCCAACATGGCGGGCGATCGCCAACACAGCCGCGGCCGCCGCTTCGGCGTAGGCTCCGAGCGGCACAGCGGAAACAAGCGGCATATCGGCCGGCACAAAAAGTGCCACTTGCTCCTTATAGCGAAATGGCGCCGGAAACGAACGGCAGAGCGGGTAAAAATCGTCCAGGCCAAAACGCGACAACATGTAGGCGAATCGGCCGCGAACGGCAAGTGTCGCGGACGTCAAAATAACGCTCCGTTTTTTTATAAACAGCCGATCGGCAAAAAAATCCGCGAGATCGACAGGTTGCGAATAAAGCCGGACCGCGTTCGCCGCCCCTTTTTCATCGGCTTCGATCCAGCGGACGGTCTCCGGCTCTGCTTCGGTCAACAGCCGGACAAGGGCGTCCATTTGCTGATTCAACGTCGCAAGATCGGCCGCCAGCGAAGCAGACGGTGTTGTATCATCGGTCATGGCGGCCGGCAGAAGCGGCTTGGCCTCTGCCAACAGCGCCGCCGCCAAATCGCGCAGACGCCAGCATAACTCAATGGCCGCCTGCCACATCCTCCCGCCCTCGTCTGCCGGTGAAAAGCGACAACGACAACGTCCGGCCCGCGCCGGCTTTCTCGCCAGCGCATAGCGGCGCAACAAACGGAACAGCTCATCACCTTCAAATTGCAGTTTTTCAAGCTGCTGTTGGCAACGGGCGAGGATGTCTTTTCCTTCGCTTTGCCCCGCTTCCATCCATTTCGTAAACGTTTGTGCCATTTTGGCGGTTAACAGGCGAAATGACACGTAGTCGATCCGGTCGCCAAAATAGCGGGCAGCGACATCCTCAAGCCGGTGCGCCTCATCGATGATGAGATGGCGAAATGCCGGCAGAAGCGGCGTCGAGGCAGTCAGATCATGAAGCAAAAACGCATGGTTTGTAATGACCATATCGGCCTGTTCAGCGCGCTGTTTCGCCTGCGCAAAAAAATGATGCCGTCCGCCGTCTTCCTCCTCGCCGATGGCGAGCGCCGACAACAACAGACGGGCGCCGGATGATACGTTCAATTCATCCAGATCGCCGGTCTCTGTCTCAAGCAGCCAGACGAGCAACTGACATTTCAAAAGCACCGCATCGTACGTATCGCTTGGCTCAGGCAAAAATGAAGCAAACTTGTCGAGGGAAAGATAGTTTTGCTTCCCTTTCAAAACAGCGACACGGAGCGTGAACGGCACAATTTGCTTCAGCACCGGCAAGTCACGGCGGATGAGCTGCTCCTGCAGCTGGAGCGTATAGGTGCTGATGACAACCCGCTCTTGTCGCTCGCAGGCAAAAAAGGCCGCCGGAATAAAGTAGGCAAGCGATTTGCCAAGACCCGTCCCCGCCTCAATGAGCGCATGCTGGGACGTGGACAGCGCCTCATAAACAAGCTGCATCATGTCCCACTGCCCTTCACGCCGCTTGTAGCCGGGAAGCGGAAGGGGCGGCGCCTGTTCATAAAAGGCGGCAAATGAGGCTGAGGGAAGACGCTGCCCGTCATCGTCCGGCTCCAGTTTTGCGCCGTCCCGCTTGAAAGCCGGCTTTTTTAGCGCGATGCCGCGGTAGACGGCAACCGTACGGTCCGTTGGTGCTTCCTGCTGTTTTTCGGCGATAACGGCGTCAAGAAGCGAGTAAATATCGCTTTTCAAATGGCGGGCAAGGCGGCGCAGCTGCTTAAGCGTCAGCAGCGGCAGACGGCGCAACCGATCGAGCAGGGCAACGAACAGTTTGGCGGTCACTTCCGCATCGCTGTCCGCTTGATGCGGGCGGTCATGGCGGAGGCCGAGCCGCTTCGCCAAATCGCCAAGCTTATAGCTTTCGACCGTCGGCAGCACGATGCGGGCAAGTTCGACCGTATCGATCGCCGGCCCGGCAAACGGCGGCCACCCGGCTCGTTCGAGCTCGGCTTGCAAAAACGGCAAGTCAAAATCAATGTTGTGGGCGACAAAATATGCGCCCTCCATCATAGCTGTGATCTCGCTTGCCTTATCGGCAAACAGCGGTGCTCCCTCAACCGTCTGTTCATCAATGTTCGTCAGCTGTTGGACGAACGGTGGAATCGGCTGTTCGGGGTTAAAAAAGCTGGCAAACCGCTCGACGATCAAGCCTTCTTCCACCACCGCCATGCCAAGTTGGATGATCCGGTCGCCTTTTTTCGGTCCGTTTCCAGTTGTCTCTAAGTCGACAATGACAAAGCGCATTGCCATAAACGATCACCTCAAAACGAAAAGGGGCGGAAAGCCCCTTTTTGCCCCATTATAAAATCGTATGTGCCGGCTCTTCAGCAATGAGCTGCGCGATGCGGTTGTGTTCGTCCATAATGGCGATTTTCGGCCGATGCGCGGCGATCTTTTCTTCCGGAACGAGCGCATACGAAATGACGATAATGATGTCCCCTTTTTGCACGAGGCGGGCGGCGGCGCCGTTCAGGCAAAAGACGCCGCTGCCGCGCTCGCCGGGAATGATGTACGTCTCAAAACGGGCTCCATTATTATTGTTGACCACCTGCACTTTTTCATTAGCGACCATGCCGACCGCATCTAAAATATCTTCATCGATCGTAATGCTGCCGACGTAATCCAAATTGGCTTCCGTTACACGGGCGCGGTGAATTTTGGCATTCATAAGCGTACGAAACACGGGTGATCCCCCCTCAATCTTCTTGTTTATGCGCCTTGGGCAGCTCGAGGATGATATTGTCGATCAAGCGGGCGCTCGCAAACCGGACGGCAACCGCGACAAGCACCGTTCCGTGAAGTGTTTCAAGCGGCGTTAAATCCGGGTACGAACAAACTTCGACATAATCGATTTCCGCATGCGTATGCGCCTCAATATGCTCGCGTACAAGGCGGCGGATGGCGGCAGCGCTCCGCTCCCCGCGGTCGACAGCCGCCGCTGCCGACCGCAGCGCTTGATAAAGCGCCGGCGCCTCCTTCCGCTCCTGCGGCGATAAATAAACATTGCGTGAACTTTTCGCCAACCCGTCGGCCTCGCGGACCGTCGGTACCGGCACGAGCTCGATCGGAAAGTTGAAGTCGCGGATCAAGCCGTCGACAACGGCCACTTGTTGGGCGTCTTTTAGCCCAAAATAGGCGCGGTCAGGCATGACGATGTGAAACAGCTTCGTAAGCACGGTCGCCACGCCGTCGAAATGGCCGGGCCTTGACCGTCCGCACAACACATCGGTGCGCGCTTTCACGACAGCTTGCACCGTGAGCGGCCCCGGGTACATCTCGCCTGCCTCCGGATGAAACAAAACATCAACCCCATGCTGTTCGGCGATTTGCCGGTCGCGGGCAAAATCGCGCGGATAGCGGGCAAAATCTTCATTCGGTCCAAACTGAAGCGGGTTGACAAAAACGCTTAAGACGACGATGTCATTTTCTTGACGCGCCCGCTCGATAAGGGCGGCATGCCCTTCGTGCAAATAGCCCATCGTCGGGACGAACCCGATCGTTTTTCCTTCGCGGCGGTGTTGGCTGATCAACGCCTGCATCGCCGCAATGCGGTCAACGACGATCATGATTGTCTTCCTCCGTATAATGCCACCCATTCTTCTTCCTTCATCGCAAACGCATGTGCCGGCTCCGGAAACTGGCGCAGTTTGACATCGGCGACATAGTTGGCCAACGCCTCGACGATGACATCTTGAATGATGGCGTATTGTTTGACAAACTTCGGGACACGGCTGACACCGTAGCCAAGCAGGTCGTGATAAACGAGCACCTGGCCGTCGACATCCGCGCCGGCCCCGATGCCGATGACCGGAATATGAAGTTCGCGGGAGATGGCAGCTGCAAGCTGCTTCGGTACACACTCCAGGACGAGGCCGATCGCTCCTGCCTGCTCGCACTGCTTCGCATCATTCATGAGCTTTTTCGCGCTTTCCGCATCTTTGCCTTGCACTTTGTAGCCGCCAAGGACGCCGACCGACTGCGGCGTCAGCCCCAGATGGGCAACGACCGGCACGCCCGCTTTCGTCAGTGCAGCGATAATCTCAACGACTTCATCCGCCCCTTCGACTTTGACCGCATTTGCCCCCGATTGTTGCATAATGCGCCGGGCGTTTTGCAGCGCCTCCTCTTTGGACGCGTGATACGACATAAACGGCATGTCGGTGACGATAAACGTGCTCGGCGCGCCGCGGCGGACTGCCTTCGTATGATGGATCATATCATCGACTGTCACCGGAATAGTCGAATCGTAGCCAAGCACGACCATGCCGAGCGAGTCGCCGACTAAAATCATATCCACTCCAGCTTGTTCAGCAAGCTTCGCCGACGGAAAGTCGTAGGCGGTCACCATCACAATGGGCTCGTCCGCCTGCTTCATGCGGAAAAAATCCGTTTTCGTCTTCACCTTTATTCCCTCCCCTTTAATTGCAGAGGAGATGACGCGACCGAAGCAAAACGCCCTTCTTTCCCGCCTTGAGAAAGAAGGACGCCATCAACCTCCGTCGGTTTCGTTCACCCCTCTGTCCTAGTCCTTCGGCAAGGATCAAGGCAGATCATCCTCATTTATTCGTGTTGACGGCCCGGTGCAGTTCTTTTCGACAAAGATACTGCCCTTTTCCTCGTCTTGTATTTTAACAAAATTGTCACAATTTTTCTAGTGGGAATTTACAGTTGAATATCGGCTGAATGAATATAATGGAGCTGATGGTGCTCATCCTCGAGGATCAGCAACCCGTCATCGGTAATGCCGCGGGCGATGCCGCGAATCGCGCCGCCTAATGTTCTTGCTGTCACCGGCTTGCCGATCGAGACGGCGTACCCTTCCCAAAGGAGCTTCACCGGGCGGAAGCCATGCGCCAAATATTGCTTATATAACCGCTCGATTCGGAGTAAAATTTCTTGGATGAGCGGCGCACGCTTGATGCGCTCTCCTTTTTCCATGGCGAGCGATGTGGCGATGGCGCGGATGTCCTCGGGAAATTGCGCACCCGTCTGATTGACGTTAATGCCGATGCCGACGATGACCGAACGGACGCGGTCAGGATCGGCTTGCAATTCGGTTAAAATACCGACGCATTTCTTGCCATGAAGCAAAATATCGTTTGGCCATTTAATATCCGGGACAAGCCCGGTTACTTCTTGAATGGCTTGGCTGATGGCCACCGCAACAAGCAGCGTCAGCTGCGGCGCCTGCTGGGGCGGGATGGGCGGCCGCAAAATCAAACTCATCCAAATGCCGGTCCCTTGGGGGGAAAACCATTTCCGGTCCAGGCGTCCGCGCCCGGCTTTTTGCTCCTCGGCGACGACAAGCGTCCCTTCCGGCGCCCCCTCATAGGCCAGCTTCGCCGCGATGCGCTGCGTCGAATCGACCTCCTCAAAAAAATGGATCGTATGGCCGAGCGTTTCGGTTTTCAAGCCAAGCTGGATTTCGTTTGCCGTCACCTTATCCGGCGTGCTCACGATCCGATAACCAAGGCGGCGCACCGCCTCGAGTTCAAACCCTTCTTTGCGCAGCTCCTCGATGTGTTTCCATACGGCCGCCCGCGAACAGCCGAGCTGCTCGCTGATCTTTTGCCCGGACAGAAACTCGCCGTTTGCTTCGGCAAACAGTTCTAACAATTTTTTTCTTGTGTCCGACTGCGCTCCATGAGCCATGCGTAAATCCGCTCCTTCTCGTTTTCAACTTCGCCGTTGACGACCGCCCGCCATGTGGCGTCCAGCATCTCTTTCACCCACGGACCGGCCGGTTTTCCGATCCACTCAATGATCTCTTTTCCGTTGACCGCCAGCTCCCCTTTCGTTTTGATCGGCAAAGCGGCAAAGCGGCGGCGCAACTCGTCATGTTGCGGCCCCGGCGGCTTTCCGGTCAAAGCGGCACGCACCGTTTCAACCGAGAGCGCCCGCTTGAGACCGGCCAAAAACAGCTGCTCATTCGTCCACGCAGCCGGTTCAGGGACAGCGGCGAGCGCCGCCAAAATGGCACCGGCTTCATCGATCACTTTGTTCGGCAGCTTCCACGCGCGCAAAAATGGACGGCTTTCCTTGATGCTGAACACTTGGCACAAAAGCGCCCACCGTTCTTCGCGCGCCGTGAGCCACGGCCATTCGTATGCGGCGGCCCGGCGCAGCGGCTCGTCTTTTTCGGCCAGTTTCGGCAAATAAGTCGACAACCTTGTTTCGGCCAAAAGCGGCAGCGCTTCGGCGGCAAACGGGCCGGCAAGCAACTTTTCCATCTCCATCGTCATCCGCTCGACTGAAATGTGGGAGAGAAGCGGCGCGTTGGCAACGATGGCCTGCTTCGTATCCATGGCGAGTGAAAAGCCAAGTTGGCTGACAAAGCGGACGGCCCGCATCATGCGGAGCGCATCTTCACGAAACCGTGCGCCCGCTTCGCCGACAGTGCGAATGATCCGCTTTTCGATCGCTTCTTGTCCCCCGAACGGGTCAATGACCGTCCCGTGTTCGTCCATGGCCATGGCATTCATCGTAAAATCGCGCCGTTTTAAGTCTTCCTCGAGCGAGCGGACAAACGTCACCGACTCCGGACGGCGGTAGTCTTCATAATCGCCATCCGTGCGAAACGTTGTCACTTCATATGCTTTTCCTTCATGGACAACGACGACCGTGCCGTGTTTCGAGCCGACATCAATCGTTTTCGGAAAAATTGCCATCACTTCCTCCGGCAAAGCGCCTGTCGCAATATCGACGTCGCCGATCGGGCGCCCGAGCAACAAGTCGCGCACCGCACCGCCGACGAAATACGCCTCATGGCCATGCTGCTTTAGCCGCTGGATGATCCCAAGCGCCTGTCGGAACGGCGGTTTCATCCTCTCACCTTCCTTGCCGCCAGCAAAGCATACAGTTGTTCATACTGCCCGACGATATCAGACGAACGAAATTTTTGCTCGACCGTTTGCACGGCCTGCTCGGCCATCATTTGATGAAGGCGGCGATCGGACAGCAGCATAAGCGCCCGCCTGGCCGCTTCTTCAACATCGCCAAGCGGGCATAAAAACCCGCTTTTTCCATCTTCAATCACTTCCGGAATGCCCCCGATCGCCGTGCCGATGCACGGAACGCCGCACGCCATCGCCTCGAGCAGGACGAGCCCGAAACTTTCCTTTTCCGACAAGAGCATCATCACATCACTGATCGAATACAGCTCTTCCAGTTTGTCCTGTTTCCCTAAAAACCGGACATCGCCGTTCAGTCCGAGCTCTTTGACAAGCCGGCAGACGACGGTCATTTCCGGACCGTCGCCAACAAGCAACAGCTTGGCCGGCACGTGCCGGCGCACGATGGCAAACGCGCGCACCACATCAGGCACGCGCTTCACTTTCCGAAAATTGGAGACGTGAATGATGACATTTTCCGTTTCGCCGATGCCGTACTCCCGCCGTAAATGGCCCGCCTCCCGGCGGCGGTAGACGCGTTCATCCACAAAATTGTAAACCGTATGAATCGGTTTTTGCACCTCAAGCAGTTCGTATGTCTGTCGAACGAGGGCGTCAGACACCGCCGTGACGACGTCCGACTGCTCGATGCCGAACTTGATCATATCAGAAAGTGACGGATCATAGCCCAATACGGTAATGTCGGTGCCGTGCAGCGTTGTGACAATCGGCAGCTCGCCGACCATTTGCCGCGCCAGCACGGCGCAGACGGCATGCGGAACAGCGTAATGGGCATGAAGCACATCGAGCCGTTCCCGCTTCGCCACCTCCGCGATTTTGCTCGCTAACGCCAAATCGTACGGCGGGTATTGAAAGACAGAATATTGGTTGACGCTCACTTCATGGTAGTAAATGTTTCCATATACCTTGTTCAACCGAAACGGCATGCTTGATGAAATAAAATGAATTTCATGTCCTTTTTCAGCCAGCAGCTTGCCGAGCTCCGTCGCAACGACCCCTGAGCCTCCGACCGTCGGATAACAGACGATTCCTATTTTCAGCTTCATCGCGCTCCCTCAAATAAGTCGAAAAGATGGATAGGTGTTTTTGTCAAAAAGCCTTCGGCGTACGCTGCGCCGATTTGTTGGCCGAACCAACGTTCTCTGCTTTCGATCATCTCGATGTAGTTGTTTGTAAGCGGCGTGTCAACCGAACCGGGCCGCTTTTCAAACTGGCTTTCGTACGCGCGCAGGCTCGCCAGCTTGTCACCGATCGTCTCGCTAATATCGATCAGAAAATGCGGCCGTTCAAACGCGTTGATCATGTAATAATACATGGCGCGGACGCGGTGCGCATCCCCAAGCTCCCCGGCGCCATAGCGGCGGATGCCGGCGGAAAAAACCGCTTCCTCGACAAGGCGGGCGCATCGCCCGTGGTCCGGATGGCGGTCGATCCAATAAGGGGCGAATACAAGCTGCGGACGATAGCGGCGGACAACCGTTACGATGCGGCGAATCGCCTCTTCCTCGACGGAAAGGCCGCGGTCCGGCAGCCCGAGGTTGAGCCGCAGCGCCACGCCGAGCCGACGGGCCGCCTCAGCCGCCTCTTTCTGCCGCTCGTCGACCGTGCCGTTGGACGATAGCTCTGCCTTCGTTAAATCGCAAATGACAGCGCGGTATCCGCGCCGCACATATTTAGCGATCGTCCCGCCCATGCCGATTTCAACATCGTCTGGATGGGCGCCAAACACCAACAGATCGCACGTTTCCACCATCGCCGTCACCTTTCTGTTTCCTTTTCCTCCTCGCTTTTTGCCCGGCCGCGGACGATGTTGCGCCATGCCAAATCGCCGCGCTCCAATCCGCGAATGAGCAACTCCGCCGTCCCTATGTTCGTCGCAAGCGGCACCGCATAAACGTCGCAAAGGCGCATCAGCGCACTAATGTCCGGTTCGTGCGGCTGGGCGGTGAGCGGGTCGCGGAAAAAAATGACGAGATCCATCTCGTTGCGGGCGATCATCGCCCCGATTTCCTGATCGCCCCCGTACGGTCCGGACTGGAAGCGGTGGATGGCGAGGCCGGTCGCCTCTTGAATGCGCAAGCCGGTCGTACCGGTGGCGTACAGTTCATGGTTGGCCAACACAGGCGCATAGGCGGTCGCAAACGCGACCATCTCCGCCTTTTTTTCATCATGGGCAATTAACGCAATTTTCATCTTTTTCTCTCCCCGTTTGCGCTGTTCGCGCTATTCTAAAATATGTTCAAGCCCGTAGACAAGCGTATGTAAGTGCATAACCGTTTCGACCGCCAGTTTGACTCCCGACATGAATGAGCGGCGGTCAAGCGAATCATGGCGGATCGTCAGCGTCTGTCCGTCACCGCCGAAAATGACTTCCTGATGGGCGACAAACCCCGGCAGGCGGACGCTGTGGATCGGAATGCCGTCGTAAGAAGCGCCTCGCGCGCCGGCAAGCGTTTCTGTTTCGTCCGGATGGCCTTGTTTTTTCGACGGGCGCACCTCGGCGATCAGTTGCGCTGTTTTCAGCGCCGTTCCGGATGGGGCATCAAGCTTTTGATCGTGATGCAATTCGATAATTTCCACATCGGTGAAATATTTGGCCGCCATGCGGGCAAATTTCATCATCAACACCGCGCCAACGGCAAAGTTCGGGGCAATGATGGCGCCGATTTCTTTCCCCTCAGCAATCTCCGTCAGACGCTCGATATCTTCAGGCGTAAACCCGGTCGTGCCGACGACCGGACGAACGCCGTAGCGCAGCGCCAGTTCGGCATGTTGTTTTCCGACCTCGGGCGTCGTTAAATCGATGAGCACATCCGGCTTCACCTCGGCAAAACAGCGGGCGGCATCCGTGTAAATCGGGGCGTTGATGCCGGCAAACCCGTCGAGGTCAGCCAAATTTTGTCCGTCATAGCGGCGGTCGATGACCGCGGCCAGTTCGAAATGGTCCGTTCTTTGCACGAGCGCCACCGCCTCACGGCCCATGCGGCCGCGCGGCCCGGCGATCACGATGCGAATTGTCATGACTCTTCCTCCTTTCGCGTCCAGCGGTCGCGGTCACGGGTGCGAAACTTGTCCATCACCCGGTCGTGCGCCGTCTGCAAATCAATGCCGAGCGAATTGGCGAAACAAATAAGCACGAACAACAAATCGCCAAGCTCTTCTTCTACTGTTTTTTCCTGTTCGGTCGCTTTTTTCGGCTTTTCCCCGTAATGGTGATTGATTTCGCGCGCCAGTTCGCCAAGCTCTTCGGTCAGCCGCGCGAGCATGGCGAGCGGGCTGAAATAGCCTTCTTGAAACTGCCCGATATATTCGTCCACTTCCTGTTGCATTTGCTTCATCGTTTTTCCCTGCATGGCCATCACCTCGTCTGTTTCCATGTTAGCGAAAAGCGGCGCATTTGACAAATGTTTTCGTCGGCCGCCAATTCAGCCCGTTTTCGGCCATGATTGCCTGTGCAGACAAGTTCCTCTATAATGAAGACGCCGACTATTTTTGCGGACGGAGGGACGATATGATTTTCGGCTTAAAGGTGAAAAACAGTTTGTTTATTTTGCTTGGTGCCGCTATTTTCGCCTTCGGACTCGTTCATTTCAATATGCAAAACAATTTAGCGGAAGGCGGTTTTACGGGCATCACCCTTCTTCTTTATTTTTTGTTTGGTTTTGACCCGGCCGTCACCAACTTGGCGCTGAACATCCCGCTCTTTTTTGTCGGCTGGAAGCTGCTCGGCCGCCAGACGTTTCTTTATACCGTTCTCGGTACTGTCGCTGTTTCTATGTTTTTATCCATTTTTCAACGCTATATGATTCATATGCCACTGCGGCATGATATGACGCTCGCGGCACTGTTTGCCGGGGTGTTCATCGGCGTCGGCCTCGGCATCATTTTCCGCTACGGCGGCACGACCGGGGGCGTCGACATTATCGCCCGCCTCGTCTATAAATATAAAAGCATCAGCATGGGCAAAACAATGTTTGCCTTTGATGCCGCCGTCATTACATTGTCGCTTCTTCTTTACCTTTCGTACCGCGAGGCGATGTATACGTTAGTCGCCGTCTTCATCGCCGCCCGAGTCATTGATTTTATGCAAGAGGGCGGCTACGCGGCGAAAGGGGCGACGATCATCTCAGAAAAAAGCGAGGAAATCGCGAATCGCATTTTGACGGAAATGGAACGTGGCGTCACCGTATTAAAAGGACGCGGCTCATATACGAAACGCGATCGCGACGTCTTATATTGCGTCGTCGCCAAAAACGAGCTGCCACGCTTAAAAAACGTCATTATGTCCGTCGACCCGCACGCCTTTGTCGCGGTCACCGATGTGCACGATGTGCTCGGCGAAGGATTTACGCTTGATGAACAAAAACGGCCGCTTGAGCAATAAAAGCCAAAACAGCGCTCGCATAGACGACATATTCCCACGCTTGCCGGATGTCATGCGGCCGGCAAAATGAAAAGGAGGGGAAACCATCTCCCCTCCGAACGCCAGTTGGCATCTATTCTTCCGGCTGCCGCGTCCGCTTTTCTTCCTTTTCGCCTTTGTACTTCCGCCAACCGACATACGTCAGCGTCAACACGATCACTCCGCCGGTCGAAATCATCACCCAAATGAGCGACGGGTCGGCTTCGTCTTTTTTCACCCCGTCAAACAGCGCCTCGACATCGCGGCGCGCGGCGGCAAGCCGCTCGCGTTGCTCGCTTTTGGCAAGCTGCCAAAACGAGGCGGCCTGCAGCGCTTCAAGATTGCTGTCAACCTTTTTAGCTGCTTTCGGCGGCACATCGATTTTCACACTCGGCTCAATTAATGTATAACGGTCAATAAACTGGCGAAAGGCAGCCTCATATGCCTCCCTTTCCCCACGTTCCGCCGCTTGTTCCATCGCGGCGAGCGCCTCCATGAGAGCCGGCTCCATCTCTGACCAGAGCGGCTGATACGTCGATTGGACGGCGTCGACTACAAGACGGAACTGTGCGAGAGCAGCAATTTTGTCCTCTTCCGGAATCGATGCTGTCATGGCCTTTACCGCATGTTCGTGCGTCACAGTCACCGCCCTCAGCTCGTCAGCCGATTTCAACCGTTCCCTCGCCCCAAGGGCGAAAAACCGCTCAGAAAAATAAAGGAGTACGTCTTTGGCTTCAGTAAAACGCTCATTTTTTCCCAATTGCAGCGCCTCGTCGGAAATGTCGTCAAGCTGTTCCCACTCATTCGTTTGTCCGGCCGCGCCAACGGGCGCTGGCCATAAAAAGGCGAGCGATAACAACATGGCCAGCCCGATTCGTTTCATCATCGTCCCTCCCTCATTCACTATTACAATGTATGAAGGAGTGGACAAGAGTAGACCAAGCAACTGCCATCAAGCCGCAGCCCAAATTGTTCTTCCTTTGCGCCTATTCCACCGCTGTCCGGGAGGGAGGAAAAAACGGCTGCCGCTGCACGCGGATGCCGAGCCAATACGCAACAGCGATGGAAGCCATGCTCAGCCAGAACGTAAAATAGCCGATTTGGCCAGCATAATCGGCCAACATATGATAGCGCGGCATCATGCCAAACACGTAATCGATGACGTCATTATGCAGCGTCCAAACCGCCGCCAAGGCGAGATGAACGGGGCGAAACCGGTAAAGCGGGGCGTACAGCATGCCTTCGACCGCCATAGCTCCGTGTGAAACGATGAGCATCCATCCCGCCCAATCGAGCGTTCCGGTGACACGCCAAACGAGCACGTTCATGACAACCGCCCAAATCCCGTATTTGACAAGTGTCACAAGTGCCAGCGCTTCAAACAGCGGCACCCGCCGGCCAGCCAGCCAAGCGCCGAGGACGATGAGAAAAAAAAGGCTCGCCGTCGGGCTGTCGGGAACAAAGGGCAAAAAGACAGGCGGTGTGTCCGCAAGCTGATAGCGGTACCAATAATAGCCGTAAACAGTGCCGGCGGCGTTGACGATCAACAGCAGCCAAACAACCGGCCGAGAGGCGAATATCGCATAAATCCATGCCATCGTTTGCACCTCGTCTCCATTCAATGTGGGCACGAAAAAAGCTGACTAACGCGAGTCAGCTTTTCCGTGACGGAACGATTATTCCGCTTTTAAGCCGGCGATGAATTCCGCCATTTTTTTCAACTCTTCATCCGTGCCTTTGAAAATGCCGGCCGGCATGCTGCCTTGCCCTTCCTTGGCGATTTTCGCAATCTCCTCCGGCGTCAAACCGGTGCCGATGAGCGACGGACCGGCGCCTCCGGATAAGTTTTGCCCATGGCATGACGTACACGTATTCGCCTGAGCGATTTTGTACCCTTCGGCGTTCGTATCAATTTCCACTTCCGCACGAATTTTCCCTTGCTCGGCCGCCTTCTTCCAGTCATGCGTGACGACCGACTCCCATGTCAAATAAACGATCGAAGCGAGCGCCAACAGCATCATCCCGGTCGCGACCGGGCGCTTCCATGGACGGCGCTGCGGGCCGCGGTCCAAAAACGGCGCCAGCAGCAAAGCGGCAAACGCCAAGCCCGGCATGACGATCGCGCCGATAACCGTATACGGACCGGACGCGTACGAATATTTGAGCAATTGGTATAAGAACAAGAAATACCAGTCAGGCAGCGGCACATACGTCGTGTCCGTCGGGTCGGCGATTCTCTCAAGCGGCGACGGGTGGGCGACCGTCAGGCATAAAAAACCGACGAGAAAGACCGAACCGACAAGCCATTCCTTCAACAGGAAGTTCGGCCAAAACACTTCCGTTTTCCCGGGGTATTCCGAATAGTCCTTCGGAATATTCGGTTTTCTTACCGCGGGAATACGGGAATCGCCGACGAACTTCATTCCTTTTCCGCGATGCATTGCGTGATTCCCTCCTTTTTTCTATCGCCTCAGAACGTTCAGCCGACCGATCATAGCGGACCGGAAATGCCTTGTCTGCGAATCATTAAAAAGTGCGCTGCCATCAAGCCGAGCAAAGCGGCCGGCAAGAAGAAGACATGAATCGCAAAGAACCGCGCCAGCGTTTGGGCGCCGACAATTTCCGGATCCCCGGCCAGCAACGTTTTGATCGCCGGACCGATGAGCGGCGTCGCTTCCGCGATTTGCAGACCGACTTTTGTCGCGAACAGCGCTTTCATATCCCACGGCAACAAGTAGCCGGTAAAGCCGAGACCCATCATGACCATGAAGATTAACACGCCGACGATCCAGTTCATCTCGCGCGGCTTTTTATACGCTCCTTGGAAAAAGACGCGCAGCGTATGTAAAAACATCATGACGATGACGAGGCTCGCCCCCCAGTGATGCATGCCGCGCACGATTTGGCCGAACGCCACTTCATTTTGCAAGTAGTAGACCGATTCCCACGCATTTTTAATGTCCGGGACGTAATACATCGTCAAAAACATCCCAGACAAAATTTGAATAACCGTGACAAAAAACGTCAGCCCGCCAAAACAGTAGACAAAGGCGGAAAAATGATGGGCCGGGTTGACATGTTCCGGAACTTCGTGATCGGCAATATCCCGCCATAAAGGCGTAATATCCAAGCGTTCATCAACCCAGTCATACAGCTTGTTTAACACGCGTTACGCCTCCCCTCTTGGTTTCGCTTTGCCTAAATACAGCTTCCCGTCTTTCACTTGATACTCATAGCGATCCAGTGGGTGCATCGGCGGCGTCCCCGGAACGTTCGTGCCATCTTTCGTATAGAGCCCGTAGTGGCATGGACAGAAAAAGTGGTTCGGATGCTTTTTATCCGTATTCCAGTCGACCGTACAGCCAAGGTGTTTACAAATCGGCGACAGAGCGATGATATCGCCTTTTTCATCCTTGTACACCCAAGCTGATCTCGGCTCTTCCGACTCGTACCAAGCGTCTTTCACCTTCACCTTAAAGTCAAAGCGCTTTGGTTCCGTCGTCAGCTCTTTGACGTCCGCTACCGCGACCATATCCGTACCTGCCGTATCTTTCAAGATCGGGTCGAAAGCAAAGCGGAGCATCGGCATGAGCATCCCGGCTGCCATGAAGCCGCCGACGCCGGTCAGCGTGTAGTTTAAAAATTGACGTCTCGTTACGCGATGTTTGTTGTCGCTCATCGTTTTCCCCCCTCTATGCAAAGTCAAGTCCACACCGGACAGTTGTATGTATAACACATATGGAAAACTAGGACATTCTAATGATAGCTCAATTGCTGGACAAGGTCAATATCACAAACGGCAAAACGTGGGACTTTGCTTTGCCTAGTCTTTCGTCCAGCGGTTGACGAAAAAGCGGATGAGCTCGGCCGCCTGCCCATGGACGAGCTCATGCTTATACGACTCGTCCATGCTCTCGAGCGGAACGGCGGGAACAAGCCAAACGCGGTCGGCTTTCGCCGCCTCCTCTTGCCACGCCCGGTCACACGTCACGTAAAACACATGCTTCATCCCCTCCTGTTCAAGCCGGCTTGTCCAATCTGCCAGCCGCTCTGCCAGCGATGCCCGCGGCTCGTCGGCAAAATACACAAACGCCGGCAGCAAAAAGACACGGCCTCTCAGCTGCCGCTCAGCCTCGGCGGCCACGAGCCCGACAAGCTCCCCGCCGGAAGCAAGCCGTCTCGCCCCTTGACGAATTGACACCGGCAAAAGCGGAATAAGCGCCGTATCAATATAGTCGCGCTCTTTTTCGTAGGTGGCGACGTCCCCGCTTGTCCATTTCATCGTTACTCCCCTTTGCCATAAAGTTTGTTCCTTATCACCTTACCATATTTTTCGGCAAAAGAAAAACCTTGCCTGCGGCAAGGTGTTACAATTTGTTCAGCTCATCGGTCAGCCGGCGGAACGCCTCTTCATCATGGCGGTCGAGCGCCTCATCGATCAGTTTCATCAGCCGTGCGCGCCGAAACTCATAAATGGACCGTTCCAAAAATTGCTCGGCGAGGCGTTGATCGTTTTCGCTCACCTGCGCTTGTTTTGGCGCGTACGGATTTTCCTCAAGCACAGCGACATATTGCGGCGAATGAAAAGAAGCGCGAAAATTAAGCTGGATGTAAATGTCTTCGTCACGGTTCAAACGGATATCATGGAATGATTTCTCCGCATCGGTTGTCATCACATTTCCTTTGTAAAAACGAAACGGCACATCATCGACACAATGGGTCGACATCACAATGCCGCGCGGGCAATATTGGGCGTTCTCGACAAAATGCACCTTTTGCATCAACTGATCATGGCTCATTAAATAGTTTAAAATCCAGACGCATTCGCGCCGCTTCAGCTGGTAGTGGCTTAAAAACCAACGGATAAACTCTTTTTTTTCATTGACGGATACGTACGTCATTATGCGCTTCCCCCTCTATCGGTTTCCAAGAAAGAGGTTCGATCACCGCTTCTCCCCTACTCCTCGAGCCCAAGCAACATCTCGGCCGCTTCCGCATGGCCCGGGTCGAGAGCAACGATTTGTTGAAATATTTCTCTCGCTCCGGCCCGATTTCCTTCCTCGATGAGAAAATATCCGTACTCTTCGAGAAAATCGACGTTATACTTAAAGAAATTATATGCCTCAGCGTAATGGTTTAATGCATCGTCATACATCTCCAACCGGTGTTTGGCGCGCCCTAAATCCCACTCAAACTGCGGATCGTACTCGCCGTCGGCCATCGCCCGCTCGAGGAGCGACACGACCTCCTCATAGCGCTGCTCATGAAGCCAAAGCGCCGATAACGCCGTCAGCGCTTCAACATAGCCGCCATCGATTTCAAGCGCCTTTTTCAGCTGTTTTTCCGCTTCGGCCGGTTTGTTGAGTTTCAGCGCAAGCTTACCGGCGTAAAGGCGAAGCTCTTTGTTCCATTCATCAATGCGGATTCCTTCGTGCGCTGTTTCATAGCTCTTTCGAAGCTGCCCTTCCTGTTCATATGCCTTCGCCAAATATAAGTAAAGAGGGGTGTAGTCCGGATCAAGTTCTTTTAAGGCGCTGAGCTTGTCGATGGCCGTTTGCACATAACCGGCCTGCAAAGCGGTGAACCCGTAAGCGAACAGCGTCCGGCTGTCCGTTTTTTGCTCAAGCGCCTTCTCATAATGCGGAAGGGCCGCCTCAAACTCTCCGATGCGGCTGAGCGCCTCGGCAAGCCGTTCGGCAACGAGAACACCGGCCATCTCGCGCACATTTTTTTGCACTTGTTCGTAAAACGGCACACTTTTCGCATATTCACCGAGCGAAAAATACAATTCAGCCAAGGCGAATTGAACAACAGGCTCATCGGGGGCCTTTTTATACGCTTGACGGAGCTTTTGCTCGCTCACTTCCGCCAACCCTTGCATTTCATATAAATCAGCGGCGAGCAAGCACGCCCGGACAAACTGCGGATCGTCTTCGCCGACCTCAGCCAAAATGGCGAGCGCTTCCTCTTCAGCCTCAAGCTCGGTATACACTTCCGCCAAAAACAAGCGGACATCGCCATCGTCCGGGTAGCGGACGGCCAACTCCTCAAGCAGCTCTTTGGCCTCTTCCGGCATTCCCCATGCATACAAGCAATCAGCAAGCGCATATTTCTCTTCGTCGTTTCCGTATTTTTTCACCTTTGGCACAAGCGCCAACGCTTGATCAATATTTCCACTTTCTACTAGGTGAATGATTTGTTCAACACGTGTCATGCTCGCCAACCTCTCTTATAACGGCAGATCCGTTGCCTGGCGGGACGGCATGGCCGCCCCCACGCTGCCCGACTATTTATGTATTGCTGCAACGGGATAACTTAATCATAATCAACAATGGCCGTTTCAGCAACCGAACCGCTCGCCGCGCTCGTACGCCGTCTCAGCCGGGTTCAGCAAATGTATCCGCTTTCAAAAAGAACGGAGAAGCCGGTCCGCTTATTGACAACATATGAAGGAACAAGGCAAAATATGACCGCCCGCCCGCTTGGGGCGGGGGCGTTTGAGGCTACAGCAAAGAACGAAGATCAGCAAAAAAGGTTGGATAGGAGACCGCGACCGCTTCCGGACGCTCGAGGCGGATTTCTCCTTTCGCACAGCAGGCGGCGATGGCAAGCATCATGCCGATCCGGTGATCCCCGTGGCTGTCAACCACAATCCGATCAGCTACAAGCGGCGTTTTGCCGCGGATGATCATCCCGTCATCGGTCGCTTCAATATCGGCGCCAAATTTTTTCAGCTCGGTGACAACGGTATCGATCCGGTTTGTTTCTTTCACTTTCAATTCACTGGCATCTTTAATGACGGTTGTCCCTTCCGCCTGCGTTGCCAATAAGGCCATGATGGGGATTTCATCGATCAGCCTTGGAATCAAGTCGCCGCCAATTTCCACAGCTTGGAGCGCCGATGTCCGAATCGTGATATCGCCGACTGGTTCCGTATCTTCATGGCGGACATGTTCGATCGTCATGTCAGCCCCCATTTGTGTGAGCACATCGATAATACCGGTCCGCGTCGGATTTAAGCCGACATTTTTCAGCGTAATTTCGCTGTTTGGTACAATGGCGCCGGCTACAAGGAAAAAAGCGGCCGATGAAATATCACCGGGAACGTAAATGTGTGTCCCGCATAAAGACTGCGGGCCGGCCACCGAGATGGTTAAGCCGTCGATGTTCACTTCACCGCCAAACAGCCGGATCATTCGCTCTGTATGGTCGCGCGAACGGTGCGGTTCAGTAACAGACGTCACCCCGTCGGCAAACAAGCCGGCGAGCAAAATGGCCGATTTCACTTGGGCGCTCGCCACCGGCGAGGTGTAGTGGAGCGGACGAAGCTCCCCGCCGCGGATCGCAAGCGGTGTATAATTGCCCCCATCGCGCCCGTCAATGTGCGCACCCATCTCACGAAGCGGCTTCGTCACCCGCGCCATGGGCCGTTTGGCAATTGACTCGTCGCCAACAAGGCAAGTGTGAAACGGCTGGCCGGCCAAAATGCCAAGGAGCAGGCGCGCCGTTGTACCGGAGTTGCCGACATCAAGCACTGCACTTGGCTCGCGAAGCCCACCGGGCCCCGCCCCTTCAACCGTGACATGCGTCCCGTCCTGGCGAATGTCGACGCCAAGTTTGCGGAAACAATCGATCGTGCTTAAACAATCGGCCCCGGGCAGAAAGTGATCAATGACCGTCCGGCCGGAAGCGAGCGCCCCAAGCATGACGGCGCGGTGGGAAATCGATTTGTCGCCGGGCACTTCAAGCGTCCCCCGGAGCGATGACACGTTCGTTGGCAGCTGCATGCAACATCCCTCCACTGTTTTTCGTTGCTATCCTTCATATGTCGCATAGTTCGTATGCTTGGCGAGGCACGCTTTCGCCCGCGCCCGATCCTCTTCGCTTTGGAAACTGAGGCGAAGCACCCCGTAAATTTCCTCGCGCGTCTCGATAATGCGAATATTTGTAATGCTGATGTTTTCCTCGGCCAAATAGCCGGTCACTTCGGAAATGACGCCCGGGTAGTCGGGTACGTCAACATACAAATCGTAAAACGACGGAATCGCCCCTTTTGTCCGCACCGGCAATCCGTCGCGAAATTGTTTTGCTTCAAGAAAGTAATGATAAATGGCGATGCTGTTTTCCTCCTCGACAAACGAGCGCAGCCGTCCCATTTCAGCGATCCAGCGGTCAAAAAGCGCGAGCAGCTCGCACTTATTATGGATAAAAATGTCGCGCCACATTTCTGGATTGCTTGACGCGATGCGGGTAATATCACGGAAACCGCCGGCTGCGAGCCGGCTGACGAGGGCGTTCTCGTTTTCATACTCACGCGCCTGATGGACAAGACTTGCTGCAATCAAGTGCGGAAAATGGCTGATCACCCCGGTGATGCGGTCATGCTGTTCCGGCGTTAAGACGACAAACTGTGCTTTCGTTCCGGAAAGCCATTGTTTCAGCCGCCCGATCTGCTGCGGCGGCACGCTGTCCGTCGGCGTCAAAATGTAAAAGGCGTTTTCAAACAAATGCGCGCGCGCCGCGGCTACACCGCTTTTATGCGACCCGGCCATCGGATGGCCGCCGATAAAGGCCACGCCGTGATCCAAAAGGCGGCGGGCGCCTTGAACGATGCGCTGCTTCGTGCTGCCGACATCGGTGACGATGGCGCCGCGTTTTAGCCGCTCAAGCGGCATGGACAAAAGCAACGCCTCCGTCTGCATGACCGGGGTGGCGAGAACAATCAAATCGGCCTGTTCGAGCCCGTCTTCTACGGAATGGACGGCTTCATCAATCACTTTGAGTGAGCGTGCCAAACCGAGCTGATGGCTGTTGACGTCATAGCCGATGATCACTGCCTCTGGATGCGCCTTTTTAATGGCTAACGCAATCGACCCGCCGATCAAACCGAGACCGACAACAAACACGTTTCCTTGCAACCGTCCCACCTTCTTTATGTAAAAATGTACCCGCTGCTTGCCGCAAGCAACGGGCTGGCCTTCCCGACCGGTCCGCCGTCAAACCGGTCAGGCGAGCTGTTTTTCGCGAAGCATGTGCGAAATCGTTTCAAGCACCCGGTCGTTTTGCTCTTTCGTGCCGACGGTGATGCGCACGCCGGTCGGCAAACCGAGCGCCCGGCCGGAGCGGACGATAATGCCCCGCTCGAGCAAATATTGGAACACCTCATCGCCGTCAATGCCGAAGTCGATAAACAAAAAGTTCGTTTGCGACGGATAGTACTTCAGACCGTGTTCCGCGCAAAAGCGGTAATACCGCTCCAACTCGGCATGGTTTTGTTCGACGCAGGTGCGGATGAACGCCTGGTCATCAAGGGCGGCCGCCGCGGCCGCTTGGGCGACGGTCGACGTGTTAAACGGCTCGCGAGCCGGTTCAACAGCGCGGATGAGCGCCTCGCTGGCGATGCCGTAGCCGACGCGGAGCGCGGCGAGCCCGTACGCCTTCGAGAACGTGCGCATAATGACAAGCTGTTCGTATTCGTGTAAGAGCGGCACGGTTTGTGGATAGTCGGCCGCAGTCGCGTATTCGTAATACGCCTCGTCCAAGACAACCAGCACGTGCGGCGGCACGCGATCCAAAAAAGCGCGCAGCTCCGCTTCATTTACATATGTGCCTGTCGGGTTGTTCGGGTTGCAAATCCACACAATGCGCGTGTTTTCGTCGACGGCGTTAAGCATCGCCTCCAAATCATGGCGCCCATCGACAAGCGGCACTTCGCGCACTTCGGCCCGCTCGATGACCGCGTTATGGCGGTATTGAGGAAACGTTGGCGTCGCCATCACCGTGTTCGTGCCCGGCTCCAAAAAGGCGCGGCAAAAAATTTGCACGACCTCATCCGAGCCGTTGCCAAACAAAAGCTGCGTTTCCTTGACGCTAAGATGCTTCGCCACCTTTTCGCGCAGCGTGCGCGCATAGCCGTCCGGGTAGACGGCAAGGCGGTCAAGCTCAGCGGTGATGGCGGACTTCGCCGCCGGCGACGAGCCGTACGGATTTTCATTGGAAGCGAGTTTGATAATATCCGAAAGGCCGTATTCCCGCTTCACTTCCTCAATCGATTTTCCCGGCTGGTACGGGGGAAGCCCCCGAAGTTGCTCCTTCACTTGCATGAATATCGCCAACTCCTTTAAGTCGGAACTTTTAGCGCGAAGAACACGGCGCGTGAAGCGGCGCGGCGAGCGAACGGGCATAGGCGGCAAACTCGGCGAGGGCCGCTTCCTTTTCTTCCGGCGCCAACAGACGTTCAGCAAGCCGTTCCACTTTTTGGACGAGCGCGCTGCCGACGATGACGCCGTCACACACCTCTTTCAGCATGGCCACTTGTTTCGGTGTCGAAATGCCAAATCCGACGGCGACCGGAACGCGGCTATGCCGTTTTACTTCCTCTAGGAAATCGCCGAGCGATTCCGGCAATGTCTCGCGTACGCCGGTGACGCCAAGCGAGGAAACGCAATACAAAAACCCTTGCGCCGCTGAGGCGATCCGCTCGATCCGCTGCTTTGACGTCGGGGCGACGAGCGAAATAAGCGGAAGGCCGAACCGCTCGCCAAGCGCCCGGAGCGGGCCGCTCTCCTCAAACGGCAAATCGGGAATGAGCACGCCGTCGGCGCCATTTTCCCGCGCTAAAGCAAAAAAGGGTTCTTCTCCTAATTGTAACACAGGATTGTAATACGTAAAGAGAATAATCGGAATGGTTACCCCTTTTTTTCGCATCTCGGCGACAAGCCGAATGGCTTTCGGCAGCGTCATGTTCCCGGCGAGCGCCCTTGCGGCGGCGCGCTGGATCGTCGGCCCGTCGGCGAGCGGATCGGAATACGGCACGCCAAGTTCCAAAACGTCAGCGCCGGCGTCTTGCAGCGCCAAAGCGAGGTCAACGGTCAAGTCGGCGGACGGGTCCCCGGCAACGATAAACGGGATAAACAGCGGTCGATCAGCGGGCAGTTGCAATGTCTTCACCTTCCTTCGCACCGAGATGGCGCATCATCGTTTGCACGTCTTTATCGCCGCGGCCGGACAGGCAAATGAGCACCGTTTCATCCGGCGACATCCCTCGGGCGAGCTCGACGGCTTTCGCCACGGCATGGGCTGATTCGATGGCCGGAATGATGCCTTCGGTTTGCGCCAGCAGCTGAAACGCAGCGACCGCTTCCGCATCAGTCACGCTTTCATAGCAAACGCGGCCGATGCTCGCTAAATACGCATGTTCCGGGCCGACGCCGGGGTAGTCGAGGCCGGCCGAGATCGAATACGGCTCGACAATTTGCCCGTATTCGTCCTGCAACAAGTATGTCATCGCCCCGTGGATGACGCCTTTTGTTCCTTTCGTAATCGTCGCCGCATGGTGCGGGGTGTCAACACCTTTGCCGGCCGCTTCCACGCCGACGAGACGGACGTCATCTTGCAAAAACGGATAAAACATGCCGATGGCGTTGCTGCCGCCGCCAACGCAAGCGACAACGACATCCGGCAGACGCCCTTCGCGGGCGAGAAACTGTTCTTTTGCCTCATCGCCAATGATGCGCTGAAACTCGCGCACCATTTTCGGGTACGGATGCGGACCGACCACCGAGCCGATCATGTAAAAATGGTCGTCGCAATGGGCGACCCAATAGCGAATCGCCTCATTCGTCGCATCTTTTAACGTCCGGTTGCCGCTTAACACCGGTACGACTTCGGCGCCGAGCAGCTTCATGCGAAAGACGTTCAACTCTTGCCGCTGAATGTCCTCTTCCCCCATAAAGACGATGCAGTCCATGCCGAAATGGGCCGCCACGGTCGCAGCCGCCACTCCATGCTGACCGGCGCCGGTTTCGGCGATCAGCTTTTTCTTGCCCATCCGTTTCGCCAAAAGCGCCTGACCGATGGCGTTGTTAATTTTATGGGCGCCGGTATGGTTTAAATCTTCGCGCTTTAAATAAATTTTCGCGCCGCCGAGCTGCCGTGTCAAATTCGGCGCAAACGTCAGCGGGGTCGGCCGTCCGGAGTAATGCTGCAAAATATGAATATATTCCTGCCTGAACGACTCATCAGCGAGCGCTTTGTCCAGTTCGGTTTCAATTTCCTCAAGCGGAAGCATGAGCGTCTCCGGGACAAACTTGCCGCCGAAATCACCAAATCGGCCGCGCTCATTCGGAACGTGTTCCATCATCAAAGCCACCTTCTTTTTCCGAGAATCAACATAATATTGCGCAATATTGCGCATTCAGGGCGGAGGAAGGGCGGCATGTGCTTGTCCGTTGGCGGTGCAGCGTCGCTGCGCCGCCGAGGCACGTCACACCTTTTAACGCCCTTCCCATGCTGTTTCTTGAGAACATTGTTTGATTTTTGCTTCAATCTGCTTCATCTTGGCCGGGTCTTTGCGCCCGTCCGTTTCAATGCCGCTGCTAATGTCGATGCCGGTGGGACGATAGGCGAGCAGCCGTTCGACATTGTCCGGCGTGATGCCGCCGGCGATAAAGCACGGCACGCCTTGGCGCGCCGCCTCTTCCAAATAGCGCGGCACCGCCTCCCAGTCAAAGGAGACACCTGTCCCTCCCCACGCGCCGGCGACGCGACTGTCGACAACGTAGCCGTCAACAATTCCGGCGTATTGCCGCATGGCGTCAAGCGCCCCGCTGCCGTGATGAATCGCCTTCCAAGCCGGCAGGCCGGTCACCTCTTTGACCGCTTGCAGCTCCGCTGGCGTTTCCCGGCCATGGCATTGGATGATATGAAGCGGCACGGCAGCGGCCACAGCAGCGATTTGCTCCGCCGCGGCATTGACGAACACTCCAACAAGCTGTTTGCCGCCAAGCGGCGCTGACGCCAGCCAGCGCCTCACCTCCTCAGGCGAAACGTTCCGCTTGCTTTCAGCGAAAATAAAGCCAAGATAATCAGCTCCACTCGCGAGCGCGATTTGCACATCATCTGCCGAGCGGTTGCCGCAATATTTAAGCCGGACCATTGCCATCATCCTCTCCGAACAGCCGGTATACCGCCCGCTCAACATCGGCTTGGCGCATGAGCGACTCGCCGACAAGCATCGCCTGTGCCCCATATGAACGGACCGTCTGCACATCATTGTATGAACCGATCCCGCTTTCGCTGACGATGACGCACGACGGCGGAATGAGGGAAGCGAGTGTTTTTGTCGCCTCAAGTGTTGTAATAAACGTGTGCAAATCGCGGTTGTTAATGCCGACTACTTCCGGCGTAAACCGATCTAACACGCGCTCTAGTGTCTCTTTCGCATGCACTTCTACTAAGCATTCAAGCCCGATGCTGTACGCCTCGTCGTAGAGCGCTTTGAGCGTTTCCGTCGGCAGCGCTTCGCCGATCAATAAAATCGCATCCGCCCCAAGCCGGGCGCTTTCTTCCACTTGCCGGCGGTCAATGATGAAATCTTTGCGCAGCACCGGAATGTTTACGGTTTCTTTCACGAGGCGCAAATAGTCGCGGTGCCCTTGAAAATAGCGTTCATCCGTCAACACGCTGATCGCATCGGCCCCGGCGCGCTCGTACGCCTTAGCGATGGCCGCCGGATCAAAATCAGCGCGGATGAGACCTTTTGACGGCGACGCTTTTTTCACTTCAGCGATCAGGCCGAGCGCCCGCCGCGGCCGGCGTAGCGCCGCGGCAAACGGACGACGCTTCGGCTCCGGCAACGGTTCAGGCATGGTCAACGTTTCCATCTCTTCCCGTTTGGTTGCTAAAATTTGCTCAAGCACCGTGGATCACTTCCTTTACACGCAGACGCTGCAGCTGTTCGTACGCCGTTTTGGACAAAATGGCGTCCTTCGCCATCGCCACCCCATCGGCGATCGTCCCGGCCTTGCCGGCCGCGTACAAGGCGACGCCGGCGTTTAAGGCGACGATATTCATGGCGCTCGCCGGCGCCGTTGCGGTCATGACCGCTTCAAGCAATGCGGCGCTTTCTTCCGGATTACGCACTTGCACATCAGCGAGCTCACCGCGCGGCAACCCGACTTCTTCCGGTGTGATCACAAAGCGGCGGATCTCCCCACCTTTCAACTCAACAACATCGGTTTCTGCAGCAATGCTGCACTCATCAAGCCCGTCGCGGCCGGTGACGAACAGCACATGTTCCGAACCGAGACGGCGCATCGTTTCCGCCAATTTCTCGGCGTAGCGGGTCGAATAGACACCGACGACTTGCCGCTTGCAACGCGCCGGATTGGCGAGCGGACCGATCAAGTTAAAAACGGTGCGAAAGCCGATTTCTTTTCGCGGCCCGCTGGCATGTTTCATGGCTGCATGATACAAGGGGGCGAACAAAAACGTTAACCCTTTCGTTTCCAACGCCTGTTTGGCAGCGTCCGGCGACGATTGAATGTCAATGCCGAGCCGCTCAAGCACGTCAGCGCTGCCGCTTTTTGACGAGACAGCGCGGTTGCCGTGTTTGGCAACTTTGACGCCGAGCGAGGAAATAACGATCGCCGCGGCTGTTGAAACGTTGAACGTCGCCGCTCCGTCGCCGCCTGTGCCACACGTGTCAATCACATCATTGCCGACATCAATCGCCATCATCCGGTCACGCATTGCCCGCACAAACCCTGTCAGTTCATCGATTGTCTCCCCACGCAGGCGCAGCATCGACAACAAACTCGCGATTTGGCTGTCTGTCGCCTCTCCATCCATGACGGCGGCCATCGCCTCATATGCTTCTTCTTCTGTCAACGTTTTCCCTTCTGCACATTTGGAAAGCAGCCGTTTTAACATACGATCCTCTCCCCTTTAGCCAATAATCGTTCCGCTTGTTCAATGGCGTTCATTAAGGCGCTTGCTTTATTGCGCGTCTCTTTCCACTCAAGTTCCGGGACGGAGTCGGCGACGATGCCGGCGCCGGCCTGCACGTATACATAGCCATCTTTGAGAACCGCCGTCCGAATGGCGATGCACGAATCAATATTGCCGTCAAAGCCGATGTACGCGATCGCCCCGGCGTACAACCCGCGGGCGGTCGGCTCAAGCTCTTGTAAAATTTGCATTGCCCGCACTTTCGGTGCTCCGCTCACCGTCCCGGCCGGGAAAGCGGCGAGCAGCGCATCGATCGGGTGGACGTCATCATTGAGCTCGCCGACGACTTTCGAAATTAAATGCATCACGTGGGAAAATTTTCCGATTTCCATTAAGACCGGCGTCTTGACAGTTCCATATTTTGCTACGCGGCCGATATCATTGCGTGCCAAATCGACGAGCATATAATGCTCGGCCCGTTCCTTCGGGTCATTGGACAGCTCATCGGCGAGCTTCTCGTCCTCTTCCGGCGACCGCCCGCGCCGCCTCGTTCCGGCGATCGGATCGATTTCAACACGTCGGTTGCGCACTTGGATGAGCTTTTCCGGAGAACTGCCGACAATTTCGATATCATCAAACCGGAAATAAAACATGTATGGCGACGGATTAATATGGCGAAGCAGCCGATAGACGGCAAAGCCGCCCGCGCGAACCGGCATGCAAAAGCGCTGCGACAAGACCACTTGAAACACATCACCGGCCGCAATATACTGTTTTGCCGTTTCTACGTCTTGCAAAAATTGTTCTTTTTCATAATTTGACACAGCTTCGGCAAACGAGACGATCCGCCCGGCTTCCCCCTCTGCCGGCAGCAGCGGCTGCTCGATTCGAGGGCGCACCGCCTTCGCCGCCAGTGCGGCGAGGCGTTGCTCGGCAGCGCGGTACATCTCTATTTTCTCATGCACCGTTTCATGACCCTTCAACCGGATATAATGGATGAGCGACAACTCACGCTTTTCGTGGTCAAAAGCGAACAGCGACTCACAAAATACGAAATACCCGGCTTTCACAGCTAGATCGCGAGCACGATGACGGGGAACTTTTTCAATGGCGGAAATAAAGTCATAGCCTAAAAAGCCGACTGCACCGCCCGTAAACGGCACCGTTTCGGCGAGCGGCTTGACGCGAAGCGTCTGCTCAACCGCTTGAAACGCCTCTTTCAACGTCGACGCCGCCATTTGCTCGTTTCCGTTTTCGTCTTTGAGCAAAAACGTTTCCCCTGTCTCGCTCTCAAGCGTCAAAAACGGCGCTACGCCGATAAACGAATAGCGCGCCCACGGCGACTCGTCATCTTTGCTTTCAAGCAAAAACACAGCCTCATCATGCAAGTTGGCAAATACTCCAAGCGGTTCAATAACATCGGCTAAAAATTTGCGCACAATCGGGATGGTGCGAAACTCGTTGGCATCCGCTAAAAAAGCGGCCAGCCTATCGATGGACATCCCTTCTCCTCCCCTCATGATCAATGGGCGGAGAATGAGGGTTTATGAGGCGGAAATGGGGAAAGAAAACGCCCAAAGACAGCCGTCTTTGGGCAGATGTCAGCGAATGGAAACCAACGCTCACCTCAGCTAAACTCGCTCATTCTCATCTACCCTACACTCGTTCTCAGCTCTTGCTCTGCTTCTTCCAGCCCCATCCGTCGGCGGGCAAAGAAGTTATTTTAACTATATTACATTTCTGTTTTTTTTGTCAACGATAAATCCGGGCGCAGCACGGCCGCATCCTTTAAGTACACATGGCAAATCTCCTCTTGCTTTTTCTCTGTCGCCACCGTCATCATGACGCGAATGCAGCGCGGCAATGAGCCGGGCACCGGAATTTCTCTTGTGCACATGACCGGCACGTACGTCCAGCCGTCAATCCGGCGCAGCGCTTGCGCCGGAAACGCGGCGGTGATGTCATCGGTAACGGAAATGAGCACAAACGAAACGTCGTCGGCGACGACCCCGTTCGCCTGAATCATTTCGCGCACGAGCGCTTCCGTTGCGGCCACAATCTCTTCAGCCTCATTTCGCTCAACCGTAATTGCTCCGCGAATGCCGCGAATCATCGTCCTCCCCCCTGTCCGGCAAACTTCTCCAACCACGCGAGCAGCTTGTCGTCTTCGAGTTCCACGACTTCGACATCGCCGATCTCGCGCAAGAGCACCATTCGCACCGTCCCGGCGTACGCTTTTTTGTCGCCTTTCATTTTCTCAAGCAGCCGGCCGGCTTCCACCGTTGCCGGCAGCGACACCGGAAACCCGTACCCGGCAAACCAGTCGGCGAAGCGGTGCTCGGCAAACGAGCGGCCATAAAGCCGTTCGCTGACAAACACGGCAAACAGCATGCCGATCGCAACCGCCTCGCCGTGCGTAAGCGTGCCGTAGCCGAGTTCACTTTCAAGCGCATGACCGAGCGTATGGCCGAAATTCAAATGGGCGCGCACCCCGGTTTCTTTTTCATCTTCGCGCACGACGGACGCCTTAATGTCGATGCCTTTTTCAATGCAGTAAGCGAGTTTCTCCCCTTGCAAATCGGCGAGCGTCTTCACTTCCGCCCGCAGCCAGTCGTAAAAGCGGCGGTCGCGGATGAGCGCATGCTTGATGACTTCGGCAAATCCCGACCGGAGCTCGCGCTCAGGCAGCGTGCGCAAAAAAGCCGTATCATACACAACCGCTTCCGGTTGATGGAAGGCGCCGATCATATTTTTGCCAAGCGGATGGTTGATCGCTACTTTGCCGCCGACGGCGCTGTCATGAGCCAAAAGTGTCGTCGGCATTTGAATGTATCGGATGCCGCGCATATAAGTGGCCGCGACAAAGCCGGCTAAATCGCCGACGACGCCGCCGCCAAGCGCAATCATGACCGAGCGGCGGTCAAGGCCGCACTGAAGCGCCGCCGTCTGGCAGGCGTAATAGTTGTCAAACGACTTCGCCGCCTCGCCGCTTGGAATGATGTAGGCGTACACGTCATAATCAGCGGCGGCAAGCATGGCACGCACCTCATCCAAATAAAGAGGCGCCACTGCATCGTCGGTGACAATAAACAGTTTCGTCCCCGGCGGGCAGGCAAGCGCCCGAAGGAGGCGCGGCAATGCGCGGGCCGCCCCGTCGCCTAAAAGGAGCGGATATTGCTTTGTTGCCGTTTCAATCGTCCGTTCGATCATCATTAAAACTCCCTTGCGTAGCGGCGGGCGCGCTCAATGTTTTCTTTGATCAAGTCGATCCGGTCTTGCCCGAACTGACTGACGATCGCTGCCGCCACTTCCCAGGCGACGACCGCCTCAGCGACGACGCTCGCCGCCGGCACCGCGCAGCTGTCCGAGCGCTCAATGCTCGCCGTAAACGGTTCTTTCGTGTCGATGTCGACGCTCTCAAGCGGCTTGTACAACGTCGGAATCGGCTTCATCACCCCGCGCACGACGATTGGCATCCCGGTCGTCATCCCGCCTTCAAAGCCGCCCGCCCGATTCGTCCGGCGCGAAAAACCTTGGTCCGGGCTCCAAATAATTTCATCGTGCACTTCGCTTCCCGGGCGATGCGCCGCTTCAAATCCGATTCCGAACTCGACGCCTTTAAAGGCGTTAATGCTGACGATGGCCGCAGCGATTTTCGCATCGAGCTTCCGGTCGTAATGGACGTAGCTGCCGACCCCGGCCGGAACGCCTTCGACGATCACTTCAACGATGCCGCCGATCGAATCGCCGTTTTTCTTCGCCAAATCGATTGCTTCCATCATTTTTTGCCCCGCCTCGGCATCAAAACAGCGCACCGGTGATTCCTCCGTCACTGCCTGCAATTCATCAAGCGAGCGGTAATCAAGCTTCTCGGCGCGCACCCCGCCGATTTCTAGCACATGTCCGGCGACGCGGATGCCGACCTCTTCCAAAATGCGTTTCGCCACCGCTCCGGCGGCTACGCGCACCGTCGTTTCCCTTGCTGACGAGCGCTCGAGCACATTGCGCATATCGCGATGCCCGTATTTCAAAGCCCCGTTTAAATCAGCGTGGCCCGGGCGCGGGCGCGTCACTTTCCGCTTTACTTCCGTCTCGTCATCAATCGGCCCGACGGCCATAATCGTTTGCCAATGTTGAAAATCGCGGTTCTCGACAACGAGGGCAATCGGCGAGCCGAGCGTTTGGCCGTGCCGGACGCCGCCGACGATTTTGACCTCATCTTTTTCAATTTGCATGCGCCGGCCGCGCCCATACCCTTTCTGTCGACGCGCCAGCTCTTTATTAATATGCTCAGCCCGAAGCTCGAGCCCGGCCGGCACCCCCTCCAAAATAGCCGTCAATTGCGGCCCGTGCGACTCCCCTGCCGTCAAATAACGCATGTGTGTCTCTCCCTTCAGTTCTTTAACGCGTTTATGTAAAAATATATCATAAATTTAAAAAATGAAAATAGTTTCTGTAAAAAAAGGCGGGAAACCCGCTATTTTCTCCGGTAAAAAAACGTTTCCTCGACTTCAAACCCATAGAGACCGGGATTGAAAATTTGCTCCGTGCTGCCGACAAACAGCACGCCGCCCGGCCGAAGCGCATCATGGAATTTTTGGTACAGCCCCCGTTTCGCCTCTTCGGTGAAATAAATGAGCACATTGCGGCAAACGATCAAATCCAATCGTTGCGGAAACGGATCGGCGAGCAAATTATGCTTTTGGAACGTGACCGTTTGTTTGATCTTTTCATCTATTTTATAATACTGCCCGTCTTTCGTAAAAAACTTTTTTCTCATCTCCTCCGGCAGCTCGGCGAGCGACCGTTCGCTGTACAGTCCGAAGCGTGCACGGGCGAGCGCATTTTCGTCAATGTCGGTCGCCAACACCGACACACGGTGAAGCGGCACGTGTTTCGCAAGCACCATCGCGAGCGTATACGGCTCCTCGCCGGTTGAGCAGGCGGCGCTCCATACTTTTGGGCGCGGATTTTCCGCCAACAGCCGCGGCAAAATGATGCGCTCGAGCACCTCCCACCGTTTGGCATTGCGGTAAAATTCGGATACGTTAATGGTCATCCGATCTAAACATTCATGCCATAGCTCCGGATTTTTTTCCATCGCGGCGAACAGCTCAGCAAAACTGCTCATCCCCTTTTTTGTATACAGCGACGCCAGCCGCCGCTTCATTTGCGCCTCTTTGTACAGTGAAAGATCGATACCGGTTTTTCGCTTCACTTTCGCCATAAATTGCGCATAATCATCCATCACCGTTGTCCCTCTCCCGTTCATCATGTCATCTTGCTCTATAAAATGGCAAAAACCGGCCAGATTGTGGCCGGTCTTCGCAATTAATATAGCCATTCGTTCATCAGTTTCGTATACGTAACGAGTTCTTCTTCTTTGAAGAACAAGTTGATTTCGCGCTCCGCGCTTTGCGGCGAGTCGGAACCGTGAATGACGTTTTTGCCGACCGTCAAGCCGAAGTCGCCGCGGATCGTGCCTGGTGCGGCGTCTTGCGGGTTCGTTTTCCCCATCATTTGCCGGGCGGCGGCGATCACGTTTTCACCTTCCCACACCATCGCAAACACCGGCCCCGATGTAATAAAATCAACTAGCTCGCCGAAAAACGGGCGCTCTTTATGTTCGGCGTAATGCTGTTCAGCCAGATCGCGCGACACTTGCATCAGCTTTGCGCCGACAAGCTGAAAGCCCTTTTTTTCAAAGCGGGAGACAATTTCGCCGATCAAATTGCGCTGAACCCCGTCTGGCTTTACCATTAAAAATGTCCGTTCTGTCATTGACTCTCCACCCCTACTGTCGTATGTACGAGGAAACGGGTTCCCCTTCACCATAGTATCATTGTTTCACGCCATTGGCAACAATGTCCTTGAAAGCGTTAATACTCCCTTTTCCCGATGTAGAGGGCAAGATCATGCAACAGGGTGCGCGCTTGATTGGCAGGCAATTCGCCGAGCAGACGGAGCGCTTTTTCAAGGTAGCGGTCGCTTAGCGCGTACGACCGGTCAATGGCGTCCGTCCGCTTAATGGCGGAAATGACAGCCGCCATTTCATCGGCCCCTGTTTCCGGACCGACGGCGGTGATCACCGCTTTCATCCGTTCATCACAAAGCGCATACAGCACCGGGAGGGTGATGTTTCCTTGCTGCAAGTCGCTTCCCGCCGGCTTGCCAAGCTGCTCTTCCGTGCCGGTAAAATCGAGGATGTCATCCGTAATTTGAAACGACATGCCGACGTAATGGCCAAACCAATACAGCCGTTTGGCCACCGATTCCGGAGCGCCGGCGGCAAGCGCTCCAAGCTGACAACTGGCAGCGATTAACAGCGCCGTTTTTCGGCGGATGCGCCGCAAATATGTACGAAGCGGCTGGTCAAACCGGTATTTGTCCTTAATTTGTTCAATTTCTCCGCGGCATACTTCGACAATCGTTTTCGCGAGCACTTGGTGAGCGCGTGGGTCGTCAAGTTTCGCCATTCGTTCAAGCGAACGGGCAAACAAATAATCGCCCGCATACATGGCAAACCGGTTGCTCCATTTCGCCTTGATCGTCGGCCGACCGCGGCGCAAGTCGGCATCGTCGATCACATCGTCATGGACGAGCGATGCCATATGAATCAGTTCGAGCGCTACCGCTACATGTTTGATCCGCTCGGGATCATAATGGCCAAAACGGGCGGCCAGCAAGACAAAAACGGGACGGATCCGCTTTCCGCCCGCTTGCAATAAATGCAGCGACGCCTCCCCAAGCGGCCCGTATTCCGACCGAACGGTCTGCTCGAGCTCTCGTTCGACCGCCGCCAAATCATCGCTTAAAAACGAATACATCGCCTTTAACTTCATGATGTTCACCTTAACTCATCGTTTATAGCCTAAATGCATCGCCGCCACGCCGAACGTGTACGGTTTGACTTCGACATCGACAAAGCCGGCGGCGCGAAACATGTCCGCCAACTCATCCCGGCCTGGAAATTCACGCGCCGACTCTTGCAGCCATGAGTACTCCTCATAGCTTTTCGCCAACAGCTTGCCGAACAGCGGCATAATAAACCGGAAATAAAAATAGTAAAACTCGCGGAAGCCGAACAGCGTCGGCTGCGACGTTTCCAAACAGACGGTCATGCCGCCCGGCTTCGTGACGCGGTGCATTTCTTTCAGCACCGTCATGTAATCAGGGACGTTGCGCAAACCGAAGCCAATTGTCACGTAATCGAACGAATTGTCAGGAAACGGCAGCTGCATGGCGTTGCCATGAATGAGCTTCACGTTGCGCAAGCCTCGCTCTTTCACCTTTTGCTCGCCGACTTTTAACATGTTTTCGCTGAAATCAAGACCGTACACTTCCCCCTCCGGTCCGACCGCTTCGGCTAAAGCGATCGCCCAGTCGGCCGTCCCGCAGCACACATCGAGCGCTTTTTTCCCTTTTTGCACATTCATCCGCCTCATCACATCTTCGCGCCATTTTAAATGGCGGCGAAAGCTGATGACAGAGTTCATCCGATCATAATGAGCGGAAATTTTTTCAAACACACGATGGACTCGCTCTTCCTTTGATTGATGCATCATTCTACCCTTCTTCCACCGTCTTTTTGGCGATGGCTGAAAATCCGCCGGAAAGCTCGGTCACACGGAGCTGCAGCAGGCCGTTCGGCGACAATTTCGCCGCGAACAGCGCTTCCTTGCAATGATCGATATAGCGGTTGCAAAGGCGAAGCAAATACCGCTGCTGCTCGTTCGTCCTCACCTTCGCCCGCGGAAACGCAATATGCGCCATTTGCTCAAAGAACGCCGATGTTCCGGTACGGACGAACGCTTCCCGCTCCGGGAGCAGGCGCCGCAGCAGCAAGTAATGATAGGCAAACTGCCCCCATTGCGGCACCGCCATGCGGTCGGCAAATTTTGCAAGCAACGCTGATTCGATCGTGCCGACCGCCGCAAACAGCGCCTCGATTCGCTCCGCCTTTTTTTCATAAAGACGCACTTTTTGTTCGTTAATGTCGCGGATCGCCTCGGCGAACGAACGGATGAGCGCGATATCGCCCGAACGCGCCAGCAAATCGTAATACAGCCCGCTGTACAAGTCGCCGGCGAGGGCGACAAGCTGTCGCGTCCGCAAGTCATTGCCGCCATCCGTCACCTCGTCATGGGTATCAAGGGCGATCTGCACAATCATCATGGCGATGATGTACCGATCCGCCTCGTTCGGCGCCGCCGGAGCGTCGGCAAGCATCGACAGCGCCAACAGCAGCCGGTCTTCATCGACAATCGGCGCCGGCATATGCTCGCGCAAATACGGATGGTCAAGCAGCTGTTCGATTTCTTCCTTTAATGACGCCAATTTCACCATGATGTCATTCACACGAATCACCCTTGTCCCCGAAAAATATCCGCACCGCAATAACGGACTTAATTATAACATAATTTTGTCGAAAACGCTCTAGTTTGCTAGAAATTTGCCGGGTTACTTTTTCCCTTCCGATTCGATTGCGCCATGACGCGTTTGAATATACGCCTTGCCCCGCACTTTAATCGCCGATGTATGCTCCGTGAACTGGGCGATCAACACTTCGCCTTTATCGAGCTTTTCTGAATGGTGAAACCTTGTATCCGCGCCGCGCGTCAGCCCAATGACGTTCACCCCGTCTTCGAGCGCTTTAATGACGACAAAATCCGTGTTCGTATACATCGTTTGTCCTCCTTACACTTTAATTAACGAAAGGATTTCGGACCGGGCGTTAGCGTCCGTTTCAAATACGCCGCGCACCGCTGTTGTGACCGTTTTCGCCCCCGGTTTTTTTACGCCGCGCATCGTCATACACATATGCTCGGCCTCCACCACAACCATGACCCCGTGCGGTTCGAGCGCTTCGACGATCGAATCGGCGACCGTCGCCGTGATGCGCTCTTGCAGTTGCGGGCGGCGCGCCACCGCTTCGACAGCCCGGGCGAGCTTACTTAACCCGGTCACTTTTCCTTCCCGCGGAATATAGGCGACATGGGCAACACCGAAAAACGGCACTAAATGATGTTCGCACATCGAATAAAACGGGATATCTTTGACGAGCACGAGCTCCTCGTGCTCCTCGCTGAATACCGTTTGAAAATGCTGCTTCGGGTCTTCCTGCAACCCGGCGAACACTTCGGCATACATTTTCGCCACCCGTTTCGGCGTATCGATCAACCCTTCGCGGTTTGGATTCTCACCGATCGCTTCTAGGATGAGGCGGACTGCATATTCAATTTGCTCATAATTGATCTCTGGCATACAAACAACATCCTCCTGCGTCATAAAAGCTGCATGTAATCCGATTCTAGCATAGGGAGCAAAAAAAAACAAAAAAGAAGGGCGGGTGATCACCTGCCCTTCCCTCCTGAGCTCCTGCTTTGGCTATGTAGGCTTATTTTACAGCATCTTTTAATGCTTTGCCCGGTTTGAATGCAGGAACTTTGCTTGCCGGAATTTCCATTTCTTCGCCCGTTTGCGGGTTGCGTCCTTTCCGGGCGGCGCGCTCGCGCACTTCAAAGTTCCCAAAGCCGATTAATTGTACTTTATCGCCTTTTCGCAGCGCTTCTGTAATCGAATCAAATACCGCATCAACGGCTTTTGTTGCATCCTTTTTGGAAAGACCGCTTGTTTCAGCTACCGCGTTGATCAATTCCGTCTTGTTCATGCCATTCACCTCCTCCCAAGGGAGTTCATCTTGTTTACTACCATTTGTGCACACTTTTCTGCCTTTCTATACATAGACGTTAACAGCTCTGGCGGCGAAAAGGTTGGCGCATGAAAGAACAAGCGCCGCACCGGTGCAGCCAATCATTCTACTTTCGTTCAGAAAGACTGACGGGAAATGCGCCTGCGCCGCCGGTTGAGGCGCCCCCTTGGCCGTTCAACGCCGACCCTTCAACATGGGGCCGAGGAAGCGGAGGAACTGGCTTCCTTCCGCCAAGATGCGGTGACATGCCTAATCTTAACCAATTTACCGCGATAATTCAACATTTTTTTCGCCAAAACGGCCAAGTTTAGGCATATTTCACCAAAACAACGATTTCAGATAAAAGATTACCATAACGCCATGCGCATAATCAAGTGCCAATCCTTATTTCTCAAGGGTTTCAGCGATTTTTTCTCCCGTGAAAGATCAACGGACAAAAAAAAGCCCCCCGATTGGGGAGCTGACCTCGGCGCCTCCGCTTTTCTATAAAATAATGGCGATGAGACCGCCGGAACCTTCGTTGATGATGCGTTCGAGCGTTTCTTTCAGCTTGTAGCGGGCGTTTTCCGGCATGAGCGCGAGTTTCGCCTGAATGCCTTCACGGACGATCGAGCTGAGCGAGCGGCCGAAAATGTCGGAGTTCCAAATCGACAGCGGATCGTCTTCAAAATCTTGCATTAAATAGCGGACGAGCTCCTCGCTCTGTTTTTCCGTTCCGATAATCGGAGCAAATTCCGATTCGACGTCGACTTTGATCATATGGATCGATGGTGCGACCGCCTTGAGGCGGACGCCAAAGCGCGACCCTTGACGGATGATCTCCGGCTCGTCAAGACTCATGTCGGACAGCGCCGGCGCGGCAATGCCGTAACCTGTTTGTTTGACCATCTTCAACGCGTCAGCAATTTGGTCGTACTCCGCTTTTGCATGGGCGAAGTCTTGCATAAGCTGAAGCAGATGGTCTTTGCCGCGAATCTCGACGCCGACGATCTCTTTTAAAATTTGGTCGTACAGCTCATCCGGCGCATACAAGTCGATTTCAGCAATCCCTTGCCCCATTTCAATGCCGGCAAGCTGCGCCTTTTCGATAAAGTCATACTCGGCAAACTGCTGGACGACCCGGTCGACGTCGCGCAGCCGCTTAATGTCTTTCACCGTATCGCGCACGGCCTCTTGATAACTTTCACGCAGCCAATGGTCTTCACGAAGCACCATCACCCAGCTCGGCAAGTTAACGTTCACCTCAAGCACCGGGAATTCATACAATGCTTCACGAAGCACGCTATACACATCGGCCTCGCGCATGCTCTCCACACTCATGGCGAGCACCGGAATGTCGTACTTTTCAGCAAGCTCGCGGCGGAGCGCTTCCGTTTCCGGATGGTGCGGCCGAACAGTGTTGACGACCATAATAAACGGCTTGCCGACTTCCTTCAGCTCACCAATGACCCGCTCCTCGGCTTCTACGTAATCGTGGCGCGGAATTTCCCCGATCGAGCCGTCTGTCGTAATGACGACCCCGATCGTTGAATGTTCTTGGATGACTTTCCTTGTCCCGATTTCCGCCGCCTCTTGGAACGGAATCGGCTCTTCATACCAAGGGGTATGGATCATCCGCGGGCCGTTTTCATCTTCGTACCCTTTCGCGCCAGGCACAGCATAGCCGACGCAGTCGACAAGACGAATGTTGACTTCAAGCCCGTCATCGACTTTCACCGTCACCGCCTGGTTTGGCACGAATTTCGGTTCCGTCGTCATAATTGTTTTACCGGCAGCGCTTTGCGGCAGTTCGTCTTGGGCGCGCGCTTTATCGGCTTCGTTTTTAATGTTCGGAATGACAACAAGCTCCATAAACCGCTTAATAAACGTCGATTTTCCGGTACGGACAGCGCCGACAACCCCTAGATAAATGTCGCCGCCGGTCCTCTCGGCGATATCTTTAAAAATATCGACCTTTTCCAAATGACTCCCCTCCAGTCCTTCGGTCGTTATCAGAAACAACTGAATTAACTAGTATGATAGGACACTATATGCATATGATGTTGTCCTATTCGGTTATGACTAAAAAGCGATGAAAAATCCCTTCTCTAGAATGTATTTTCCTAGAGAAGGGATGATGACTCATTTCGTGAAAAAAATCGGTTCGTTCGTTTTGGCATCGATGGTATACGGAAGGGAGTACGCCGGTACAAAGAGAGAATGATCTGTCAAAAGGGCACGAATGTCATCACCAGGCTTGTAATGGTGTGGATACTTTTTTAAGGCAGCGTACAGGTCGGAACGGTAATCAATGTAAATTTCCCCGCTGCCATCGATGACAAGCGGCAAATTGTTGCCGGAAAACGGGCTGACGGCATACGGCGGCTCTTTGTAGCCGAGTTTTTTGTAATCAAGTGTAAATACACCTGGCGCGGCGACATCTTGAAATGGCGGATAACGGTGCTCGTCCGTATACATCCTCAGCCGCAGCTTCAGATCGCGGATGCGCTCGGCCAAGCGCAAATCAAGGAGCTTGACCGTCGGGTTCGTTTCCGCATCAATAATCACATATTGAAAGACACCCCCGCTTTCATAGGCGTTTCCCGGCGGTTCCTGCATGTAGCGCGGAACGAGTTTTTGGAAATCAATCGGGTACTTTAAGTAAACTGGTGTTTTCATATCGCGTGTTTTAATCGGCAACAGTCCGCCGGTCGCCTTCCGGTATTCGTCGACCGCCGATTGGACGGCCGCCACTTGATCTTTGTAAGGGATTTGATTTTGTTTCAGCCGTTCCTGCGGATACAAACACCCGGAAAGCGGGACGAGAAACAAGCAAGTCAACAGCAAATAAGCGATTTGTTTCATAACCTCCTCCATCCTTTGCCTATTGCGGTGTCGGGCCACTAAACACGACAAAAATAATGATGATGCCGGCGAGAATCAACAAGACGTAGGCGACAAGCGCCAGCAAAAAGCGAAGCCAGCGAATGTTGATTTTGTAGCGGCTCAAATAAATGAAACCGACAGAAATAAACATAAACACCATTGAGGCGATGGCGATCCACATTTTTGCTAAAGCCGGTGACATACACGCTCCTCCTTTTTTCGACAACAATTATTATAGCATCGCCATAAAAAAAGCTGAAGTAAAGCGGGGCTTTCTTTACTTCAGCATCACCTTATACCCTTCCGGAAGCTCAAGCCGATGATGGTTCGTCATATTGTATGCAAAACACGGACGACTTGTACCGCCATCCGCCTATTTTCGGCGTTATTGTTCGGCAAAAATGTTCATTAAATCGTCCATTTCCTGCTTTTTTCCGCGCGCCATAAGCGAATCGACCGCTTCCTTCGGATCTTTTCCGGCAAACAGCACTTCATAGAGCACTTCGGTAATCGGCATTTTCACACCGAGTTTTTTCGCCAGCTCGTAGGCTGCTTTTGTTGTCCGCACCCCTTCGACAGCCATCCCCATGCTTTCGAGTGCATCATCCAGTTTTTTCCCTTGTCCAAGCATATGGCCGGCCCGCCAGTTGCGGGAATGGACGCTTGTGCATGTGACAATCAAATCGCCGACCCCGGCCAGCCCGGAAAACGTGAGCGGATTGGCACCAAGCGCGCAGCCGAGGCGGGCAATCTCGGCGAGCCCTCTTGTGATGAGCGCCGCTTTCGCATTATCCCCATAGCCGAGCCCGTCGCTGATGCCGGCCGCCAAGGCGATAATATTTTTCAGCGCCCCGCCGACTTCGACGCCGACTAAGTCAGGATTCGTATACACGCGGAAATAGTGGCGGTTCATAAATAAATCTTGAATGCGCCGCGCCGCCTCCATATTCGGCGATGACACCGCCACCGTCGTCGGGTGGCGGAGCACCACTTCCTCAGCATGGCTCGGCCCGGAAAGGACAACGACGTCCTCGAGCCATTCGCCCATTTCTTCGACGACCATTTCCGACACGCGCTTATGCGTCCCCGGCTCGATTCCTTTGCTGACGGCGACCACGGTGATCGGCGCCGCCAAGCACACGCGCGCTTTTTGCAGCACGTCGCGGATCGCTTTTGTCGGCACAGCGAGCACCGCTACGGACACGCCGTCAAGCGCAGCGCAAAGATCATGATAGCCGTCGATCGCTTCCGGCAGGCGAACGCCCGGCAAATACTTTTCATTTGTCCGCTGTTCGTTGATTTCCTCGATCTGTTCAGCCCGCTGCCCCCAAAGCCGGACGCGGTGCCCGTTGTCAGCCAGAACGAGCGCCAGCGCCGTCCCCCAGCTTCCGGCGCCCAATACAGCGATGTTTTCCATCGTTTCCCACTTCCTTTATCCGATTGTCGCGGCCTCCGCGTTTCTTATTTCCGCGGGCGGGCGATGATTTTGATCGGTGTGCCCTCGAAGCCAAACGCATCGCGGATGCGGTTTTCCAAAAACCGTTCGTATGAAAAATGCATCAAGTCCGGATCATTGACAAAGGCGACGAACGTCGGCGGCTTAACGGCGACTTGCGTCATGTAATAAATTTTGAGGCGCCGCCCGTTATGTGTCGGCGTCGGGTTCATCGCCACCGCATCCATAATGACTTCATTGAGCACGTTCGTCTGGACGCGCATCGCATGGTTGTCGCTGACAAGCTGCACGAGCGGCAACAGCTTATGGAGCCGCTGTTTCGTCTTCGCCGACACAAATAAAATCGGCGCATAGTCCAAAAACGGAAAATGATCGCGGATTTTCCGTTCAAATTCGACCATTGTTTTGTCGTCTTTTTCGACGGCGTCCCATTTATTGACGACGAGAATCACCCCGCGCCCGGCTTCATGCGCATATCCGGCGATTTTTTTATCTTGTTCGATAATGCCTTCCTCCGCGTTTAAGACAACGAGCACAACATCAGAACGCTCAATGGCTCTTAGCGCACGCAACACGCTATATTTTTCCGTGCTTTCGTAAATTTTTCCGCGCTTACGCATTCCTGCCGTATCAATCATAACATATTCTTGGCCCTCGCGCACAAACGACGTGTCCACCGCGTCCCTCGTCGTGCCGGCAATGTCGCTGACAATGACCCGCTCTTCTCCTAAAATGGCGTTGACGAGCGACGATTTGCCGACGTTCGGACGGCCGATGAGGCAAAACTTAATCACGTCCTCTTCATACTCCTCGGCGGCCCCTTTTGGAAAATGGCGGGCGACGGCGTCAAGCAAATCGCCAAGCCCCGTCCCATGCGCTCCGGAAATCGGGTACGGCTCCCCGAAGCCGAGCGCATAAAAATCGTAAATTAACTCACGCATCTCCGGGTTGTCGATTTTGTTCACGGCGAGCACGACCGGCTTGTTCGACCGGCGCAATAGCTTCGCCACTTCCTCATCGGCGGCTGTCACACCGTCGCGGCCGTTCGTCATAAAAATAATGACATCGGCTTCATCAATGGCTATTTCCGCCTGCTGGCGAATTTGTACGAGCAGCGGCTCATCGCCGATGTCAATGCCGCCGGTGTCGATTAAGTAAAACGTATGGTTCAGCCATTCGGCGCTGCTGTAAATGCGGTCGCGCGTCACACCGGGCACGTCTTCGACAATGGAAATGCGCTCTCCGACAATGCGGTTGAAAATCGTTGATTTTCCCACATTCGGCCGGCCGACAATCGCCACAACTGGATTTGCCATGCTATCACCCTTTTATTCTCAGTTTTGCTTCGCTTGCTCTTGCCAAAACACCCTCTTTTCAAGACAGAGGTTCATTCCCGTCAAGCAGGCCCGGCGATCCGTGCCTTTGCCATCCGGCACACAGCATTATCCTCCTTTATCGCCCATCATCTTTCAACATGTGGGGAGGTGCTGGGCGGGGAACCAAAACGTGCTACAACTGCTTTATTTTATCAAAAAGCAGACCGCCCAACAACCGCCTAATGCTTGACGATCACAAGCAGCCCGTCGCCGAGTTCATGGGCGATGCCGTCCAAAATCGCCTCCAAATTGGCAGCGATTCGCTCCATTTCCTCCTTCGTGCGGCAAACAAAGATCGGCGCACCCCCGGCGACCGTTTCACCGTTCATCGTAATGACCGCCAAAATCATTTTTTCATGTGTCATGACCGCGCCCTCCTCTCCGCTTCCAGCGCCGCTCACCCGGCATGCGGATGGCGTTTTCCAACACCGGGACGTTCTCGATGACCGCCTTCGCCTTCTCGACATCCTCGACTTGGGGCAAAACGAAAATGCCGACGCGCCCGTCGTTTAAATCACGTTTAGCCAGCGGCACAAGCGCCGGCGTCCCGGAATCGCGGTAAATGCCGAGGGCCGTCGACACATCGTGCAAAATCGCCTGCCGCTGGCCAAGGTTGGCGATCGTCGTACGGGCGTTGAAATTTTTCGGTGTTAAAATAAAGCCCATCCCATAGCGCAAAATTTCTTCCCTCCTCGCCGGCAAGCCGATGTTCATAATATAAATGTCGTCGACATACAAACCCGCCCCCTCAAAATGGGGCTTCACATACTTGACATCGGCGATGTCTTTCAGCCGGCTTCCGCTCATAAACTGTCGCGCCACCATCATGCCGATGGCGCTGGCCGCGAGCGCCGCCCAAACGTTCCACACTAAATAAAAGAGCGTCGATAAAAAGGAGACGAAAATGACTAAATAGTTCCGCCCTTCAAACACAATGGCAATGCCTTCAATGTATGTTTTTCCGCGCGGCACTAATTCGTACTGATCAAGTTCATTTAACGTATTGCGCTCCATATTGCGCACGTCGCGAAACTGCGAAGCCGCGAGGGCCAAAAACGTAATCGCCGCAAACTCCTTCTCCATAATCGCCGGCACAGCGACTGTCCCTAAGCCGGCGGCGATGGCCCCTAACGCGATATGAATTGTCCGCCCGTGCAAGTATGTCGGATATTGCCGATAATCGGTGCGCAACAAATAAAGACGCGTTAGCACCCCGACAGCAACGCCGTATAAAATCGGAAACGTATATTCATTCACGGCTGTCTCGTCCCCCTTACAGGCCGTTTTTCCTCAAGCTGAAGCGACAGAAAACGGATCATTTCCCAAATGAGCAAGCATGACGCACTGATGGCTGCTGCATCGAAAAACGAGAACGAACCGAGCACATAACCGGGCGCCATGCGGTGAATGGCGATGGCGTATACCGCTTCCCCTTGGCAGCCGCCAAGCGCCAAACAAAGAAGGCGGGCGGCAAGACGGCGGTGAAACAAGCCGCTGACGATAACGAGCCACCAGGCGAGCATCCACTGGCCGTCAAGCCAAATCCAAACCGGATCAAACAAGGCGAGCAGGCGGAAAGCAGCGTAGGCAAACGCCAAGCCGGACGCCGACAGCGCCAGAAACGGCAGACTGCACGGCCGCCGCTCAATGGCCGCATAACAAGAACATAAAAAAAGAATGAAAAACGCCAGTGGGGCGCGGACAACACCGATTTCCACCGTCAAGGATGCGGAACTGATCATCACAAGGGCAAACGCCGCCAGCTTCGTCCGTTCGCCCGTCTTTTTCATAAAAAAGGTGGCAACAATCCATATGAACCAAAAAAAGAAGTAAAAATAAATCCCTTCCACATTTTCCACCCCTTATTATGTCCATTATGTCATCTTTTACGACCGTTCATTCATGCATAGAAAAAAGAGCGCCCGGCCATAGTAAAAATGACATTCATAGAGAAAGGAGCGGGGTGCGGTGGGAAAAGACCGGCAAGAGAAAAAGCTGAAACAATCGCGGCGCGTTGAGTCAGACCGCGACCAGTCGTTCGCCTACAAAGGCGCAGCCCGGCTTGATACGCCGGACGAAGCGCGCGGGCGGAACAGATCCTAAAAAAAGTCCGGCCGCTTAGGAATGCGGCCGGCTTTACATTCATGGCTAAAAAGACGGCAAGCGCTACTTTTCTTGCCCGTTCGAGGCGGCCGTTGAAGAAGAAGCCGCCCGTTTCCGCCATTTCGCGATGACTAGAAGAATGAACGGAATAACTGTCTGCACAGACGTCAAATAAAATGAGCCGCTCGTCCCTAAAAAATGGGTCATCTCTATTAAATCTCGCGCCGACCAGATGGAACAAAGCCATAACATACATCCCGCCGCAAATACGAGCGGCTTGTATTGCGACAGCCCGAGCCAAAGAGCCATAGCGGACACAGACACATAGTAAAAGACGCAAATTTTCAAAAAGACACCGACAACCCAAAGCGCCATGACGACCGCCTCGACATGTTCGAGAAAATCAGCGATGCTAATATAGCGGACAACGCTCATCACCGGATATACGAACTGCCCGGTAGTGTTTCCAAACACAAAAAGGGTCACTAAATTGGTGAAAAAGAGTGTAAGCATGACCGCGATGACCCCGATATTTCCCCATTTTCGCCCATGATCTTCATCAATCACATGCGGGAGCAAAAACGCCATCAAAAAACATTCACTAAACCAGCTTTGCGGAGTGGCCGCCCCCATGATCGACGGCCAAAGCCCGTTTTCAAACATCGGCAACATCGTTTCCGGGTCGATATCCGGAAGCAACAAGAGCACAATAATGACCAACAACACAATGACAACGGGCACAAGAATTTGTGCCAGCCGGCCGAGCACTTCCACCCCGCTGCGGACGGCGACAGCGCAAACGAACACCATCGTTCCCATCACAAACTGAATGGGCGTGTGAAACAAAAAGTTGCCGACGACAAACTCTCCATATTCGCGGATGATAATGCTCGTAACATGAAAATAAAACAACAAAAAAAGCAGCCCGACTAGTTTTCCGAAAAACCAGCCCAAAATTTCCACACTGTATTCAATCGGCGTTTTTTTCGGATAAAGACCGTGCAGCTGAACCGACAGATGCACGGTCAAAAAGCCGATAAGCGAAGCCCAAAACGGTGACAGCCACATATCTTGCTCGGCGTGCTGGGCCGTCACTCCCGGGACGAGCAAAATAGCGGTGGCCACAATGGCCGGATAGAGCAGCAGCAGCATTTGTGTGGATGTGATTTTCCCTTTTTCCAATGACCGTCCACTCCCTTGCCGTCTCCTATTTGTTCCGCACAGGCAGCGCCTTTACTTTTCTAACATTTTTCCAAGAGGGCGGAACAACCAGTTTACCGCCTGCGTCGGTCCAGGAAGTTCTGGATTGATGATCAATATGACCCCCAGCAGCATGGTCAGGCAAAGCAAAACGGCGACAGCCGCCTTCTCCTTTTTTTTCTCCCGGCCAAGCCGGGACCATTCGTACCACCAAATCAAGATCACGATGAGCGCCATGCCGATCATCAGCCAAATTTTCACGATGTTTTCACCTCTTGTTCAGGCAAGCCTTGCGGAGGGAAGTTCATTCCCGGCCGACGCACTCTCACGGTTGTGTTCAATTCGACAGGCAAGTCAGGAAACAGATCGTCCCAACGCTTTTTCAGATGCCGCCATTGCCATGGATATTTTTTATGAATGGCCTCAGCAAAGCCGAACACATCGACGTTCATCTCTTTTTGCACTTGATTTAGAGCGTGCCGCATCCGCCGGTCGATGTCTTTCTCGAGCTGTTTTTCCACCCGCTTCACGTTCTTCTCGCTTAATAAGTTCAACTTTGTTCCATTTAATACAATGTCATCTTCCGTTGTCACATTGACGACGATTTTCCATCTCCCTTTCTCATATTTCGGCACTATATCCGTATGCGAACGGATCATTCTCGACGTAATGCTTCCTTTTTCCCCGGGGATCTTCACCGTTACATGAGCCTGTTTGATTTCATTGCGGATCCAAAGCACACCGCGCGTTGCATAATCATCAATTTGCCCAACCATCCGATCTTTCTTAAAAATGGCTGTACCATAAATAAACGCGACCGTCTCTATTTCTTTCTTCCCCTTTTCCGGCGGCAGCACTTTCACCATCGGGAGCAAGGCGGCTTCCGCTTCGCCGCTAAGCATTTGCAGCGTTTCTTTCACGGTTTTGCGCAACAGCGTCCTTGACTCAGCCATCTCCCGCAACACTTCCGATGAGCTTTGCTCAATGGGCGGAATCAGCTCAAGCACACCTTTCGCCGTTCCTTTGCTGACTAACACATTGGAACGAATGCGGGTTTGCGGATGGCGAACTAAAAAGTCAAGATGCTCACGAATACCGGCTTTCGCTATCCTTTCCCCAAACACGATCACTTTCATATGCCCCCAAAACAGGCGACGGGGCAGCCGCTCCTGCAATTGGGCAATGGCGTCGGCAATCGTGATTCCCGTCCCTGACCGGACGATCGTTTCCCCTTGCCCGCCCCCTCCTCCGCCTCCGCCTGCCCCTTGTCCCCCGCCGATGACCCGCGGCACAGCGATCTCTACCGTCAGCCTGATCTTGCCGTTTTTCACTTGATCAATGCCGATTCCAAGCACGAGAGCGATATCATTCACTTCCTTGCGATCCCAACAGCCGCCCAGCACGATGAGATTGATGCTGATGAGAAGAAGGGCAACCGCCCGTTGCGCTTTGCCTCCGATCATCATGGCTGTCCTCCCTTTTCTCCGGTCTGATCATGATGCTCTTTTTTCCCTTGTGCGGCAGTGACACGGAAAACCGACCGTTTTCGCCATTTGGCCATCAACAACAGAAGCAACGGGATTGCCGTATCGGTGAACATGATGTAAAACGCGTTAGCCGTCCCGACAAACCGACCGAGCTCCATGACATCGCGCGCCGACCAAATCGAAACGAAAAACAAGAAAAAGCCAACGGCAAAAACGAGCGGTTTGTATTCGTCCATACGGAGCCACTGGGCTAGCGACAGGACGACGGCATAATAAAAGACAGCGATTTTTAAAAACGCACCGGCAACCCAAATGGCCATGATGATGACTTCAACATGCTCGAGAAAGCCGGCGACGCTGATGTAACGGGCAGCGGTCATCACCGGATAAATAAAGTCTTCCACCACATTTCCTAAAACGAATAAAGCTGTCACATTCGTAATTAGCAATGTCACGGCAATACATGCGACGGCTATATGCCCCCATTTTCGCCCGTTGCGCTGATCTAAAAGATACGGGAGAAAAAAGGCGGCCAACACGCATTGGCTAAACCATCCTTGCGGAACAATTGAGCCTTTGATCGATGGCCACAGTCCTTTCTCAAACACCGGCAGCATATTTTTTCCATCCATATCCGGGAACAACAATAGCACGATAATGACAAACCAAACGACCGTAAGAGGCACAAAGATTTTCGCCAGCCACCCGAGCACCTCCATTCCGCTGCGGACGGCGACAGCACAAACGAACACCATCGTTCCCATCACAAAACTGAGCGGTGTATGAAACAAAAAGTGGCCGACAATAAACTCCCCATAAGCTCGAATGACCAACCCCGCTCCGTGGATGTGGACCAAAATAAACATCAGTCCGATCATTTTGCCGAAAAACGTTCCGGCAATATCAACACTGTATTCAATAAGCGTTTTATTCGGATAAAGGCGGTGCAACTCAACGACAACATATATGGTTAAAAAACCGATGACTGAAGCCCAAAGCGGCGACAGCCACATATCTTGTTTCGCATGCTGGGCGGTCGCCTGCGGAACGAGAAGAATAGCGGTTGGAGTAACGGTTGCATACAACAACAACATCATCTGCACGGACGTGATTTTTCCATTTCCCATCCTTTTTCACTCCTTAGCCTTGACGTTCATTCCGCCGCTCGTTCACGCGCGGGGAGGCGTTCAGCTTCCACCACGGGGTGCGGGCAAGCACATCTTTCGCTTTATGGTCCGTGTTCGGAACATGGGCATTCAAATACGGAACGCCAAGGGAGCGAAGGGAGGCCATGTGGATGAGAATTAGCAACACCCCGAGCATAATGCCAAGCAACCCGAGCGACCCGGCTAAAAACATCATCGGAAAGCGCAACATTCTCAAAGCAATCCCGGCTGTAAACCGCGGAACCGCAAACGAAGCAATCCCTGTCAGCGCCACAATCATAATCATCGGCGCGGAGACAAGGCCGGCCTGAACAGCCGCTTGGCCGATGACAAGCGCCCCGACGATGCTCACCGCCGCCCCCGTCTGTTTCGGAAGCCGCACACCGGCTTCGCGCAACGCTTCAAATACGATTTCCATAATCAGTGCTTCCACGAGCGCCGGAAACGGAACCCGTTCCCGCGAGGCCGCCACCGTTAATAAAAGGCTCGTCGGAATCATTTCTTGGTGAAACGTCAAAATCGCAATATATATTGATGGCAATAACAACGACATCAACAAAAACAAATACCTGAGCCAGCGAATGAGCGTGCTGATCAACGTGCGCTGATAGTAATCTTCGCTCGATTGGAGCAAAGAATAAAACGAAACCGGCATCACTAACACGAACGGGCTGCCATCTTGTACAATCACAATGCGTCCCTCAAGCAAACTGGCAATCGCCACATCCGACCGTTCTGTATTTAACACTTGTGGAAACGGCGAGTATGGATGATCTTCAATCAGCTCTTCAAGATAGCCGGTTTCAAGCACCCCGTCCAATTCAATGCGCCCGAGTCTTTTTTCCGTTTCGGCGACAAATGCCTCCGGTGCAATGCCTTCCATATAACAAATGACGACTTCTGTTTTCGTGTACTTGCCTAAGGTGACCGATTTCGTTTTTAATAGCGGGCTGCGAATGCGACGCCGCAATAAGGAAAGATTCGTTTCCAACGATTCAATGAATCCTTCGCGCGGACCCCTAATCACCGATTCGGCAACGGGCTCTTCAATGGCTCGCTTTTCCCATTTGGACAACCCTAAGGCGAATCCTTCGCTTTGTCCGTCAACGAGCAACACCGGGTTGCCAGAGGCGATTGACTGAATGCACTCGTCAATCGTTTGCACCTTGTTGACTTTCGCGACGGTCAATTGTTGCTCGAGAAGGCCCGTCACAGACAGTTGCCCGGCGGGCGTTGCACCTTGTCCGCCGGACGAGTGTTGATTCATCAGCGGGCGGAGGACATTTTCATTGATTTCTTCCATGTTCACGAGCCCGTTAATATAAATCAAAACCGCGCTTGTATTTCCGGCGATTTGAAAAGACCGGAAGACGACATCAATGCAATCTCTATAAATATTCTTTATCTTTTGTACATTATCATGGATGCCGGCCGTTAGGGCGTCTTGTGTGCCGCCGGGCTTTGCCGCCGCCAGCTGCGGCAGATTGCCTTTTTTTCTTCTTTGAAAAAAACGCATGCCATTTCCCCTCTTCCTCGCCGTGTGCACGTTGATGGATCAAACTGGTCATGGAGCAGCGACTCCGGACTAAGATCAGTATTTTTCAAGTTAGGCAATCTGGTGAACTTTGTTTCCTGTCGTGCTTCGGGGGGCACGGATTGACGCGAAACGGGTATTTTCCTTGCTCTTTTATAGAATGACCGTTTTCAAAGGAAAATATAATGGCCGCTTTAAAGCCCAGTTGGCTCCCTCCTTTCATTTTGCTTGGAAGTAAGGGGCTTCACGGCTATGGTGATCCACAGCGTGGCGCTGGAAAACCGTATAGTTTTGCTAGTGTCGGGAGAACAAAACAAAAACCCCGTCGTGATGGCAGGCGCCACCACGACGGGGTTGCTTGACGGTCCATTATTTTAATTTTTTCAACTGTTCGCCGATCACTTCACCGAGCTGGAAGCCGCGCGTTTCCACCGCTTTCGTGTATTGGCTGTAATCTTCCGCCGGAGCGGCTGTTTCCTCCTCAAGCAACGCGCGGATGCTGAGGGAAATGCGGTGCTCGGCCTCGTTGACATCGAGCACTTTCGCCTTCACTTCATCGCCTTCTTTCAGCACTTCATGCGGCGAACCGATGCGGCGGTTGGCGATTTGCGATACGTGAACCAACCCTTCGACTCCTGGAAAAATCTCCACAAACGCGCCGAATGAAGCGAGCCGCTTCACGGTTCCCGTGACGACATCACCGGGTTTTACTTTTTCACTGATGCCTTCCCACGGACCCGGCAGCGCTTCTTTAATCGACAGCGACAGACGGCCTTGTTCCGGGTCGACAGCCAACACTTTCACTTTTACGGCATCGCCTTCTTTCACCGCTTCGGACGGATGGGCGACACGCGTATGAGAAAGCTGGGAAATATGTACGAGTCCGTCAAACCCGCCGACATCGACGAAGACGCCGAAATCGGCAATGCGGCGGACGACGCCATCCAGCACTTGCCCCGGCTCAAGACGGGAAAGCAACTCTTTTTGTTGCCGCTCTTGCTCCTCCTCGACGACCGCCCGGTGCGATAAAATGACACGGTTTTTCTCGCGGTCGAGTTCAACGACTTTGACGGCGAGTGCTTTTCCTTTATAATCGGAAAAGTCTTCGACATAGTGAGGCTCGACAAGCGAGGCCGGGATGAAGCCGCGCACGCCGACATCGGCGACAAGCCCGCCTTTGACGATGTCTTTAATGACCGTTTCGAACGTCTCGCCGCTTGTAAATTTGCGTTCAAGCTCTTCCCACGCCCGCTCGGCGTCGACGGCTTTTTTAGATAAAATGAGCAGCCCTTCTTCCCCGTCTTTGCCTTCTTCCACTTTTTTTACTCTGGCCGTCACTTCATCGCCGACCGCGACAGCATCGCTCGGCTTCTCAATATGCAAGTTTGACAGCTCGCTGATCGGAATGATGCCGCTTTGCTTGCTGTTTTCGATTTCGACAAGCACTTGCTTGTCTTCGAGCTTCACCACTTTGCCGTGGACGGTATCGCCCACCTCGTACACATTCACTTGCACATTCATCTCTTCTGTCATCGTAAAACCCCTCCTTCATCGACTGACGATCCTGCAAAAGCGCGCCTCGCGCCGAGGCCGCGGCCGGCTGTCGGCAAAATAAGGACGCTTTTCTAATTAGTATACCATATTTTCTCAATCAACATGTACTATAATGCTTACTGATGTTGTTCAAGCAGCTGGCGGATATGGTCCATAATGTAATCGGCCGCTTCTTCCGGGCTCGCCTTCCGCTCGCGCAGCGGCGTCATATCAATCGGCGCCCCGTACACGACTTTGAGCGGCACAAACGGGCGGTACGGGCCAATGATCGCACACGGAACGACGGCGGCATCGGTGCGCAAGGCGAAAAAGCCGACGCCAGGCAGCGCCTTCTTCAGCCGGCCGTCCTTGCTGCGCGTCCCTTCGGGAAAAATGCCGAGCACCTCTCCTTGTTTCAGCACTTCAAGCCCCGTGCGCAGCGCTTGGCGGTCGTTCATGCCGCGCTTAACCGGAAAAGCGCGCAAGTGTTTCACAAGCGTTTTCACAACTGGGGTGCGAAACAGCTCCTCTTTCGCCATAAACCGGATCGGCCGCGGTGCTGTAATGCCGACGACCGGCGGATCCAAGTTGCTGATATGGTTGGTGCAAAGAAGCACCGCGCCTTCTTTTGGAAATTGTTCAAGCCCTGTAACTTGAATGCGGTACAAAGGAGTTAATATGCTTTTTACCGCTCCCTTGGCCACCGAATAAAAATCCACCCTCATCCAATCCTTTCGTTGACGACTTCCATAATGCGCGCCGCCACTTCCTCAACCGACAATGACGTCGTGTCGATTTCCACGGCATCCGGCGCCTTGCGCAGCGGTGCCGTTTCCCGCTCCGAGTCAAGCCGGTCGCGGCGGGCAATTTCTTCTTTCAACGTTTCAAGGTCAGACGGAAACCCGCGGGCGATATTTTCCTCGTGACGGCGCCGCGCCCGCTCCTCAACGGAAGCTTTTAAGAAAATTTTCACTTCGGCATTCGGCAGCACGTTCGTTCCGATGTCGCGTCCGTCCATGACAACGCCGCCTCCTTTGGCCATGGCGCGCTGGCGGGCGACCATCTCCTCACGCACGAGCGGGTGCTGAGCGACAAACGATACCGCATTCGTCACCGCCTCGCCGCGGATGATATCTGTGATGTCTTCGCCGTTGACGAACACGAGCTGCCCTTGCGGCGATGGCTTCAGTTCAATAGATGTCTCACGGAGCAAAGACAGCAACGCCTGTTCATCGTGAACGTCAACGCCGCATTGAAGCGCCCGGTACGTTAACGCGCGATACATCGCCCCGGTATCGATATATACATAAGAAAGGCGGTTGGCAATAAGTTTGGCGACCGTGCTTTTCCCTGCTGCCGCAGGTCCATCGATCGCAATGCTAATTGGTCGTTCCATAACTCCTCCTGCTTCATCGAATCATGTAATGGCGGCACAAAGAAAAATGCAGGAAAACCCTGCATGTTCTCGTGTTTATTGTACCATATTTGCCGTCAGCGGTCGACGGCCGTTTCGATCATTTCTGTTTTTTCCGGCTTGGCGACTCCTTCATATTCGTACACTTTGCCGATATAGAGCGCCACCGGCGTGTGCAAGACAAGCCATTGGGCAATCAGGAGACAAATCGCCTGGATCACAACAAGCTTCCATAACAGCTCTTCGATCCGCTTCATGGCGAACCATCCTGCCTTCCGTTTTTTCTAGCAGTATTCCACATGGCCCGCTCATTTATTCCCATCGTTTTCCCCTTTCGTCAAGCTGCCGCTCGAAGCTGTAGCGGATGAGCCGGGCACGGTCCTGGGGAGAGAGCGCGGTGAACTCGACCGACATTTTGGCGATGCCCTGCTCATGAGCGGTCATGCGAACGATCGTTGCTTCCGTTTTCATATAATGATACTCACCGGAGCGCATCGTTAGCACAAGCCAAAGCTCAACCGTCATGCCGGGGTGAAGAAGCGGTGCGTGCGCCGGCGGAATGAGAAGCGCGGCCCCGCCCGCGCTAATATCGACCGTCATCGTCACAAATGGAGCGAACTCACCGTCAAGCGGATGGACGGCGGCATCGACGTTCGCCTTCACCCGCACATAACGGCGGCGCTGGATGCGGATGACATATTCGTCGCCCGGATAAGCCAAGACAACCATTGGCAGCGGGTCGCGCACTTTCCCTTTCACTTCCGTCTCAAATATGTATAAGCCCCCGTCTTGACCGACAAAACTCGCTTTAAATTGCATGCCATTTAACAAATACACCGTTTTTCCGCTTTGTTCGTCGACAGGATAACTAATATGGATCACCCCGTCAGCGATGGCAAGCGTCTTGCTCCGATATTGCCGCGGCGAACCGTCGAGCGGCTCAAGCCGGATCCGATCCCCGATCTTCATCATCATTTTTCCATTTTGCCCCTTTTTGACCAGCGGCCGAATCGTCCATGATGCCGCCGACCTATATCGTTTCATACGACTATTATACCATACAATCTTCCTGCGGGTCGGCGGGAATGAAAAAGAGGAAAGGCTCCATGCTTGGCCTTTCCTCCCTTTGCTCTCACCCGTAGTTCGGTTCGACACTTTCGAGTCTTTCCACTTTTTCTTCGAGACCGGTTGACGCATTAATAAACAGCTGGTACGTCTCGCCGTCAAGCGTTCCTAAAAACTCGTAGCAAAGCACCGGTTTTTGCAAGTCGTTCATAATCACCGCCTGGCGTTGCTCCATCACTTTTAACTGCGGGTTTACCTTTTTCTTCGCCGCTTCGACGGTGAGTTTCGGTTTTGGCAACGGGCGCGGGATCGACGATGACAAATAATCGCGCGCCGAAAAACCGACGATGCGACCATTATCGAGCGCCACTTTCATTTGGATGGCTTCCGGATAAATGCGGATGCCGTTTTCACTTTTGACAAATGTAAGCACGGCGACATTATCGTATTGCGTGCTGTCGTACAGCTCAAATCCGGTAAATTGATGCCGTTTTAAAAATGCCATTCCGCGGTTGGCCGCCTCATGCAGGCTGATCTTCGATTTGCCGACCGGCCGGCTGTTCAATGCCCAAATCGGGTAGCCGCCGTTTTTCGTAATGTCCATATAAATGTCGCCTTTTGTTTTCGGATCGTGAATCGTTAAACTGTAAAAGCGGTCGTCCGCCCCTTTGCCGCTTTCCGTCACCTTGATTTCCTCCGTCCCCTTTAGGCCAAGGAAATCGCGGGCGATTCGTTTCGCTTCGGCTTTGGAAACCGGACGGCCTTGCGCCCGGACAAACCCTTTTTCTTCATTGGCAAGACCAACAAACGACGGACCAAACTCTGACGAACTCGAGAACGTATCGACATTTTTTTCGACCGCCTTAAAGCCGTCAATAATAATGTTATCACCTTTCTCGTCATTTGTTGCCAGCGCCAGCTCGACGTCCATCCAGCGCAAATTGTTTTCAAGCACTAAATGTTGCACATTGCGCAGCTCTTGGCGGATGGCGCCGGCGTTTTTGTACAGCGCCTGCAGCGTCTTGTACTCTTCCTTTGTCAACGGCTCCTCTTCCAAATCGCGCACCGCTGTCCGATAGCTGAACTCGCCGATTTGTGATAAAAACTCTTGCGTCTTGTTAAACGGCAAGAGCGACAACGGCAGCTGACCGACGTCCGAGTGGGCTTCCGATGCGATTTTCCACACCTCGGCAAGCGCCGGCGACAATGACGCATGCGAGTTCATCGCCAGCGTTGCGCCGAGCTTATCATGAAGCAAGTCGATTTGATAGGCCAAATCGTGGAACGCGCGCTGGTAGTTGTTTTCCGCGTGGATTAAAATCGCGTTTTTCTCCAAGTGCTCGCGGTAGCCCCAGTAGCCGGTGCCGATGACCGCCACGGCAAGCACGGCAATTAAGATCGTTCGCAGCATATCCGTCCCCTCCTTTATTTGCAAAAAATATGGTCGCCGATCCGTTTGATTTGCGGCCGGCTCCAAATCCAATCGCTAGTCGCTGTCGCCGGGTTGAAATAATAAATGGCCCCGCCGCTCGGATCCCAGCCGTTGATGGCATCAAGCACCGCTTTTCTCGCCGTTTCGTTCGGCGTCAGCCAAATTTGGCCGTCAGCGACTGCGGTGAACGCGCCCGGTTGAAAAATGACGCCGGCGACCGTGTCCGGGAACGACGGATGCTCAAGCCGGTTTAAAATGACCGCAGCCACGGCCACTTGCCCGATGTACGGCTCGCCCCGCGCTTCACCGTAAACGGCGTTCGCCATCAGCTGAATATCGTTTTGCGAAAATCCTTTCGGCACATTGGACGCCGTTGTTTTCGCCGTCCGTCCCCCTCCGCCGCCGCGTTTTTTCACCTGTTGGCTGAGCGGGATGCCGCCATAATGGGTGAAATCATTTCCTTGGCGGATTTGCTCTTTGACGAAGTCCTCATAATATTTGGATGCATTGACAAGCTTCCGCTTTGTTTCTTCCCCGGCCAATCCGTCGACCGGCAGGCCGTATTCGTATTGGAAGTTGCGCAGCGCCCAATACGTGCGCCAGCCGAATACGCCGTCAATTTTGCCGTTGTAAAAACCGAGATATTGCAACCGCGCCTGCAACTCAATGACATCATCACCAACTGCCCCGCGCTGAATCACCTGCGGGGAAAAGGCGGCGGCATGGCTCGCTGGATGCAGGCATACCCACGCGCCTATTAAGGTGAACATGATTAGTTTCCTTACCATATGCAAACCTCCCGTCGACCATCGCCGTTTTTATCCTTATTTTCCTCCGGTTTTCCCTCTTTATGCAGAAAAAAGAAAAAGGGGCTGTCCGGAAAGCCGCCTGTTCGACTTCCGGACGCCCCTTTTCACGTTGCAACTTTTTGCTATATCAACTATCTCCCCTTTTTAAGGGAGTTCTACGTTTCGAACGGCTCCTCTCGCTGACGGCGTCGCCTGGCAGCGGGCGTATCCTTTTGCCTGCTTCACTTTGCGCAGCGCCACCCACCATAAAGCGAGCATAAACGGTCCAATGTAATAGCCCCATTGCTTCTTGGCCAGCAAAATCCAGTCATACATGCCATGAAGGAAAAACGGCAGTAAAAACGACGCCCACAAATAATAACAACGCTTTTGAACAGCAAATTTCGCTTTGCCGAAATAAAATCCCATGATGACGGCAAACAACGCATGGCTTGACACCGGCAACAGCGCCCGGCTGACAGCTGTCTCCACTCCGTTGGCCAATAAATACAAAATGTTTTCGAGCGTCGCAAATCCTAACGAAACGCTGGCGCTATACACAATGCCGTCATACGGCTCATCAAATTCATCATGGTCGTACACAAAAAAATAGATGATAAACCATTTCACAAACTCTTCAAGCAGCGCCGCCGATAAAAACGCCTCCGCCATCGGCGACGAAATGATCTCTTCTTCCACTAACACATACTGAATGAACATAATCGGAAAAACGAGAAGAACACCGAAAAAAAACATGCGCAACACAAAGGACAACGGTTCGGCCTCATATTCGTCCTTTAAATAAAAATAGCTGAGCAGCGCCACCCCGGGGGCGACGCCGGCGGAAATGAGCGAAAACATCCCGATCCCCGTTTCTCTATCGTTTTACCTCTATCGTACCATGAAACCGAGGAGGAAAAAAGAGAATTTTCCAGACAGTTTCCTGTCTAATAAGCAAACAAGCCGTCGATGGCTGCGTCGGAAGCGAGGGCGACGGCAAGTTTGATGCGCGCCTTTTTGGCATCATAGTCGCTGCCGAGAATCACGCCTTTTTTATGCAAGTCATACGCGCTTCCTAAGTAGTCGTACGTCGTATACACCGCCCCTTCCTCAGCGCTCGTCGTCACGACCACTTGAATGCCGGCTTCGATCGCCTTGACGATTTCACCAACCATGTTTGGCGCCACTTGCCCGCGGCCGACTCCTTCAAGCACGATGCCGGCAACGCCGCTTTCGCGGGCCGCCTTAATAAATTTTCCATCCGCCTCCACATAACATTTCACAATATCGACGGGCGGAAGTGGGCGCACAAGGTTGTAATATTCACGCCGGATTGGCTTTTGGTACACGTGCACTTCATCGTTGTCAATAATGCCCAAATAACCGAATCCAAAGGCGTTAAACCCTTGAATGTTGGAAGCATGCTCTTTTTTCACATATTTCGCGGCAAAAATGCGCTCGTTAAACACAACGACCGTCCCCGCCCCGCGCAGCGTTTCGGCGCACGCGGCATAAATGGCGTGACGGATGTTGATATACACATCGCTTCCCAAATCCGTCGGCGCCCGCTGCGAGCCGGTAACAACAATCGTTCGCGGGTCATTCACAGTCAAATCTAGAAAGTACGCCGTTTCCTCAAGCGCATCGGTCCCGTGGGTGACGACGATGCCATCGACAGACGGATCAGCGAAATGCGCCTCAATCCGCTTTTTCAATTCAAGCCAATGCGCAAACGTCAAATGCATGCTCGGCAGCTGAAACACGCTTTCGACTTTGACCTCGATTTCTTTCGGCAAATGGCACATGGCGGCAAGTTCTTCCCCGCTTAACGCCCCGGCACGCAAGCGGCCGGACCGTTCATTCCGCTTGCTGGCGATCGTGCCGCCGGTCGTCAGCAGCACTACTTTTCGTTTCATCGCATTCGTCACCTTCGCTTTCTCGTTTCAAACATGATGCCCGGCGATTTCTGCCGCACCGAAACGGTGCGCTACAACGGTTTCCGAACCGATGTACCGTGTTCGCGTCGGGCGATGCAGGCGGCGATATGATCTCCGTGAAAACGGCCGTTTTCGATAAAGATTTCATTTGCATTATTGCCGGCGGCGAGTACTCCCGCGATAAACACCCCCGGCACGTTCGTTTCCATCGTTTCCGGGTCATAATGTGGCCGACCGCTTTCCGGGTCAACGCGGACGCCGATGTTCATCAAAAAGCGATGGTCCGGGTGATAACCGGTCATGGCGAACACAAAATCGTTTTTGATCGTTTTTGTTTCCCCGTTGACTTCGTAAACGACGGCATCTTCCGTAATTTCTTTCACATGGGCGTGAAATTCCATCCGAATGACGCCCTTGCGCACCAATGCATCAAACTCTGGCAAAATCCACGGTTTGATGCTTTTGGAATATTCGCTCCCGCGATATAGCACCGTGACGCGCGCCCCGGCCTTCACAAGCTCCATCGCTGCGTCGACGCTCGAATTTTTCCCGCCGATCACGACGCAGTCAGTGTTGAAGTACGGGTGCGCTTCTTTGAAATAATGCATCACTTTCGGCAGTTCTTCCCCCGGCACATTCATATAATTTGGATGGTCGTAATACCCGGTGGCAACCACGATGTATTGGGCGCGATACTCGCCTTTTGTCGTTTCAACAACAAACGCCCCGCCTTCCTGCCGCTCAACGGTTTTCACTTCTTCAAACGTGTTGACGCGCACTTGTTTACGGACGACGACTTCGCGATAATACGCAAGCGCCTGGTTTCTCGTCGGCTTCCGGTTTTCGGTAATAAACGGCACCCCGCCGATTTCCAACCGATCGCTCGTGCTGAAAAACGTCTGATGGGTCGGAAAGCGGTAAATCGCATGGACGATGTTGCCTTTTTCGATCACAAGCGGCGAAAATCCGACGTCCTGCAAGGCAATTGCCGCCGCCAACCCGCACGGCCCGCCGCCGACGATAATAATTTTTTCTTCTTTCATGTTTCTTGTCACCTCGCACGAAGCAAAAAATCCCCTATCTTATGATAGGGGATTTCGCCCAAGCTTGCAAACGTCACTGCTTGCTGCGTTCACACCCAGCCGCGGAACCGGCATGCTTCCGCCATTTTGCGGACGCCGACCATGTACGCGGCAAGACGCATGTCAACGCGGCGCGTTTGCGCCATGTCATATACATTGTTAAACGCCTTGACCATCACTTTTTCAAGCCGCTGTTCGACTTCCTCTTCCGTCCAATAGTACCCTTGGTTGTTTTGCACCCATTCAAAGTACGACACCGTTACGCCGCCGGCGCTTGCGAGCACATCCGGGACGAGCAAAATGCCGCGTTGCGTTAAAATTTCCGTCGCTTCGAGCGTCGTCGGGCCGTTTGCCGCCTCAACGACAATGCTTGCCTTAATGCGCGAGGCGTTTTCGGCCGTAATTTGGTTTTCGATGGCCGCCGGCACTAAAATGTCGCACTCAAGTTCAAGCAGCTCTTTGTTCGAAATCGTATTTTTAAACAGCTTCGTCACCGTGCCAAAGCTGTCGCGCCGCTCAAGCAAATAGTCGATATCAAGCCCGTTCGGGTCGTACAGCGCGCCGTATACATCGGAAATGCCGACAACTTTCGCCCCGGCGTCGTGCATAAACTTCGCCAAATAACTGCCGGCGTTGCCGAACCCTTGGACGACGACACGCGCCCCTTCGAGCGACAGGCCGCGTTTTTTCGCCGCCTCCCGGATGCAAATCGTCACCCCTTTGGCCGTCGCCGTTTCCCGGCCGTGCGAACCGCCGAGGACAAGCGGCTTTCCAGTAATAAAGCCCGGTGAATCGAACTCGCGGATGCGGCTGTACTCATCCATCATCCACGCCATAATTTGCGAGTTCGTAAACACATCCGGCGCCGGAATGTCTTTGGACGGTCCGACGATTTGGCTGATGGCGCGCACATAACCGCGGCTTAAGCGCTCAAGCTCGCGGAATGACATCGTGCGCGGGTCGCAGACAATGCCGCCTTTGCCGCCGCCATACGGCAAATCGACGATGCCGCATTTTAGGCTCATCCAAATCGACAGCGCTTTCACCTCACGCTCGGTGACATCAGGATGGAAGCGCACCCCGCCTTTCGTCGGGCCGACGGCATCGTTATGCTGCGCCCGGTAGCCGGTAAAAATTTTCACCGACCCGTCGTCCATGCGCACCGGAATGCGGACGGTCAGCACGCGGATCGGCTCTTTTAACAGTTCATACACTTCTTCCGGATAGCCGAGCTTTTCCAACGCTCTATGTATAACAATTTGTGTCGACGCCAGCACGTCGTATTGTTGGCCCTTCTCTTCCGTATGCTTATCGGCTGCCATACGTAAACCTCCTATAAGCTCGCTATAATAGTTTGTCGCCTTCCATGTCATAGTATACACCTTCTGTCGGCGTCTGCAAAGGAAAATGATGAAACACGCAAACCGTCTTACAGGGGGGAGCAT